>DPVD01000383.1:5786-18979 GCA_003526745.1 Candidatus Latescibacterota bacterium
GCAAAGTGGGGGCGGAAGCACTTGCGAGACACTATTCCGATTCGTCAGGGATGTCGATGATCGGTCTGCGGATCGGAGCCGTAAACGATCAGGATCGCCCACTTCAGACCCGGCAGAACAGCGTATTCTGCAGTCAAGGAGACGTCGCGAGAATGGTGCGGACTTGTATCGAGGCATCTGAAGAGATCCGACACGACATCTTCTTTGTCGTCTCGAAGAACCAGTATTCCTATAGGGATATGACGCACGCACGCGAAGTCCTGGGGTATGAAGCGCACGATTCAGCGGACGACATGATGGCAGACTAGAAGCGATGCCTATGAACCCGAGCACGGTTCGCATCACGGTCGTCAAGAAGACGGTGAACAGGGAGTTCGTCGAGGCCAAGCGGAGGCACAGTAGACTAAGTCAGGGATGCTGCAACACCTTCAAGGTCGGCCACGGGTGGATCACCGACGGTCAAATACCTAAAGGAATCCCGGGTTGGGCCTAGTGCGGCGTGCAGGTCTCGGCCCCGGGTTCACACCGACTTCAACGTACCTGAGACCGAGATCCCCTAACCATCGACAACGACCGAGACGCTCATTCAGATCCTCAGTCCCATTCGAAAACCACCTTACCCGTCTGACTCGAATCGAAGGTATTGAATGCTTCGACCGCGTCTTCGATCCGATACCGATGCGTCACCATATCGTCCAAGGGTACACTCGTCTTCTGGAGGAATTCGACGGCTTCGTAATAGGCGCTAACCGGGTATACCGAATTGCCCCGAATCGTGACGTCCTTGCCGATCAGGTCGCCCATACTCACCATAAGATTGGCCGCCCCCCCCCCCCCGACGTAAACGACTGTGCCCTTGCGACCGGCCACCTGTGCGGCCTGAGTGCGAGCTTTCGAGTTCCCGGAGCATTCGACTACACCCGTTGCTCCCCGTCCGTTCGTAAGATCCCGAATAACTTCGACAGGATCGTCCTTGCTTGCATCAATCACGCGGCCGTTTCCGATCCGTTCCGCGAGGGCGACACGGTAAGCCTGAACATCGATCCCGATCGTCTGATACCCCATTCCCTGACCGACGAGTAAGGCGGTCATACCGACCGGGCCGAGACCGAACACAACATACGTGTCTCCTGCGTGTCCCAAGATCTTGCTGGCACCTGCGAAAGCCGTCCCGGCCGTACACGCCAGCTGTGTTCCGACCTCGAACGAAAGCGACTCCGGCAAAGGCAGGCAGTAGCGTGACTCGGTCAGCATCAGATCGGCGTGAGACCCGTCCTGAGTTCGTCCAAAGGCACCTCCGGTCGGGCAGTGGGCGGGTGTCCCGGAAACGCATTCAACACAGTAGCCACACCCGACTCGATGGTAGACACAGACTCTGGCACCAACCTTCACGTTCTTCACGTTCTTGCCGACCTCGACCACGACACCGGTCGGCTCGTGTCCCGATATCATGCCTTCTCTGCCAGCGGCCCATTCACGGCTGCTGTGATACTTATGCAGATCGCTCCCGCAAAGCCCCCCGATCTTCATCTGAATGACCACCTGCCCCGAGCCGGGCTCCGGATCGGGAAAATCCCTGACCTCGACTTCGCTGTCTCCCAAGTAAACCACGCCTTTCATGCGTGTCTCCTCTTTCTTCGACCATCTAATAACTGCATTGGCTACAGCCTCAACATGCACGAGTTCGCTCACGAAAGCGAAACCCGAATCGCCTGGTCAGTTCCCTTGAAATTAAGAGCTTAATAGCACAGATTGTGAACATACTTCGATAGAAATCCAGGAGGAACTGATGGTAGGTCAACCAAGGCTTTACGTAGGAACAGTGGGACAGAGCGTCTACCGTAGCGAAGATGGCGGCGAGTCGTGGAAGAAGTGCACGAAGGGCATGCATTCCGAGTGTGACATCCGAGCCCTAGCTTTCGACCCGACAGATCCTAGCATCATGTTCGCGGGTACTGAGGCTGGACTATACAGATCCAGAATTGACGGCGATGAATGGGCTCAGCTCGATTCCGATTTGAACGAACTGCAGATTTGGTCGATCGCCATCGATCCGAACGATTCCCGAAACATCTACGTCGGTACTTGTCCCTCAGCTTTCTACAAATCAGAGGATGGAGGTGACTCGTGGCGCAAGCTGACAGCGGAGTTGGTTGACAACTGCGGATCCATTATCCCGCGGGTCACAACCATGATCGTGGACCCTGAAGACAGTCAGACGGTGTACGCCGGGATCGAAATCGACGGGATGCGATACAGCCACGACGGCGGCGAAACGTGGGAGGCAGGCAACGAAGGCCTGTCCAGTCTCGACATCCACGGTTTGACCGTCGTCCCAGGGGAACCAAAGACGCTGGTTGCGGCAACCAACAACGACGTCTGCACAACCACGGACCTGGCCAAATGGACGCCCCTTGGTATCAAGGAACACTTCCCGTGGGCATACACCCGGAGCGCAATCCTGATATCGGAGAGTGCAAACCGCATCTACATCGGTGCCGGTAATGGACCACCGGGCGATCAGGGTGGCCTATTCTACACGACAGATCTGGGAAGCACTTGGGAGCGTGCTGATCTCGGCGGGACGGCCAATAGTACGATCTGGAAAGTGGAACATAATCCGGTCCACCCCGACTGGATCGTGGCCTACAGTGTCAGCGGAGAAGTCTACAAAAGTACCGACTGCGGGGAGTTCTGGGCAAAACTGGACCGCGAATTTGGCGAGGTTCGTGCCTTAGCGATCGTCTAATCATCATCTGCAGTAAATCGAATAGGGTCCTATCCTTCGGCACGGGCCACGACTTCGTCCTTGACGTGCTCATCAAAGGCCGCCTTGACTATTAGATGCGCGGTCCTCTCAGCGTCGCTCGGAATCATCCCGAATCACGTCATCTCTTGGACTCCGATCGGGGGACCGTAGTCTTCTAGAACGCCAGTCCCAGCGACGATAATGTGGTTCTCTGCTAGCCCCCTCGCAACATCGCTGCCCGTTCCGTGCACATAAACGACAGGAATAGCAGTGTGAGACTCCTTATGTCCCTAGTCTGCTCCCGCAGTCGGAAGCCCCTCAGCCTCCAGTGCCACACCAAGCGCCTTGGCATTCGCGATGATCAGTGGGGCCGTCGCCTCTCAGATTCGCTCAAAGAGCCCTGCGCCGTTCCTTATCATCATCCCACCCTGTGGACCGGCGAGCGTTTTGTGCGTACTCGTGATCAGGACATCAGCGCCCTCTTCGACCAGCTGCTGGAACTATCCGCCGGCGATCAAAACCATCGCGTGGACCGTGTCGTGCACGAGGATCGACTCGGAACAATGCACATCCGGGGCTTCACGGATATCGCGAACGGGTTGTGGGAATAGGAATGTGACACCAGAATGAACAATCAAGACGCCGAGCCCACCAGAGGCACTAGGGGCCTCCGACCGAGGCCCCTAGCAGACTATAGACAACGCCCCTATCATGTCCCCTGCAACCCCGGACGAGCTTTCTCAGTGTGGAGCACCACATGGCCTTTGATTTCATTTTTATGATGACGCAGAACGACCAGACGATCCCCAACGCAAGAGAACGTCTGGACGAGGTCCTCGACGGCGGCTGTCGACACATCGGATTCAAAGATGTCGGATTGCCCTTCGACGAGCTGCAAAGGCTTTCGGACGACATCCGAACTGCTGGCGCTCGAAGCTATATCGAGGTAGTAAGCCTCGACGAGGAGAGCGAGTTCGCCTCCGCACGAGCGGCCGTAGAACTGAACGTGGACTGTCTACTTGGGGGAACACGAGCGGAACAAGTCATTCCGACCCTCGAACCTTCTCCCGTGCTCTACTACCCCTTTCCGGGTCAAATCACCGGGCATCCGAGCATACTCAAAGGTACGATCGATGCGATCACAGACTCGGCCCGCGAGCTCACGTCGACACCGGGTGTCCACGGTCTGGATCTGTTGGCATACAGGTTCGCGGGAGACGCACCCACACTAATGCAATCGGTGTGCTATGCCTCACGTGGACCGGTCATCATGGCGGGCAGCATCGACAGAGAAGAACGCGTCGATGCAATCGCCGAAGCAGGAGCTGCCGGATTTACGGTCGGGACGGCCGCCTTCTCCGATCAGTTTCCAGCGGAGGCGCCCGGCGTGACAGACCAGGTCAGGTCGATCCTGACAATGGCCGAAAACGCCCGGATGGCACATCCTGGAAAGCAGCACATCGCGCTTGTCGCCCACGATGGACGAAAAGCGCAGTTGACAGCCTGGGTTGGTCGACACGTGGACAAGCTCACCGGCCACAAGCTCGTTTGCACCTGGGGCACAGGCACAATGCTGAAGGAAGCCTTCCCCGACCTGGACATCAAACGCTTACAAAGCGGCGCTCGGGGAGGTGACCAGCAGATCGCCGCCCGGATCGTGGACCACTCGATCGACGTCGTCATCTTCTTCTCGGACCCAATGACGGAGAAGATTCACGATGCCGACTTTATCGCTCTGACTCGACTTGCCGTCGTACACGACACCCCAATCGCATGCAGTCCCGAAGCGGCAGACTTGTTTGTCTCGGCGAGACTCCTGACGCACCGCAAATGACGAAAGGTAAGTGATGAATACATACCGAGTCGGAATCATAGGTCTCGGCCGAATGGGCAGTACGATCGACGACGAGAACCACGCCATCAAGCCATACGCCATTGCCGGCTGCTGTGCCGAGATGGATCGGCTCGATCTGGTCGCCGGTTCGGATCTCCAGGAAGACAAGCGTGCCAACTTTTCGAAACGCTGGGGTGTGGAGGCCGTTTACGAGGACTACCGCGAGATGGTCGAGAAGGAGAGTCTGGATATGGTCGCCGTGTGCACGACAGCATCGGGTCTGTTCAAGCCGGCGAATTCGGCCCCGGACAGCAGTTTCAGAGGGGATTCGCACGCAGACCTGACAGTCGATCTGGCGAATCTAGGTGTGCCGATGCTTTATGTGGAGAAAGCGATTGCGAGTTCCGTGTCTCGGGCTGATGCTGTCCGGGATGCGGTAAAGAAAAACGGCACCGTGTTCAACAGTGGTGTCCTGCGTCGGTTCAACGAGCACTACCAGGCAGTAAAGGCTTCAATAGACCAGGGCGACATCGGAAAGCCTGTTGCCGTCACGCACTTCGCCGCATCGAGCCTGATGCACGGTCACATCCACTCGATCGACACCGTGTCCTACCTCGTTGGTGATCCACGAATTCGATCGGTGCGCGGGGAGCTGCAGCCCCTTGATACCCGAATCGAGAACAACCATATCGCATTCGACCCGAGAGCCACCTATCAGCTGGCCTTCGAGAACGGTATCTACGCAGCAAGTATCCCGGCCGGACCGTGGGAGTTCGAGGTAGTCGGAACAGAGGGATCAATCCGGTCACTCAACAACGGCCAGGCCATACAGCTTCGCATGCTCGGCGGGATGCGTGGAAAACGTCAGACCTGGGAGAATCGAGAAACGGAGCCGCTCGAAGCGCGCAGCCATGTGGTCACGTGCTTGGAGGACATCATCGATGCGTATGAGAAGGATCGTCCAACGATCGGAGATATCGATGTGACACACCACATCACGGAAGCCTGCATTGCCGTGGCCGAAAGTCACCGCGCTGACGGCAGTTGGATCGACCTGCCCCTCGAGAAACGTGATCTCTACATCTTCCACGTGTAGGAGAATAACGCCTCAAGGCAGGGAGTGGGGAGGACGTAGAAAATGGTCAGGGCAACCCAACGGGTCTGTCTCACGATGGCGAGACGTAGGATGAACGCAGCAAGCCTCAACGGGGCGAAAATCAACAACTAGGGGCGGTCAGCCTCTGGTATACCGCGGCTTCGCGACAGTCGACAGCCCGCGCTCCTGACTATTGCAGCAGAGAACGTCTCAAGCGCCCGATTCGGGTTGCCGTGTCACTTCCTCCTTGTGGGAAGCGATATAAACTTGGTTCCACTTCAAGTCGATACTACGGGGATGATTCCGCCCAAAACCAGGACGGCGTCATTCTCGATCTCACGTATCCGAAACGCGAGAGCGCCGATATCTAACCAACCCAACATCATCTGGATTATGTGTGACCAGATGCGTTTCGATGCCGCCGGCTTCGCAGGCAACGAGATCATCAAGACGCCAGTGCTTGACAAGCTGGCTGAACAGGGCGTCGTGTTCGAGAACGCCTATTGCGCGTCCCCCGTCTGCTCACCTGCCAGGGCGAGTTGGCTGACCGGGCTGTACCCGCACGCACATATGCAGCTGCGCAACTATGGCCCCGTGCGTGGTACGGCTTGGGGCTCCCATTTGCCATCCTATCACACCACCATCGGCGATGTCCTCAAACGCGAAGGGTATCGATGCGGGATGGTCGGGCCTTGGCATCTAGGGAACGATCATAAGCCACAGCACGGGTTCGACGACTACTGGCAGGCCTACCGATACCTGGGAAAGCAGTATACAGATCCACTTGAAGCTTACTTCAGGGAGGAAGGCGTCGAGGATCTCTACCGAAAAAGGGGCGCATTCACCCAGCACGGCAACACGCTGGGATTCAGAGTCCTAGACGACCCCCGTCAGCAACGCACCACGTGGACAGTCGATCACACACTCCGGTTTCTGGACCAGACAGCTGGAGAGCCGTTCTTCGCTTTCGTCAGCATCAAGGATCCGCATCCGAAAATGCTGGTTCCACAGGACCTGCTGGAGTTGTATCCGGCGGACCGTATGCCGATCCCGGCAACGCTCCGCGACAATCTTGAAGAAAAGCCCGACTACCACAAGACCGGCAAGTTCCGCATCCCCGAAAGCGTCACCGATCTACAGGTGCAGGAGTTCACGGCCTACTACTATGCTCTGGTCACCCACATCGATTCGGAGATCGGCCGGATCGTGTCCGCGCTGGAGACTGAAGGTCTGCTCGAGGACACAATCCTCGTCTTCATGAGCGATCACGGCGAATTGCTGGGCGATCACGGTTACACCGAAAAATGCTTCATGTATGAGAGCTCGGTCCGTGTACCCTGCCTCCTCCACTGGCCAGGAGGCCTTCCTCCCCAAAGGGTCCGTGCACCGCTGGGTGGTGTTGACCTGATGCCAACCCTCACCGAGCTGTCCGGTTCATCCGTTCCCACGGACATCGACGGCCAGTCCGTGGCGAAACACTTGCGCGCCGGAGAGGAACCTGTCTCTCGCCCAGTATTCGCAGAGATTGCCAGTCAAGAAACGATCTACCGGGGTTCGAACGAACCAGAGCACTTCGCTTCACACGTGATGATGCTTGATGGATCGTGGAAGTATGTGAGGAACCGCGCCGACTTGGATGAGCTCTACGACCTCGCATCGGATCCGGAAGAGCTCCGAAATCTTGCCAGCCTTGCCCAGCAGACAGACCGTGTTATAAGCATGCGTGCGTCGATCGCGAGGATGGTTGGGAGAACGGGTCCCGGGCCATACGCGTGGTGTCTACGCACTTGAGAGACAGATGATCTAGAACCCCGGCTCGACCCCTTCGTCGAGAGGGAAGATCGGTCGCGGACACCGCTCGTAGGGAAGTGTCTTCAGGTTCGCACTCGTCGATCCCAAGACATCTGCGTAGAGGATCTGTGCAGCCAGAGGCTCATAGTGTGTGCGGAAGCCGTTTGGCGACTTGGCTATCACGAAATCGTAGCTTTGCGGGTCTTCGCCCTGCGACAGGAAAAACATCGAGCTCGTCGTTGCCACTGCTCGTTCCGAAACCACAACCGTGTGCTGATTCAGTTTGAGCTTCGCTGTGCGCCCCGGTCTCCCGGGAACAGGCCCACTGCCGTATAGACCGTCACTCAGTGACTGGACATAAACCTCAGCCTTCAACGGCGTGAAAAGCCTGGTATCGATCGATCCGCCCAAACCAATCTCGATCGTGCTACCCACCCCGGCCCCGAAGGCTTTCTGAACCGCCGGCGCATCGACGATGAAGATCAGAGCTCTCTTGCTGTATCCGTACTCGAGCAGGCCCTTCAGGATCGCATTGCTGTCCCCCGAGGCACCGGACGACGTCGAGTCGGCCGGATCACCGCAGACGGTCAGCCCCTCCTGGCGCTCCGATCTCTTGACGATCTCTTCCATCGACTGGAGACTCGCGAACCAGAGATTCCGGTTCTCCCACATGAAGCGGGCGAGCTCCATTGCTTCTTCATCCGCTCGCTGTTGATCCCCATCGACCGTCACGATCGTATTCGAACGCAAATCCGGAACGTCCGTGAATGGATTCCCGATGTTCACGCCGGCTGCGACACCTCCCTCCGACGCTTCGATCTCTTGGCACTTCCGGATCGCCGCGCCGAACTTGCCTGTCTTCGTGATCAGCTCGTTTCCTCTGGCAAGCATCGGAATCTTGACCCGACCCGTCACAGGGCTCTTGATCTCACCATCCAGAATCCGTAGCAGGTTCACGGCCGCTCGCTCTCCCGTCGCAAACGCGTCTATGTGTGGATACGTGTGCAGAAACGAGATCGCATCGATACCATCAACCAGCTTGTCAGTCATGATCCCGTGCAGATCAGCTGACGCGGTCAAAGGTACGTCGCCTAAGTGTTTCCTGATCCCTTCAAGGACGCGTCCCTCCGGATCCTCCTCTGTCTCTCCAGCCATCGCGCCGTGTATCGACAGATACACCGCATCGATGTTCGATTCCCCCTCCACGCGTTCAAGCAGCTCACCGATCAGCCTGTCAAGATCCGCCGTGGCCACGGGCCCTCCCGTTCCCGAGCTGGCCGAGTATGTGGGAACGACCTTGATATCGTCACGCGCATCGAACACCTTCAGGGCGCCGCCGACGTAGCCCCCGGACGTCTTGTCGATCATTTTCTGTCCAGTGAGCACATCGAAATCGTCGTAAACCGTAGGCTTGGGATTGAAGCTTCCAGTCTCCTGTCTGAACCCTGCAATCAGAATTCGCTTCACGACGTCCTCGTTAGGCTTGGGGTCAAAGCTGTGTAGTCGATTTCAAGAAGAGAATGCCTTGTCTTTCCGTCAACCCGGTGGCTCGGTCAGTCTAACCGTCTTATCTTCATATTCCTCAGAAGGGCTCTTAAATAGACGAAAGGTGCAGCAAGAATGAAGCGATACGAACGACGTTATACCTGCGTGGCAGATCTCGAAACAGCTGCGCTCAAGCGTTTACCGAAGTTCGTTCACGATTACCTCGCATACGGAATCGGGAATGGTGTCGGAGTGAGGAAGAACAGAGAGGAGTTGGACGAAGTCGAGCTCATGCCTAAGTATCTTTCAGAAATCGACCAGCCCAACTACGGGTGCAACCTCCTGGGTCGCGAATACGATGCACCGTTCGGTGTCGCACCGATCGGCCTGGCAGGTCTCGTCTGGCCGAAAGCTGAAGCCCATCTCGCCAGTACCGCCGCAAACCACAACATCCCGTTTACACTCAGTACCGTTGCCATGATCACCCTGGAAAATGCTCGCCAACTGGCCGCCGAGAACACTTGGTTCCAGCTCTACACGCCTCAGGATCCGGCCATCCGAAAGGACCTCATCAAGCGCTGCGCCGACGCGGGATACGATACGCTGATCGTCACCGTCGATGTGCCCTATGGGACGCGGCGCGAGCACGACATCAGGAATGGTTTGTCCGTCCCACCGAGCTTCAACCTGCGGACGCTCTGGCAGATGATGATCCACCCGCCTTGGGCGCTCCGAATGCTCGCATCAGGCGTACCGAAGTTCGTGAACTTGGCACCCTACTACGACGCGGAAACGCTCAAGAAGCGCCGATCCGAGATCCATCGCTCTGCTCGGTTCATCAAGAACCGTATGGGTGTCCACATCACACGGAATGTCTTCGGCGAAATCCGGTCTCAATGGTCGGGTAATCTGCTTGTAAAGGGCGTATTGGACCCGGAGGAGGCCAGTGTCTACGCAAATGCGGGGGCTGACGGTGTGATCGTCTCCAACCACGGGGGACGTCAGCTCGATGCTGCGCCAACGGCGGTCAGTGTTCTGACGCGCGTGCGCGAAGCCGTCGGACCCGACTATCCGATCATTGCCGATGGGGGCGTCCGTTCCGGCCTCGACATCGCCCGGATGATCGCTCTAGGGGCAAACTTCGTCCTGATGGGAAGAGCATTCATGTTCGCCGTAGCTGCCCTCGACAAGATGGGGCCCGACCACTTGATCAACACACTCAAGGCGGAGCTCCAGTCGACAATGGGACAGCTGGGCTGCCCATCGCTTGCAAACCTGCCGGACTATCTCGTAAGAAAATCAGTTCCCATCTGATCTAGGAAGAAACTGCGTCAGGTTCGCCTTGAAATGCGGGATCGCCTCCCAGATCCTATCCACCATTTGTCTGACGTAGGTCTCTGCCTCCGTCGTATTCGCCTGCCAATCCGGTAGCTTCTCACCCAGATCCAGAAGCGGTTCGTCCCTTCCATAGCAAACGCGATTGAAAAGCGGGACTTCGCGATCGAATGTCTCGTGAACGAAAGCCTGATGGTCGACACTCATAGCCACCGGGAGCCCGGCCCCCTCCAGGATTTCCCCTGTCAGCCTCCTCTGTACGTGCCCAGTCGGATCGACTCCCAACTCGATCAGCCGGTCGCGAGCCACGCCATACATCTCCATTGGCTTCGCCTGAATCCCCGCCGATGCCACGGCCAGACCCACTTCATGCAGCACTTGAGCTTTCAGGGCATATTCTGCAATCATGCTTCTGAAGATGTTTCCTGTACAGATGAACAAGACTCTTGGCACACAGACCTCTTTCTTGGGGAAACGGGCGAACTAGTATGATCAGAAAGCGCATCGTCTTAGCAGGAGGTGTTTCCTCCAACAGAGAGAATGTACAAAAGCAGACCTTGTCACGGTCGGGCAACGTGGACAAGCACCGGCGAATACCAGTGACAGCCGCCCCGACATCGTCTTCCTGATGGCCTACGACACCGGGTGGCAAAACGGGGGATTCGCGGCTACATGAGCTTCGGACCAACCCTTGCCCACACGGATGAAGACATCAGAGTCACCGCTGAGGCTACGGAGGAAACGCTGCGCGTTATCAGGCAGGGACTAGAAACGATCGAAGACCTCATGATCTGCAACACGCGGACAGAACCTCTCCGCCGGCTCGTCAGCTGAACCAAACTTCCCAAAACGGGTCAATCTTTCACAGAAAGGATCGCGTGACCAGAACTATTCGTGTCGGCATCTACGGCGCCGGAAGCTTCGCGAACAAGCAGCATCTGCCGAACCTGGCTCGCATCCGGAATGCCGAGGTTGTGGCTGTCTGCGATGTGAACGAATCGGCCGCTCACGATACGGCTGGCCGGTTTGACATCCCGCGTGTCTACACCAACGGTCACGAGATGCTCGAGAAGGAAGATCTCGACGCACTCTGGTCGATCGTACCCGCCTTTGCGAGAACGGACATTGAGGCAACGGCGGCCTCGAAGGGCGTGCACATCTTCAGCGAGAAGCCTCAAGCGCTTGAAATGTCGGTTGCACGCCGAATTGACCAAGCCATCCGAGATGCCGGTGTCATCAGCACCGTCTGCTTCCGCGAACGCTATCGTCCGATTTTCCAAGAGGCCAAGCGTCTTCTGAAAGGGGAAAAGATCGTCCACGTCCGCTACCAGAGCATTCGCCCACTTCCAGAATTCCGCACCTCGGACAGCTGGCACAGCCAGTTCGAGAAAGGTGCATCAGCCTTCTTCGACTGGGGACCTCACGCCGTAGACTACTCCCGCTACATAACGGGTCTGAACATCCGGACAGCACAGGCCTACTTGCAGCACGATCCCGACCGTCATCGCGCTCCCACATCCGCCTCCTTCAACTATCACCTCATGAACGAAGCCACCATGACGATGACGTTCCTATGCGCCACAGAGAACCAGCCCGCTGACGAGCCCTACTTCCTCGTCTACTTCGAGAACGGCTACCTTGGTATTCATGGCTACAGCCACATCGAAATGAACGGTGAAACAGTCTACAAAGCCGACTTCGACAGAACCGCGCCTCGCCATCCCACACCCGACGCCCCACCCCCTACACCCGCCATCAACCCTTGGTACGAGCTCGATCGCCGTTTCTGCGAAGCTATCCGAACAGGCAACTCCAGCCACCTGCTTAACGACTACCACGACGGACTCTACTCGCTCGGTCCGGTGCTGGCTGGCTGGGAGTCCGCACGGCAAGGTGGAAAACCGATCGATGTGGAGACGTATATAGAGAGTGCAAACTGATTCCTCCCCCTAACCGTTGCGCGCCGCCCCCCTTCTGGGAGGAGTAGAAATCACAGACTTAGCTGTGGGTCCGAGTATACCGGGTAGCTCCCTCCCTCTCAGGTGGGGGCCTGGAGGATGTTGACCCGCGCAGGATCTCAAGAAATTTGTAACCACCTTATTACACAAGATCCAAACGAAGGAGTTAGCCTAGTTGGCTCGGAATCCCAAGGCGCCCTATTCGGATCCTGAGGGCGATCGCACAGAAGGCACTACCGTCATTACGAAGCGCGCATTGCTCGTGGGCATCGGCATGGCCGTGCTGATGCCGTTGTGGCCGACCTACACGAGCCTCGTGCTCCACTCCACACGGGCTGATCATTCCCACCTCTCGATGGCCATGCTGATTCCGTTTGTGGCTCTTCTGGGCATCAACTCCTTCCTCGAAAGACGCGGCATCGGCTTCTCACCGACGGAGCTTCTGACCGTATGCTGTATCGGATTCGTAGCGTCCACGATGCAGGGCGAATGGCTAACAATCTGGTTCCTTCAGATGCTCACAATGCCCGCCTACTACGCATCTGCCGAAAACCGATTCGACGAATTCCTACTCCCGAACATGCCTTCGTGGACGACGATCACGAACCGTGAGGCCGTTCGTGGCTTCTACGAAGGATTGCTCCCAGGAACAGCTTTCCCTTGGGCTGACTGGTTCTCGGTCCTGTTCTGGTGGGGCGCCTTCATCATTGCCATTCTCTGCATCCATCTCTGCCTGAGCACGCTTCTTCGAAAACAGTGGATGGAATATGAACGCCTCTCATTCCCCGTGGCGACGGCCATGCTGGAGCTCACGGGTGTCTCAGGCTCGTCTGGGACTATTCGAACGTTATCTCGCAACCGGCTCTTCCGGTGGGGATTCGGAATCACCTTCGTGATCATCAGCTGGAACGTCTTCACCTGGTTCACGGTCAACCTCCCCATGTA
>DPVD01000383.1:19267-21585 GCA_003526745.1 Candidatus Latescibacterota bacterium
GTTCACGGTCAACATCCCCATGTTCCCGTTCCTGGCAGGGCGATACGGCCGCCACGTCCTCCCAATCGCACCAGGATTCCCGAGCATCGTCACGACCTTTGTACTCCTCACTTTCTGTCTCGGTTACTTCTGCAAGCTGGAAGTGCTCTTCAGCCTCTGGTTCTTCCACGCGATCAACATTCTGATCGTCGGAATCATGAACCGCTTCGGTCTGAACCTCGGGGCCAACGATCCCTACAGCTCCGCCCATCCGGCGATGGCCTTCATGACCTTCGGGGGCATGATCGTGTTTGTCGGATGGGGCTTCTGGATCGCACGCGACCACTTCCGAGACATATTCCGAAAAGCCTTCCTAAACGATCCCGACGTCGACGACTCGGAAGAGATCATGTCCTACCGGACGGCCACGTTCCTGTTCCTTGTTTCGTCCGCCTTCGTCATCATCTGGCTGTTCCGTTCAGGTATGGGATTGTGGCCGACCGTGGCCTGGTCCTTTGCGATGCTGATCCTCTTTGTCGGCATGTCGAGAATCGTCGTCGAAAGCGGACTCGTGTATCTGCGTGTACCACTTACGGCACAGGGATTCACGTGGCACGTCTTTGGCCCCGGCCATCTGGGTCCTCAGGCCGCTTCGATCCTGACTCTGACCATGAGTCTCGTGGCGGATGGCAAGGGGTTCGCGATGACCCAGATGAGTCACGTACCACGCTTCAGCATGGCCATGGCCAAGCTGAGCCGAAAGTCGATCGCACCGACTGTACTTGGAGGCTGCATACTTGGCGCGTCGGTCGTGATCGGCTTCGTCATCTACGAGGGATACTTCGGCGTCGGGAGTGCGAACTTCGGCAGGACGACATTCAAAGGTGTTGGCTCGCTGAACGGTGTGGGGTTCAGCCGTTTGGCTGTATCGAGACTCCAGGATGCTGCGACCAAATTCACTGAGTGGAACCGACTCGGGTTCTTGGGGATTGGTGCCATCTTCACTTCGGTACTCTATTACTTGCGCTACCGGTTTATCAACTTCCCGGTCCATCCGATCGGTTTCACGATCTGCGGGATGGTCGAGATGCAGGACAACGCGTTCAGCATCTTCCTGATGTGGGCAACTAAGTCGATTATTATGCAGATCGGCGGTCTGACGGCCTACCGTCGGTATGCGCCCTTCTTCTTGGGAATGATCATTGGCTACGTATCGGGTGTGGCTCTGGGGGCATTCTCAGATGCCTTCTTCTTCCCCGGAGAGGGTCACGAGATACATTGCGACCCGTAAGCACAAAGTGCGGAGCGAAGACAACGTGTCTGATGCGCGTATCACTATGCTGGAAGAGGCTATGGCCAACATGCTTCCACCGCAAGACAGTATGCTCTGCGATGGATGGCTTCTGCGTTTCACTCCCGGCAAAAGCCTGAATCCAAACTCTGTCTGGTCACTCTACCCAGGTGATGAATCGACTGAACGGAAGATCGAGTTCTGCGAACGACAATATGCTGATCGGGGGCTCGTTTGCAGCTTCAGGCTGACAGAGGGGGCCAATCAGGAATCGATCGAAGACATCCTGATGCATCGGGGATACCGGGTTCACAACCCGAATCAGGTCCTTACGAACCCATCGCTCGGTAATTATCAGGAGGAAGTAGAGGAGATCGATCTCGAAGGCTGGCTCGAAACCATCGGTTCGATCGATCCGGACATGCCTAGTAAGACCATCGAGATAAAACGCGGACCGCTGTCACGGATCACGCTCCCCGCCTGGTATGGTCTCGTTTCACAAGATGGGCAGCCGTGTACATACGGTCGTGCGGTCCAGCAGGACGACCTGTTCCAGTTGGCTGAGCTCTGGACCTCCCCAACACTGCGCAGCCGGGGACTCGGTACACGACTTATCCATGGCCTGCTCAAGCTGGGAATCGGGGCGGGTGCAACGACAGCCTTCATGCCCGTCAGCCTGACGAATCACGGGGCCCGACGTCTTTACGATCGGCTTGGGTTCAAGGGTGTCTACGATTTCAGGTACTTGATTCCCTCGACGTAAATCTTCCTAATCACGGAGCAATTCCATGAAAGCAGCCATACTCTATAGACCTCACGAAAAGGTGCAAGTTGAAGAGATCGATATCGAACCGCCGCGTGAGGGAGAGGTCCTGATCAACATGGTTGGTGCCGGTGTCTGTCATAGCGATTACCACTTTGTCGACGGCCACTGTGCCCCTCGAGGGATCCCCTGGGTCATGGGACACGAGGGCGCGGGTACCGTCAGCGAAGTCGGGCCCGGTGTAACCAGCGTATCACCTGGGGACAAGATCATCCTGTCGCTGTA
>DPVD01000178.1:0-24168 GCA_003526745.1 Candidatus Latescibacterota bacterium
CACGACTGCATCGTGACGGTGTCGGGAAACGGAACCCCTTGTATCGTCTGAGAGCCTCCATTCTGTTTGTTTGCCTCTTCTGTGTAAGCACCCCCGTCCATGGCGGCATCGGCCTACACGCGTTCGGCCCACGGGTCGGTAAAGATGTAGTGCAGGGAGATGACACCCGAACACTCTTCAGCTTCCACGCCGATGTGGGCACTCTGTTCAGCCCACGTGTCCTGTGGGAGATCTCGGGTGAGACCGGGTCCGGACGAGCTTTGGGGGGACGCGATGTAAACGTGGTCGGAGGCAGCACGATCTTCAAATACTACTGGGTGAACAAGCGGAAGACAGCGTATGCCTACACGGGCGGCGGACTCGGCGTGAACCGCTACAAGCGCTTCCTGGCGGGCTCCTTCCGTACGCAGTTGGATACTTCGATACACTTTATCTTACTGGGGATGGAACGGCATGTCTTCCAGAAGAAGGCCAAAGGGATCTTCGAGGTCCGCTGGCTGCTCGGTACCGTTGAGGGCGCCACAGCCCTTCGCGTAACTCTCGGCGTAGGTTACTTGTTCAGGTCGCCTTGAACCTCATCCTCCTTACGTTCGCGGTCCTCAACCTAAAGGCGTGTGGGACGGGCGGAACCGAGATCGTCACGTCATACACGATCGACGAGTTCGGCTTCTCCGTCACGATCCCCATTGGAGGTCACTATATCCACAGATACTGAGCCACAGGGCGCCGAGGTCGTTCGGATCGAGTCTGTTTTCAAGGTTTTCGAGTCAGAACGGGGGCGCGTCGATGCCGTGCACGATGCGAGCCTGATTGTTCGTAGAGGGGAGTTTGTCAGCCTTCTGGGGCCTTCTGGCTGCGGGAAGACGACTCTGCTTCGGATGGTCGGCGACCTCGAAATACCGACAAACGGCACGATCACGGTAAATGGGCTTACCCCTGCTGTGGCCCGTGAACGGCGTCAGGTCGGTGCGGTATTTCAGAAGCCGGCGCTTCTCGAATGGCGGTCGGTGCTGGACAACGTCAAGCTGCCCGGAGAAGTCTTTGGAGACGAGGCGGTGATCGATCGCGCCGAAGAGATGATCGGAAAGGTCGGGCTGAACGGGTTCGAAGCAGCATACCCTCGCGAACTTTCAGGCGGCATGCAGTCCCGAGTTTCTATCGCGCGCGCTCTGACCCACAGACCGAACGTTCTCCTGATGGACGAGCCCTTCGGCGCTCTAGACGAGATCACGAGGGAGCGTCTTCAGATCGAGCTGCTCAGCATTTGGCGGGAGACGCAGGCGGCTGTCCTGTTCGTGACGCACAGCATACCTGAGGCCTTGCTACTGTCGGACCGGGTGGTTGTGATGTCACCTCGTCCAGGGCGGATAGTGGAAGATCTGAAGGTGCCGTTCAGGAGGCCACGACAGGGTGATCTTCGCGAAGAGCCGGAGTTCGTACGCCTTGAGGGACGACTACGTAACCGGCTGAATGAAGATTATGATCGGGGTACTACTTGATCGACTCGCTCCACATGGGACGATCCTGTATCGATCTGTACAGCAACGACATCGGGGCTGCCTTCTTCGACATCAAGAGTTTCTCTGCCTATGTCGGTGGCTCACCCACGAACATAAGTGTCGGCGCTCGGCGCTTGGGACGGCAAACCGCGCTACTGACTGCGATAGGGGATGATCCGGTTGGGGAATTCGTTATGAAGTTTCTGGATGAGGAAGGTGTCGACACCCGGTGTATTGCGACCAAACCAGGTCGTCGCACCAGTGCTGCTGCGCTCGCGATCGAGCCTCCAGATCGGTTTCCCTTGATCTACTATAGAGAGAACTGTGCTGATGCAGCGTTGACGATTGACGATGTCGATGCGAGTCCGATCAGGGATGCAGACGTCTTCCAGTTTGCAGGGACGAACCTGAGTATCGAACCCTGTCGAACAGCGACCCTCTACGCTGCGGAAGTCGCACACAAAGCGGCGAAAACCGTTGTTTTGGACTTAGATCTTAGGGCTGATCAGTGGGCGGACCTGAGGTCTTTCGGGGTTGCGATCCGTTCGTCTCTACACAACGTGGATATCGTCCTAGGCACTGCGGATGAGGTCCGTGCAGCCGGCCTGAAAGACCCAGGCCGGCTGTCTGTTTCACACTCACAGGTATCGGATGCGAGAGTCGAAGGGGACATCGAGCGGGCCGTTCAGGGTCTCATGGGTTTGGGACCGACCGCTGTGGTCGAAAAGACCGGGCCAGAAGGTGCTCGCGTTTATGAACGACGGGGCGTGAGCTCTGATGTCCGGACAGCTGAAGGGTTTCCGGTGGACATCCTGAATGTGCTCGGCGCTGGGGACGCCTTTGGCGCAGGGTTCATCTACGGGCTGGCTGAAGGCTGGGATCTACAGAGGTGCGCCCGTTTCGGAAACGCCTGCGGAGCGATTGTTGTCACGAGACACGGATGCTCGGTCTCGATGCCGACACTTGAGGAAGTCGAGGCGTTCGTCGAAGAACGGGGAGGTCTTTAGGCTACCGGTAGTCGTTCGTGAACAGGGTAGATATGTCGACTTTTCTCTCAATCATCCCAAGGTCGAAGAGGATGTCCTGTGTGGAGGTCCAGCGTTCCGCGTTCTGGGCACCGAAGCCGTTCTGGGCGACGTCTTCGCTCTGCAGGATCGGGATCAGCTGTCTCAGATTTGCTTCATTGAACGCACGATTGCTCTCCGGTCTCTCTGCCATGTAGGCGTCGGTGGCCTCAGAGGCGTTTTCGATCGCGTAGACCCATCCTTCTAGGCTTGCCTTGAGAAATTGTCGAACGACCTCCGGGTTCTTGGCTAGGTAGGTTTGATTCACGATAATGTTGGTGCTGTAGGGGTCGATCCCGTAGTCGGATAGTGCGATCCTGTTGACCTTCTCGCCCCTCAACTCGACAGTGACAGGTTGATCCTCTGTGTAGCCGAGCATCGCATCGACCTGATCTGCAAGGAGTGGCGCTGGACTCGATTCGGTCATACCCATAAGCTGGATCGTATCTTCCGCGATCCCGAGCTTCTTGAGCAACGCCTGGAACTCGCGGTGCTTCGTCCCACCGATATTTACGCCTACCCGTCTTCCGACGAGTTGAGACGGCTCCGTCAGGCCTTTCGGCGCGAGTGAATAGACTACCACGGGAGAGTGCTGATTAATCACCGCTAGCGACACGACTGGAATTCCTTTGCTTCTTGCCATGACGGTCGCGGACCCGCTGGAGACGCCTACCTTGTATGTCCCGTTCCCGACAAGCTGTGCGGTGGTCGGGGCGCCACTTCCCTCCAGAATCGTGACTTCCAGTCCGGCGTTCGAGTAATACCCCTTGGCTGCGGCAACAAAGAAGCCTGCGTGCTCCATTTGCGCTTTCCAGTCGAGAAGAAGTTCTATTCTCTGCTTACCTGGTTCGGGAGCCGAGCAGGCTGTGAAACAGATCAACAGGATGAGAAGACGTTTCATTCTAAGGTCCTAACGATTCAAAGTGTCGAAGGAGCCACCCCATCTTTTGAGGGCGCTTCGTTCGATTCGCTCCACGATTAGATAAAGGGACGTGCCCATCGCCCCAAGGACGATTAATGCGGCAAAAACGAGATCGGTTGACAGTTCTGAATTTGCGAGACGTACGAGGTGACCCAATCCCGCGCTGGCCCCTACAAATTCGCCCACAACCGCGCCGATGACGCTCAGCGTGACGCACATCTTTAGCGCAGCAAAGATGTAAGGCACGGCGTTTGGAATTCTGACCTGTGTGAATACTTGACGCGGGGTTGCGGAAAGAGAACGCATAAGGTCGAGGATGAGCGGATCGACGGTGATCAGGCCTCTTGTAGTGTTCACCACGACGGGAAAGAACGATATCAGCCCGGCGATCACGACTTTGGGAAGGATACCGAAGCCGAACCAGACGACGAACACAGGTGCCAGTGCTTCCTTCGGGAAGGTCTGAGATGAGATGACGATGGGGGAAAGCGCTTTCTCGATCGTCCGGGAACGAGCCATCGCGAGCGCGACGGTGATCCCTGTCGAAGCCCCCAGCAGAAAACCCAGCACGGCTTCTATCAATGTGACCTGAGCGTGGCGGAGTAGAAGGGGGATTGAAGAGCCAAGTTTTGCGAAGATCACGGTGGGAGCGGGAAGGATGAAGTCGGCGATGTCGAGGTTACGAACCGCTGCTTCCCAAATACACAGCATAAGGAGGATAAAGCAAACGGGGACGGCGTAGTCCTCGACCGCCTTACGTAGGAATCGACTGATCACGCGTCGAACAGGATGATCTGGGCGCTCAAGGATCCTGCCTGGTTGTGATAATCAGGGACCTCGTTCATGCAAAGCCAGAGGGCGCCTTCGAAGGGGGAGTAGAAATCGAAGTAATTCCCTACCGCTATTGCTGCCGAGTCCCCGATCCGCCCGACTAGGCACGCAACGTTTGCCCCTGGGACTAGGTAATTCTCATCCGCGATTCGCCTCTCGATCCCATCTGCCCCACACCAGACAATCGTCGCGGGACGGCTCTCGGGTGACCAGAGGCCCTCGGCAGCAATGATGACGCGCTGATCTTCCTTGACCTGGAGATACATCTCCTGCCAGGTCGCGTTCGGGCGGATCGTTTTTGTTATTGTGAGTGGCATGCCTGTTCTTCCTCGCTCTAGCGCGCAAAATACCCGGGGGGCTTTGGACTGTCAACCCATTGAACTCAAAAGCGTTGACTACCAAATCAGGCTGACCTACTTTGCATTCTTATCGATAACAATAACTTAGGTGCATCTTAACGTCCTCTGATAGGTCGGGTAATGCAGTCAAAGAGCAAATTCAAGAAACTGAAGATGAGTCCCAATGGTAAGGGTATCAACACGGTAATCGGTCGCGGTTCGGTCTCAGAAGGCCGATTCAGGGTGGATACCGGAATCCGTGTGGATGGCGTGCTGAAAGGGGAGCTAATCTCTTCCGGGACGCTGATCGTCGGGGAGTCGGGCGTGATCGAAGCTGATGTGAAGGTTAACGATGCGCTGGTCAGCGGTCGGATTGTCGGTACGCTCGAGGCCGAAGATAAGGTCCATCTGCAGGCTCTGTCGGCATTTGTTGGGCGTATCAAGACCAGAACGCTGATCGTCGAAGAGGGCGCGATCTTCAAGGCTGAGTGCGACGCAGGTGGTGAGATCCAGGTAACTGAGTCGGAAGAGCCTCGCGAAGTTGCCAATCAGCAGCAGTCAGGAACCGGACAAGTTTGAGGGCCAGGCTCTCAAGGAAACCCAGCGAAGCAGCGAGGTTCGAGAGTAGATCAAGGAATTGAAAGAGCAGTAGAGCGGGACAAAGATCTGTCGGAGCAGATAGAGAAAGCGTCCAAATAGATCGAAACGATATAGTTTTTGGAGCGGGCACGCCGGTTTTCCGGGGTGCCCGTTTTTTGTGTCTAATAAAACGTTACAAGGAATGAGACACGTAAAATACCAGAAAGATCTCAACGCGCGGATAAACAATGACTTACGGTCAAAAAAGGGTAGTGGCACGTGTCTTGCCTGCTATAAGTCCTGAAAGTGTAGCCCGTGTTCTTTTGAGTCTGCTGGGGCTGATATTGTCTCCTGGTTCACTCACCACCCTGGGTCAAACAGGCCTAAAGAAAAGAGGAAGACATGGATTGGGTCTATGAAACGCTCATTGTCGGGTGTCTCGCGTATGCAGGTGCCATCGTCATCGATTACGTGAATTACAGGGACGGTATAACCCCGCGGATCCAGCGTATTGAAAGAGGTGTGGTTGATATCGGACTGGACTTCGTATCTGAGGAAGAAGCGGCGGAAAAGGCTAGGTCGCGAGTCCACAGGCTTCGGACCGAGGTCGATGAGTTGCGTCGGCAGAAGACGACATTCTACAGCAGGTTGGTTTGCGAGCGGGAGCGGAAGCAAAAGTTGGAAATGGCCGTGTTCAGGAAGCGCCTCAAACGCAAAGAGCCTTTGAGTTCTGCCTAGCGTGGATGTGGAGGGCGACATGTACTTTGAAGTGATGACATTGGTGATGCTGGGACTCGTAATTGCACTGAAGTATGGCGCGGTGAGTCGGATCGTCAAACTAAATCAGAAGTTTCGAGACGCGGAGAATATGTCCACGCGTCACGAGTCGTTCCTTGAGCGCAAACGGGGCGAGCGAAAGGTGGCAGAACGGGAGGAGACGAACCTGACAGGTCAGCAGGTTGGGCTTGAGTCAGAGATGAAGCGGCTGGATGAGGAGTGGGCGGAGCTGAAGAAAGCGAACATCGAAGCTTGGAAGGAACTCCTAAAGGGCAACACCGATTCGGAGGACGAACTGCTAAAGTCTACCGGACTCTCTGACGAGGAGGAGGGGGAGATCTCGAAGAACTGAGGACGGAAGTCTTGACTCATAGGAAGGGACGGGCCGAAAGGGTTATCCCGCACTATGCGTTTTGGTAAGTGATCGGATCTTGTCGGCCGGTCTTTTCAAACGCGCGAAGCCGCAGTGCACAGCTGTCGCAGGTGCCGCACGCCTTGTCTTCTCTCGCATAGCAGGACCAGGTAAGGTGGAGTGGTGCTTTGAGCTCGGTTCCCAAGGTTACGATTCCGGGCTTGTCGAGGGCAATCAGGGGTGCCTCGATCCTTATGTTGCCGTCACGGGTGCCGTTACAAACGGCCGCATCGAAAGCCCGAACGAAGGCCTCTGTGCAATCAGGGTATCCGGAGCTGTCTTCCTGAACGACTCCGATGTAGACGGCCTCGGCTTCGATCGTTTCCGCCCAAGAGACACCGAGCGCGAGCAGGTGTGCGTTTCGGAATGGCACATATGTAATCGGTAAGTGATCGGAATTGAGGTCCGCATCGGGTATGGGGATATTGGAATCCGTCAGGGCCGATCCGCCAATCTGGGCGAGAAAAGCCATGTCGACGATTAGGCGGCTCCTCGATGCGACACCGTAGTGGTTGGCAATGTCGAGGAAGGCCTGGTGCTCTCTATGCTGAGTGCGTTGGCCGTACTGAAGGTGCAGAAGGGCGAGATCGTGCTCCCGAGCGGCGACCGCGGCGGTGACACAGCTGTCGAGACCGCCGCTCAAGAGTATGACTGCTTTGGACATCAGCTCGCGGCTTTTGCCGACGAGGAGTATCGTGCTGTCGCGATCGTCCGCTTGATCCAGAAGCTGAGGTCGTCCATCAGGCTGTAAACCGTTGGCAGCAGAATCAGTGTCAGAATGGTCGATGCGAAGAGACCGGAGATGACGACAAGTCCGATCGGTCCCCAGCGTCGGGCGTTGCCTTCAGCTTGACCGTATATCATTGGGATGACGAGTGGTGCGAGCCCCAAGATCGTCGTTGTGGCGGTCATCAGGATCGGTCTTAGACGGTCCTTGCCGCCTTGGATGATCGCGAATCTCCTAGGAAGACCTTCCCGCCTATACCTGTTGATGTGGTCTACGAACACGATCCCGTTATTCACGACGATACCGAACAAAATCAGTAATCCGTATGAGGCGTTACTGTCCATCGTTACGTTGAAAGAGTAGAGTCCTACCGCCACACCGATAAAGGCAAACCCGATCGTGAACATGATCGTGAACGGGTGAACGTAGGACTCGAAGAGGGAAGCCATGATGATGTAAATCAGGAGTGCCGCGAAGAGCATCGTGAAGTTTCCCTCGTTCTGCTCCTGTTGCATCCACCGGAAGCTCCTGTCCATCTGCCAGGTGTATCCTCTCGGAAGCGGTACGGAGTTCATGCGACGCATCATCTGCATGCCAGCTCGGAACTTTGCGGATTCCTCCGTGTTGGCAAAGATAGTCACGGTGGACATGCGGTCATCCCTTCGGATCGTGTTCGGTCCTTTCGCGTAGTTGAAATCCGCGAGGCTCGAGAAAGAGACCAGTTCTCCCTGATCGCTTTCGAACTGCGCGTTCATTAGCTGGTCTAGCGTGGCTCTATCTTCCTCGCGGAGCTGAACGGTGATGTCGATCTCGCTGTCGTCAGTCTTGAACTTACTGTTTCCTCGTGTGCCCAACGCTGTGGCGATTGTTGTTGCGATCTGGCGTGGCGAGAGCCCCAGGCGCTGCGCCCTTTGACGGTTAACAGAAACCCTAATCTCCTCAGTGCCGCTCTCTAGGCTCGACTCCACGTCGTGCACACCAGTAAGCCCGTGCATGTTCAACTCTACATCCTCGGCGATCATGTTGAGAATGTCTTGGCTGCGTCCCTTGATTTCGACACCGACTCCGGTAGAGCTGGAACCCCAAGATCGTCCGGTCTTAAACCGGACCCCGGGTATGTCCTTGGGAAGCACCGCGGCAACCTTGCGTTTTACCTGATCAGTCGTCCACTGTCCCTGCTCTGCGTCGACCAAGTAGAGCGTCAGTCTGTTGCTGCGCCGATTGCTGAAGCGGGAACTGATCGCCTTGATGTCCATATCCTTCTTCATGGGGAGAAGGATCTCTTCACATTTTTGGAACAGATCGAGCGCGGCCGCTGTGTCATAGTTGCGTGGCACCTCCACCGTGAATGTGACTCTGCGCGACGGTTGCCAGCGGTAGGGTGACTTCTCAATCAAGCCGTAGACGTGGAAACCGGCAGCCAGGATCAAACACGCTAAGGCTACTGTGGTCCAGCGGTATCGAAGTGTGACTCTGATGACTCTCTCGTAGAACCCTTTGAGACCGAGCCTCCGGAACCTCAGGATAAGGGCTGCGGGTGTCAGAAATCCTGCGGCAAGGCCTGCCCAAGCCGGCCACTCGAGACTGCCAAAACCTGCCAGAACCCAGGTTACGCCGTCGATCAACCAAGTTGTTGTCTCCCCAGCTCCTTTGATCGATACGCCCCAGGCGATCATGCAAAAGGCGCCGGCGGCCAGTAATGATTTCAGGAATCGATCGATTCGCTCGCTTCCCTCGGCGAATGCACGCGAAGCTGCGAGGGGAACGATTGTGAGGGCGACGACGAGCGAGGCCATCACTGAGATGACGACCGTTATGGCGAAGTCACGCATAAACATGGTGCTACGTGAGTCTGTGATGAAGATCATTGGAACGAACACACAAATCGTTGTGAGCGAAGCTGCTACAACAGGGAGCCCGATCTCTCGGGCTCCCTGAATGGCGGCTTGAAAGGCGGAGATCCCGGTGTCATACCGTTTTCGGAAGATGTTCTCCAGAGCCACCACCGCTGGGTCGACGAGCATACCGATCGCGACCATCATTCCCATCATAGAGATGAGATTCAGCGTGATGGTTGCCTCCGCAAACTGACGGAAGAGATACATGATCACGAAGACGCACAAAACGGACACGGGAATCGCTGCGCCGATGATGACTGTGCTTCTGAAGTTTCGGAGGAACACGAAGATCACGCCGATTGCGAGCAGGCCACCCATGATGGCTGACTGGGCGAGACTCGAGATGCCCTTGGTCACGTCGGTCGCCCTGTCACGGATCAACTGCATTTTCAAACGTTCAGCGCCGACCTCTTCGATGATGGCTGTGAGCTCGGCATTAACCAGGGCGGAGGTCGTCACCATGTTCGCCATCGATGCCTTGCGGACCTCCAAGGTAACTGCCGGACGGCCATCGAGTCGCTCAAACCGTTTCTTTTCCGGGTAGTCGTAGGTGACGGAGGCCACGTCCTGTACCTCTATCTCATCCGAAAGAGGTAAGCGTCGGATGTCATCGACGCGCTCGAACTCCCCCATGGCTCTGACGGCGATGCGCTTGCCGCCATCGCTCACGTATCCCGCGGAAATGTTGGTGTTGTTGTTGCGGATCGTGTTGTTGAGCCGGCGCATGTCCAGACCGTGAGCGTTCATGCTGTTCTGGTCGACCTGGACGAGCAGAGCACGTTCATCCAGACCCTCCAGCTCGACGCTCCCGACGCCATCCAGACGCTGGAGCCGTGGGTGTATAATCTGCTTGTATACACTGGCCAATTCGTCTTGATTCTCTCCCGCCCAGGTGACCGAATACTCTAGGATTGGCCAGTCCTCAGTGTTCCAACGCCGGATCTCGATGCGTTCGACATCATCCGGGAGGAGATTCCGTACCTGATCAAGCCGGTCGCGGACGTGGACCGAGGCCAAGTCCATGTCTGCGCCGTAGTCGAACTCGACTCGGGTGGACGAGCGGCTACCGTATGAGCTCGAGCTGAGGCCCTTGATGCCGGTCAGTGTGCCCAAGACTTCTTCGATTGGGCGACTGATGTTTCGTTCGATTTCCTCGGGAGACGACGAAGGGTAATTCACTTCTATATAGATGGCCGGGAAGGTCAGGTCCGGCAGATACTCGAGGGGGAGGCGGAAGAGGGAGATCGCACCCAGCACGATCACACTCAGGGCGACCATGGTCGTGGTGATCGGTTTTCTTATTGCGGACTCGGAAAGGTTCACGTAGACCCCAGAGATATAAAATAGTGTTTACTAACTTTAATATATAGGCTTAGCGTGGTCTCGATCAAGATGTGAGGCGAAATCTGATTAGCTAGCCGACTCTGAGTTGAGTGATGTGTCCCGGTAAAGAAGTCGCCTCAGTGTCTTGGAGGGCTGTCTGCGCTGGCGAATCGCGGTTATCAAAGTTTCGAAGCTCCCTTCGGGCCCGGCCTGATGAGGACCTATGTGATCTGCCGTATTCTTGAGGCGATTTTCGATGTCGACGCCCGGCTCCGGCGGATAGATCGGAAGGCTTTGCCCCGTGGCGACTCGCTGCTTTTGAAGCGCTCGGCGCTTAGATTGGGGCATCTTCCTAGTCCTTCCGGTCCTGATGATGATGCGGCATGACGCCGGTAACCGTGGGCTGTCGCAGGCCGTTGTCAGCCGGCGTATTCGAGTTCCGTCTGAGTGGGGCAACGGGAGGCGGGTGTGAATCCAGGCCGACGCCATCCAGCTAAGCTCGAATCGACGCGGCACTCGTGAAAGTAGTGTATCTAGGTCGAACATGCAGTTCCGCGTAGGAAGCTCCGGCGAGATCTGGCTGGTGGCCGCAATGGATATCTGGTCTGGCGATCTGAAATCGAGGTTTCAGTCCGATGTCTGTCGGGGGGGCACATTTTTGGGGGTCCTCAAGCTGTTGTCGCTAGATATCTGCTGGGCTAGGTTGTCGCACCCCGTTACTGCCGGTATTATGACGTATGGCCTCTCCTGAATGTTACGGAAATTACGCGTCAGGTAAACTGCTATGTCAGTCGTGCTACACTTCAAAAAAGTGCGCGCAGGCGAGTCGAGAGAAACAAGAGGACGTGTTGCAACTTGTTGTGCCTCAGATTCTTGAGGGAAGAATAGAAACTTCTAGATTCAGCTTGGCTCTGACGCTTTACAGCGGCCAAACTTTCCGCTGGGGACGTGACCATGACGGATGGTGGAAAGGAATCGCTTACGGAGTAGTCTTGCGCCTGAAGCAGCAAGATGATGTCGTGCATTACTTTGCCTCGGCGAACAAGGTCTCGACTTATGACGGCGAAAAAGACATTGAGGATTTCCTGCGCTGGTATCTAAGGCTTGATGAGGATCCGAAGGTGCGTGTGCCGAGGGGGGATCGATATCTGCGTCGAGCACGTGACCGCATGAGGGGTTTCCGGTTCGTCCGTCAGGAGCCGTTGGAATGCATCGTATCCTACATCCTGAGCGTTCAGGCGCACATGAGTCTGACCAAACAGCGGATACAGTTTCTTTCCCAGATATTGGGTCAACCCATCAGGTTCGGAGAAGAGGACTACTGGTCGTTTCCGGATGTGGATGCATTAGCCCTGCTGGACGAGGACTACTACAGACACCAGCGATTCGGCTGGCGGTCGAAGTTTTTGCCCACGAGCACACGCTTTATCCGGGATCTGGCGCGTAAGAATCGCAAGGAGACACCGGATCTCAGTTTGGCAGAATGGCGCTCATTGGTTGATAAACTGGTCGATACGCCGAACTCAGGCATCGGACTGAAGGTCGCCAAGTGTATCGATCTCTTCTCCCTCGGGCGTCTGAACGCAGTCCCGGTCGATACTTGGGTGAGGAAGATGGCGGCGGATTGGTACGGGGTCGAGGGTACGGATGCGCGGATCTGTGCCTGGGCAGAGAACCGGGGTGGACGACACGCCGGATACTGGGGCGAGTATCTATTTGCCCACTACCGGGAGCTCAATGCTCCGTCTCTTGATGACCGCGTGCTTTCGTTCGCGGCTTCAGATGCATCTTCCTCCATACTTCCCTTTGAACGACGAGGATGCGAAGGATAAGCAGATTTTTACGCGATTCTCGCAGCTGCAGGCCCTGACCATCTTTTCTATCTTCTGAAATCCCAACTCAACCCGATCATTCTTGCCCGATTCGTGAAGAATTGAAGGCACAAAGCACTTTGGTCAGAAGACGAGACCGTTAAACGGTTACTCAAGGGGGCAGAGTGATGTGAATATCGAACGACTCAGTTTCAGGGCCACGGAGAGGAGGGAAGAAGTCACGGGGCTGTGGGCGTATCCGGTTGGTGCGACCCACACGCTGGTCCTGTCACACGCAGCAAGCACGAACATCGAACACGCATCGATGGTCGCGATAGCAGAAGCCCTTTATGCAGTCGGCATTGCAACATTTAGATACAACTTCCCATATATGGAGAAGGGTGGAGGCGGTCTCGACGGAAGGAGAACGTGCTACGAGGCGGTCCGGTCAGCTGTTGCCAAGGCTGGAGAGCTCTCGGATCTGCCGAGACTTGCCGGAGGCAGGTCGTTTGGTGGCCGGATGACGTCGATGGCCGTCGCGGAGCAACCAATCGAGGGATTGTCTGGAATTGTCTTTTACGCCTTCCCCCTGCATTCGGCGAAGAAACCGTCGATCGATCGGGCGGAACATCTTGCAGACGTCGGATTGCCTATCCTGTTTTTGTCAGGAAAACGCGACGCGCTCGCCGAGATGCACCTTCTCAAGCCGGTCGTTGATGGGCTGGATCAGGCGACCCTGCAAGTCATCGGTATGGCGGATCACTCTTTCAAGGTGCTCAAGCGGTCGGGGATCACCGAGGAAGAGGTGCAACGGATAGCGGCGGAGGCAGTGAGAGAGTGGGCAAATGGAAATTGGCAATTGGAAAAATAGAAAATGCGGCAGGAGAGCTAAACGGTATGTCCGAATCGAAGCGGGTTCCGGCATACCAATGCCGACTCACCTTTCCCGGTCTTCTCTACTGGCTCTTAGTCTCTCAGATATCTCGGATTCCCAAACCCGTCATTCACCACGTGGCTTCGCGCCGGTATCTCAGAGTTGTCCGGGATCACCAGATTAAGTTCCGTGCTGTTCTCGATGACGGTTCCATCCCCGACGCGAACGCCATCGCCAAGGCAGATCTGTCCGGGGGCCGCAGCCCCGCTCAACACCGTGCCAATAACGACGGTCGAGGCGATGCGGCAGTTCTCTTTTATCTCCACATATCCGTAGACCTGGCTGTTGATCCCG
This sequence comes from Candidatus Latescibacterota bacterium, assembly GCA_003526745.1. Lineage (GTDB taxonomy): Bacteria > Latescibacterota > UBA2968 > UBA2968 > UBA2968 > UBA2968. The sequence continues at coordinate 13,410 of DPVD01000178.1, forward strand.
ATGCTGGAGCGATTCCCGATCTGCACGGGGCCCAGTAACTGGGCATCCGTTCCGATCTGCACAAAGTCTCCGATGACTGGATGTCGCTGGCGGACCTTGTCGCTGATCCCGCCGAGTGTGCAAGGGTAGACCACACAGCCTTGGCCGATAACGCCCGTCTGGCCCGTTGTCAGGCCCCTGTGAGGGTGCTCGAAGAAGTTTGCGTCGCCTATACGAGTCTCGGGATGCAGGTCAGCCTGATAGTATCGGCCACCTAGTTCTGCGATCGCTCTCGGGAGTAAGGGGACGGGTTCGCCAGAGACGCCGTCGAGTGATTCGGACGGACGGCTACCGGTGAGTGCGTGAGCTGTGTCGTGATAGAACAGCACGCGCCAACCGGGATACGAGCTGACGACGAGTTGCATCTGATAGTCAAAGGCGTAGTCGAGGTCCTGTGTCTTCAGGTAATCACGATAGACATCGAACGTGCGTTCGCGGATGGCTTCATCGATCGAGGCCTTGAAGCCGAGCGACGATAGCCGATCGGCGTCAAGATTGCTTCTCAAGGAGACATAGGCATCCCACACGGCCGGGTCCTTGAGTGAGGCGAACCTGTTCCACATTGCCCGATCCTTAAACGATGGAAGGTCACCAAGCAAGGAGAAAGTCGTCTGAATTGCGCGGGACTCCACGTCTGCGCTGGGTCCTTCTACAGCCAGCAGGGATTGGGCGATCATCGCGTAGACCTGGTCGCCAATCTCCTCGATGCCGTGTTCGAAATCTAGGGCATCACCCGACTCGGTAGCATTGTGTGATCCCGGAGCCGCGCATTCGAGAAGGTTGCCCAAGACTGTTTCCAGGAGATCACGGTTCACGAAGCCGCGTCCTGATCGCTGGGAAAGGATACCTCTACTGACAGGATCAATCCGAAGTGCGTCCAGCTCTTCGGACGTGTAGATGGGTCTAAGAAGCTTGAGAAGTCTGTTCAGAAGCGGTCGCTTCTCCTTCTCGTATGAGGTGTTGAAGAGGGAGCTGCTGCTCATGTAACTCCTTGTCTAATTTGTAGATCGGTTCACGTTGTCAAATAGTAGGCAATTCCGCACGACGGACAAGGGTCACTCTATCCGTATTATGCTGGCTATGGGCTGATACCGGTCTTGGCCGGCTCAGCTATCTCACGCCTCGACGGGAAGAAGCCTCCTCGCCGCTTTTCCTCAGTATTGCCCGGCAGAACTCCCTTTAATGCTGTTCAAAGCAATTACAAGCGCACGCAGCCCGCCTGCAGACTCTGGAAGTGGCCCAGTTCGGGTGGTAAGCAGTCATCGAAGATCGTGCATAGCGTCCAGGTTTTCTTCGCTCGTCACTGTTAGACGAAGAGAGACGGGAGCCTGCGGCGACGAGGAATATAACGTCACTACATCCTAGACTAGGCTTCTGACATGTTCCTCGATGCCCTGCGCGAATGGTGTTTCTGGAGCCTTGGCTCCGGACTCCTGGAGCTGCTTCCGACTGTAGATCCTGTGGCACATGAAGGGAGCTGCACCCGGGTTCTCTGCGAGATGAGCCTGCACGCTCAGTTCTTCGATCGGGGCGGGCTCAACGCCGAGGACTCTTGCGATCTCGTCATAGTAAGTTCTGGATTCAATGATATCGGGGCCTGCGGCGCTGAAGATTCGCCCGTAGGTAGCCTCGTTTCCAGCAAGACTTAAAAGAAGCACAGACAAGTCCCGTGCCAGGATAGGCTGCTGGAGGAAGCAACCGCCACCCACAAGCTTGAGCGTTTCACCCCTGTGGATTCGGGCCAGGATCTCGTCATCTCTACCGTGCAGAGGCAGACATCCTAGCTTGGACCCGGGTCCGTAGATGTGACAGGGGCGCAACACGGTCCACTGTGTACCTCCGAGGTCTGCCGCCTCCAGGATTCGTTCGCAAGTTCGCTTCTTTCCGCCATAACCCTCAGATGCGTAGTGATCGGTTTCCTCTGGCTGCGGGAAGGTCCTGTGCGCGGGGTCGAAAACGAAGTCGGTTGAGATGAAAGCGATCTGGGCAGCTCGATCTCTGAAGCATTCGACGTCCTGTTCGGCATCTGCTGGGTCGAATCCTATGCAGTCTACTACGAGATCCCAGTTCCCTTCAAGCGACGCGATTGTCTTTTCAAATGCCTGCCGGTCGCGTCGATTCGCAACGATCCCTTTGACTCCATCCGGCAGTGGTCGGTGGCCTCTGGTGACCACCTCAACTTCATGTCCATGACTCGTGGCTATCCTGGCCAATGTTCCGCTAACAAATCCGCTTCCGCCGATCGATAGCAATCGCATGTCTGCTCCTTGTGCGTTCCGGGTATGCGTCCTCGGCAGAAACGTATTACGCACCGTAGACGAGCGCAAGGCGAGGGGAGGGTCAGCTGCCTGCGGAGCTGTGTTGGTGACTTTTTATCTGTAAGATCCGAGGGCAAGTAGCCAGAAAGCGGAGACGGACGGAGGGGGAGAACCACATCAGCCATTCGGCCCGATGTATCCGACCAGCTATCCGGGTTCAATCGAGAAAGTCACTCGGTCAAGCGTCACCACAGTGCGCTGATGTTAGCGCAGTCTACCATTGAGCGCTTCGGCGATGGCTGGGGTGGTTAGGTCTTGGCTAAGTTTTCAGTGAGGATTTGAGGGGTGGGTGCTCGTAGAGGAGTTAAATACGAAAACCATAGAAGAAAAGGATGAGGCCCGGGGATACACACAGGAACGGAGTCCACACCGCTTAGCCCTCAGCAGAGGCTAAGTTTACATCAGCAGTTCAGGGAACACCAGTTACGTGAACGCTCACTTTCAATACCCTATTGCAGGATCAGGAATAAACGAGATTCCACCATCGTCGATGGCCAGCGTTGTTTCCTGCAGATTCGCGAAGAGAGCAGGTTGTGCAGATGCAGATTTCAGGACCTCGAGGTTTGGGGATGCCCAAGGCCTGTGGGGAAGGCTTTCCGGTGTGTCAGGCGTCGGCTAACTCCTCAAGATCGTCAAGAATCCCGGCATCCTTCGCTGTCATCAGGACGCCCTCACCGATCGACCGTAACGCCGTAATGGCCTTCGACAAAAGGGAAGCGTTCCTCAAGATCGTCTGGGATTTCTACACCCAGACCGGGCGCATCGGGCAAGATCAGATGGCCATCTACGATCGCGGGTTTCTTCTCCAAGATGTCCCATTGCAGAGGGCCCTGAATCCGGCAGATCTCAAGGACGCGCGGATTTGGCAGGGCTGCAACAAGATGGCCATTTGCCATGGCCATAAGGCCGTTGTGCCAGGAATGCGGGCATAAGTCGACGCCAAACTCGGATGCGCGCTCAGCGATACGGTAACACTCGCTTATTCCACATACACCTGCATCCGGTTGGACAATCGCGAAAGCATTCTTCGCGAAGTAAGGCTCGAACTGCTCGATCCGTGTGAAGGGTTCGCCGCCCGTGATCGGCATGTCGACAGCTGCGTTCAGTCGCGCGTAACCTTCCGGCTCGCGTGGCATCGGTTCTTCGAACCACGTCCAACCCATTTCGTCGAGCGCTTTTGCGATCTGTAGCGATTCGTCCTCCGTTAGCCGACAGTTTCCGTCGAGCATCAGTTCCATCCGGTCGACGACAGCGTCGGTCACTTTCCGAGCTAGGTTGATGAACTGATCCACCGTGACGCCCGACCAGTCCCAGTGCGTACCGATTCGCATTTTGAAGGCAGTCCATCCTTCGTCGGCGTATCCGGTTGCTTCCCGCACTACCTGCTCGGGGTCCTCGTCCCAGTCGTACATACAGCCTGACGAGGCATAGACTCGAACCTTGTCAAGCGGATTCGCGGTCAGCAGTTCCGCGACCCTTTTCCCCTCTATCTTTCCGCGCAGATCCCATAGCGCACAGTCTATTCCCGCTATGGCTATGTCGGGAGCCCGGTCTCCACCCACAGGACGTGGTACGATGCTGGGATCAGATGGATCCTTCCCTATCAGGTTTTTTCCAAGCTCCGCGACACGTTCTTTGATCTTCGGCGGATCGCCATATGCGCAGGCTTCCCCGATGCCTCGCAGGTGTCCGTCCGTCTCAATGATGACTATTGCGCAGTCAGCCTTGATCGTAAGATACTTGGAGGTGAACCACTGGCGTTCGGGTTCGTGGAGACGAGAAAGGCAGAGGGTTCGGATGGATGTGATTTGCAATTTTTCATCTTTCTGGTTAGACCACACGGAGCCTGGAGTATGGGTCAGAAAAACCCGGCAAGGTTCATGCGCAAACAGCTATTACTCTCCTCGCGTTTCTTCTGTGATGCGTTTTGAAAGCACTTCTTTTAACGCAATGCAGGCAGTGTTGCGCTAGATAGCGGCTACTTATGTGTAGTTGACTCGGGATCCTTTTCGTGCAGACTCGTACGCTCCCAACACCATTTTAACCGATTTCGTGCCTTCTTTTGCTGAGACATGCTCGTCAGTTTTGCCCTGAAGATAATCGATCCACGGACGCGGTACAGCTCGGATACGTTCACCTTGAGAATTGGGTATGGGTAGGTCAATCTCGGTCCACTCTTTGTCGCCCTTGCGGATGTAACGAAGCGGTTTGGCATCGGTAGGTCTGGGTGCGGTGGTAGAGGGTGAGTCTCCGTAGTCCTGAAGGATTGTGCCTTCGTCTCCGTAGATTTCAGTTGTGTTAATGCCCGCAACTGTAGTCGAGCCATTGAACAGGGAGCCCATCATGCCATCAGGAAACCGAAAGATGGCTACACCATTGTCGTCTGGGGCGACGTTGGTGACGACGTTATCGATCTCCGCCATCACGGAGAGGGGCATTCCGAATATCCACAGGAACCAGTCGGCGGCGTGAGTGGCGTCATCGAAGAACATCCCTACGTTCGCTTTTGCGTCGATGTGCCACTTGGTGAGGCCCTCGTAGAATGATGGGTTCAAGAGTACGGGTATGCAGTGCCGTCGCCGAACCATTGCGATTTTTCCGGCTACGCCCTTTTCGACAAGTGATTTTATATGCCGGTTCACTGGATCTTGACGCATCTGGAACGCGACACTGAACTTGACGCTTGACTCGTCGACAGCCCGCGTGATCCGGTCACAGTCTTCGAGTGTCGTCGCCATAGGTTTCTGCAAGAGGATGTGTTTTCCGGCCTTCGCAGCTCGTTCGACTAGATCGGCGTGGCGATTTGTTTCGCAGCCAATCGTCACGGCATCAACTTCGGGGTTGGCCAGGATCTCTTCGGCGTCTGACAGGAATGGGATACCGAAGTCTTTGGATGCTTTCTCGCCGCGCTCGGAGACGTCATCCCAGCAGGCAACGAGTTCCACGTCCTCGAAATCCCTCATCACCTGACAGTAGGTGTTAATGTGTCCGTGTGCGTGGGAGAGGGTGGCGACTCTGATTCGGTCCATTCGGGAAGGGCTAGCTGATTTTTACGACCGTTTCGGTTTCGAGCGATTCGATGGCGGCCGCCAAGACCTTCTGTGCGGCGAGGCCGTCTTCGCCGGAGCCATCTATGTCGGTAGGATTAACACCGTCGCTGACCTGCTTTACGAATGTGTGAAGACGGTCGATAAACGTGTCTGTGAAATCACGGAAGCCACCGCCAAAGGCGGGGTTCGTGTAAACTGTCTTTTCTGTTTGTCCCGCTGGATATAACGTCACCTCACGCCACATATCGTCCAAGACGAACCGTCCACCGGTCCCGGCGACCTCGCAGCGTTCCATTGGGTGGCCTCGCGCGATGTCGTAGCTGCCGGTTAGTGAGCCTACGACCCCGTTTTTGAAACGCATGTTGAACTGCGCGGTTGACCAGATAGACCGCCCAGGAGCCTTGGTCGCGAAGCACTGTACTGCTTCGATGTCTCCGCAGAAGTAGCGCATTACATCGACCGTATGCGGATGAAGAGCTTTGAGCTGAAAGTAGGGGGAGGATTCGTTCGGGTTCATGATCCACATACTCATGTTCACAAAGAGCAGGTGGCCGAGTCGATCCTCGTCAACCCATTTGCGGGCCAGCCTAGCGGCAGGGGTAAAGCGATGGTTAAGGTCAACTCCGAAGCAGAGGTTCTTCTCTTTCGCCTTGGCGACCATCTCCTCTGCGTGAGGAATCTCGTTGCTGATCGGCTTTTCACAGAGGACGTGGCACCCTGAATCGAGCGCTAGCATCGTGGGGTGGTAGTGGTCCGAGCCGTATTCGTAGCCACCTGTTGCAACGCTGCAGATATCTGGCTGAAGCTCGCGGATCATCGTCTGAGCGTCGTAGAACGCGGGGACTCCGAGACGCTCAGAGGCGGCGTTGGCCCGCACTTCGTCACGATCGCAAATGCCGACAAGTTCGGCTAGATCGTCCTGCTGGTAGCAGTCAGAGTGACGGTTCCCAATCGGACCAAGGCCTATGACGCAGACACGTTGCATTTGAGTTCAGACAGAAGGAACGTCTACGACCTGGCCAGTTTTCCAAGACTCGATTGCCGCTTCGATCACCATCTGAGCTTTCAAGGCTTCCTCGCCTGAGCCCTCTATTTCGTCCGGCTTCACGTCTGCGAGGTTCTGTTCGATCCATTTTCCGATACGGCTTTCGAAGGTCTCGCCAAAGGCCATCATCCCGTCGATGTAGTCGTAGGTCTCCGTTTCCCGGGAACGACGCGGATGGAAGTGCAGGTGTTCGCAAGCATCGTCAAGGATAAACCGGGCATCGGATCCGACGACTTCCAAACGTTCCAACCCGTAGGAACCGCCAGGACCGGTGGCGTCATAGCTTCCTGTAAGATTGCCGACTACACCGTTGGTGAACAGCATGCCGACCTGCACGTTCGACCAGCAGTGTCGTCGCTCGCCTTTGGCGTCGATGCCCCGCTTGAAGAACGCGTTGACCTTTTCCACGTCACCGCAGAAGTACCGCATCACATCTATCGAGTGTGGATGAAGCGCTCGCATATGGAAGTGCTCTGACGTTTCGTTCGGGTTGTTGATCCACATGGTCATGTTGATGATGTTTATCTCACCAAGCCGGCCATCCTCGACCCACTCCTTGGCGCGAGCCGCGGCCGGAGTGAAGCGATGGTTCAGGTCTATCCCATAGCGAAGGCCCTTTTCTTTCGCCAATCCGACCATTGCGTGCGCTTCGTCGAGGTTGTTCGAAATCGGCTTCTCGCCCAAAACGGGAATCCCCGCCCCGAGCAGTTCCATGGTCGGCTTGTAGTGATCCCCGCCGTTTTCGGTCCCCGCGCTGGCTACGCTTGCGGCATCGATTTGAATCCCGCTCTCAACCATTTCCTGAATAGAATAGAAGGCCTTTGTGCCATACTTCTGGGCTGCTTTGTCCGCCTTCTCCTCGATGATGTCACACACAGCGACGAGCTCACACTCGTCGTGCTCACTATAAATTGTGGCGTGTCGGTTCCCTATGCCGCCGAGTCCGACAACCGCTATGTTTAGTCCCATAGTCTCCTCATATCTCCGACAGCACGGGTCCTAGTTAAGCAGAGCAGTAAAACCGTCGAAGGACCGCGTAACCACATCATCGATTTCGTCTAAAGCCATATCCTTTGTACCCACGATTTCAAGGACGCCATACTCGATTTTCGGCGCCGTGTCGAGTTTTGCGACGATTGCGGGAAGGTTGAGGTCTCCCTCACCAGCAATCTGCTGTGCGACTGGGCAGATGTTCAACTCACGGGTTTTGACGTCACGGATTCGAATTGAGAGCATGTGTTCGAGCAGCGAGTCCATGGTCTCCTCTGGGACCTCTTCTTGGGGGGTCCGCCAGATGTGTGTCGGATCGTAGTTGATACCGACCCAATCTCGGTCGACCTCCTGGATGAAGCGCAGAGCTGTTTCAGTGTTGTAGACAGCGTTCTTGACGTGGGGTTTGATGCTCAGCCTGACGCCTCGGGAAGCCGCTTCCGTCGCTACTGAGTTGATGTTGTCGACAACCGTTTTGAAAGAGTCCTCGTCGTCCGAGGTCCCTCCCGGTCCCGTTGTTACGAGGGTAGCGCCGATGGCTGCTGTGGCATCAAGAAGCTGCAGAAAACGATCGCGGTCGCCGAGGTTGCCGCTGCCTCCCACACCTTCGATCACAAGATCCACGTCTAGGGCAGCCTGCTTCACGCCCGCATAGTAAGATCCATCCTTACCCAATTCAAGGTGGGGAGCCGCTCCCTGAATCGAGCAGATTTCAACGGCTTTATATCCTGCTTCTGAGATTTTGTCCAGTGCCACCGTCAGATCCTGTCCGCCGTAAAGGATTGTGCTGCAACCTAATTCCATCTGGATTCTACCTCCGCTTGTCTGATTTCGGGGCGAGTGGCCAACAATATTTGTCGTCCATGGCTTTGTCAAGGTAAACAGGTTATTGTCAATGCCGCCACAATTCCTCAGACGAGACCTGTAATTCAGTAGCTGTCACGAATAAGGGGATTCTCAGTTTGAGAAAATCGAAGACATTTGAATATTCTCTACGAGAGGCTAAGTCTTTATCTTGAAAGCCCCGAACTTGTAAGGTATACTCCAGTATCTTTGGGTGGTATCCCCGCAGCAAAGCTTAGCCAACCTCTTTCCTAACATTTCAGGTCGATGGAATCCAGAAGTATCGTCGTCAAGGGCGCACGTGTTCACAACCTGCAGAATGTGGACATCGAGCTGCCAGAGGGAGAACTCGTGTGCTTCACGGGTGTTTCCGGTTCGGGCAAGTCATCGATGGCCTTCGACACCATCTATGCCGAAGGTCAGCGACGATATGTAGAGTCCCTCTCGGCTTATGCTCGACAATTTCTCGGACAGCTCGAGAAGCCAGATGTAGACAGCATCACGGGTCTCTCGCCGACTGTCTCGATCGAGCAGAAGGCCGCTGGCAGGAACCCGCGATCTACCGTCGGCACGATGACGGAGATCTACGACTATCTCAGGGTTCTGTTCGCGCGCGTAGGTGAACCGCATTGTGTCGCCTGCGGCACGCCCATTGGGTCTCAGACTCGGGACGGTATCGTTGATCGGATCCTCAGTTTGCCAAAGGGTACGAGATTCTCGGTCTTGGCACCGATTGTTCAGGGTCGCAAGGGTGAATACCAGGATCTGTTTGAGGATTTGCAGCGCCAAGGCTACATCCGCGCACGAGTCGACGGCCGAACGGTCCTGCTGACGCAGACACCCAACCTTGAGCGGCACATCCGGCACGACATCGAAGTCATCATCGATCGGCTTGTCGCAAAGCCCGAGTTTCGTGCGCGAATCGGAGAGGCTGTCGATTCCGCGCTTCGTCTGTCCGAGGGCACGCTTCTTGTCAGCCCGGAAGATGGTGAAGACCTGCTGGTCAGTGCGAGGTTCTCGTGCCCTTCCTGCGGTCTGAGTGCAACGCCGCCAAGCCCACAGCTCTTCTCCTTTAACGGTCCTCAAGGCATGTGCCCGACGTGCCGTGGAATCGGTAAGCACGTTCGGATGGACGAGCGACTCGCGGTTCCCCATTTGGAAAAGTCTGTGGCCCAAGGAGCCGTTGCCCCTCTCGGCGTTCCTCGGAATCGGTGGAAGATGCATTATTACGAGGGGGTTCTACGAAGGCACAAGTGCGACCTGGATACGCCCTGGAAAAAGATACCTGCTCGCGGGAGGCGAGAGCTCCTTCGAGGAGTGAAGGCTCGGATCGAGCTAGAGTGGAAGCGTAGAAACGGTTCCATCTACCGGCATCAAGGTCGGTTCGAGGGAATTCTTCCCCCGCTTGAACAAAGATATGTCGAGTCGGCAAGCGGGTCTGTTCGCAAAAGACTCGGAGCCTACATGCTCGAGGGCCCGTGTTCTGATTGCGAGGGGGCCCGGCTCAAGAGTGAGGCAAGGTCGGTCCTGATAGGCGGCAAATCTCTACCCGATGTGGCCCGGATGACAGTCGAGGACGCGCACGAGTTCTTTGCCGACCTGGCCCTGTCGGAAACGAATCAGACGATCGCCGAAGATGCGCTGAAGGAGATCTGTGGTCGTCTAGTGTTCCTCCTGGATGTTGGGCTGAACTACTTGTCCCTCGACCGAACCGCTCCGACACTTTCGGGTGGTGAATCGCAGCGGATACGGTTGGCCAGCCAGATCGGAAGCGGCCTGGTCGGCGTCACGTATGTGCTCGATGAGCCCTCGATCGGTCTGCATCACCGGGACAACAACAGGCTGCTTGATGCGCTCTGCCGTCTGAGGGATGCAGGTAACCGTGTGATCGTCGTCGAACACGATGAAGACACGATGCGTCGGGCTGACCGAATTGTGGACTTCGGTCCAGGGCCTGGACAACTGGGCGGGCAGCTTGTAGTGGATGGCACGTGGAAACAGGTTGCCCGCTCTAAGGCCTCGGTGACTGGAGCTTATCTAAGCGGTCGATGTAAGATAGGCGTCCCTTTGTCGCGCCGCACTGCCGAGAAGTGGCTGACTATACGGGGCGCACAGCATAACAACCTCCAGAATGTGACAGTGAAGCTTCCGTTGAGCGTGATGTCCTGCGTGACGGGCGTTTCGGGCTCAGGGAAGAGCTCACTGATCACTGACATCCTCCACGAAGCACTGGCTCGAGACCTAAACCGAGCAGAGACCCACCCAGGTGATCACAAGGTCATCGACGGCGTCGAAAACCTCGATAAGGTAATCGAAATCGATCAGCAGCCGATCGGGCGCACACCTCGAAGCAACCCGGCGACATATACGGGAGCGTTCGGCCCGATTCGGACGCTCTATTCGGAGTTGGCCGAGTCGAGGGTGCGAGGATACAAGGCAGGCCGGTTCAGCTTCAACGTCAAAGGTGGTCGATG
>DPVD01000217.1:0-3349 GCA_003526745.1 Candidatus Latescibacterota bacterium
CTGATTGGTGGTAGATCTCGGCCAGCATGCCAATCCTTACGCCTCGATCGACCCCAGCTCCGATCTTGACCATTCGATCGTCCGCCATCAGGATCTTTGCCTGCCCGGCATCCGCAGACGTGGGCAGGAATGTAATCGCTGCGAGCGCCGCGATCAGCCACCTGATGATCTTGTGGTTACTCATGATTCTGTCCTTCGGTGATGTGACGGTCGTTGGGAATCGACTGTCACGGAGGAGGTATCACCCATGTCTCACGTGCCGAAAGGATCGTGTCGCTCGGCTCCTTGCCATCGATCCGATCCGGATAGTCCGCGTTGAAATGGAGACCGCGGCTTTCTTTGCGTTTGAGCGCGCAGCGAACGGTCAGAGCAGCAACCGTCACCACATTCCTGAGTTCAACGAGCGCCTCGGTCACCTTCGTGCGTTTGTAGAAGGCCTCGACCTCTTGCGCGATCACGCCAATCCGTCGGGCGGCTCTCTTGAGCCGGAAGTCCGTTCGAACAATCCCGACGTAGTCCCACATTAGGCTTCGGATCTCTTCCCGGTCGTGTTCGAGAAGAACCCATTCTTCGGTGTTGAACACGTTGTCTTCCTGCCAGTCCGGCACATCCGGCAGACCGCGGCTCCTGTCCATCTCGTCGGTAACCGCTTTGAGCGCTCTGTCGGAGAACACCAGCGCTTCGAGAAGAGAGTTGCTGGCCAGCCTATTCGACCCGTGAAGCCCGGTACAGGTGACCTCTCCCGCGGCGAAAAGTCCCCGGATGTCCGTTCGCCCTGAGGTATCTGTGAAGACGCCGCCGCACGCATAGTGTGCGGCGGGAACGACAGGAATCCGGTCTTTCGTGATATCGATCCCGAAGGACAAACACTTCTCGTGGATGTTCGGGAATCGCTCTCGAATCTCTTCGGCGGGTTTGTGTGTGATATCCAGAAACACGCAAGATTCCCCGCTTTTCTTCATCTCGCTGTCGATCGCGCGAGCAACGATGTCTCTCGGAGCGAGCGATGCGAGAGGGTGGGCGCCCTCCATAAAGGGCTGCCCCGCTCGATTCACAAGGACGCCACCGTGACCGCGCACGGCTTCTGAGATCAAGAAGGAATCTGCACCAGGCCGATACAGCGTCGTCGGATGAAACTGAACGAACTCAAGGTTGCCGACCGAAGCTCCAGCCCGGTAGGCCATAGCGATTCCGTCTCCCGTCGCGATCTTCGGGTTCGTCGTATGCTCGTAGATCTGGCCAGCCCCGCCGCTGCACAGAATCGTCGCGCGTGCGACGAACGGAACCACTTTGCCAGTGTTCTCATCGAGACCGTAGCAACCGTAGCAATTAATCGTCCCACCACAACCAGTTTCCGCCCCAAGCAGATGGTGCTCCGTGATCAGGTCAATAGCAGCGTGGTGTTCATACTGCCGGATGTTCGGGTTCGCCGACACTGCTTCCGTCAGCGCGCGCTCGATCTCACGACCAGTCAGGTCTGCCGAGAAGGCGATCCGGTTCTTCGAATGGCCGCCCTCCCTGCCCAGGGCAAGCGGCGCCTTATCCGCCCCCACTCGCTTCTGGCGCGTGACCGATTTCTCACGCGTAAACTTAACCCCCCAGTCAATCAACTCCTGAACCATCCGAGGTCCAGCTTTGACGACCAAGTCGACGACGTCTCGTTTACAGAGACCGGCACCTGCTTCCAGTGTATCGCGTGTGTGCAGGTCAAAGGAATCGTCCGGTGACAGAACGGAGGCGATCCCGCCCTGAGCATAGTTCGTGTTCGATTCCTGAGACTCTTTCTTTGTGATCACAGTCACCGAACCGACTTCCGCAGCTTTGAGAGCAAACGAAAGACCAGCTATTCCGGTACCGATCACCAGGTAGTCGGATTCTACGGCAGATGCCATGGAGAGTTCGGGGCCTCACAAACCCAACAGGTTGGGACGTTCAAGGTGGACGGCAGCCATATCTTGTAGATCGGCGATAAGCCACCAAATATTAGGATGTTAAAACGAAAGCGGGCCCTGAAGCAGCGGAAACAGCGCTCTTAAAGGCCCTTTTGAGAACTTTTTTCCGTGAATTCAGATCACCGAGTGCCCGCTCCCGGTTCTGGGCGGGTCAGCCCGATCCACGATCGGGGGGTCGACGCGGAAGTCGAAGGTCGACTGAATGTCTCGCATCTTCCGGCCTCTCGAGGCCCCGTCAAGGAGTCGCACCACCAAGTAGCCGGCCATACCGCCCAGCAAGGTGACAAAGAGAAGCAAAAATATGTTTTTATTAAATTTAATGGCAGCCTACTCTTTTGGTTTCACGATCTCGCGAAGGTAGTCCTCGGCCGAATACTCATTGCACCCAACCTGCTCGATCACAAAATCCAGGATCTCTCTTCGTGTCTTCCGATCGTAGATCAGATCCTCGAATACCTCCTTCCCGAATCGATTCCCTAGCCCTCCGGCAATCTCCTGCGGGGTCATCCACGCCTTGCCATCCTCTGCCATCTCGCCTCCTCAAAACCTTAAGCCACTTTTCCCCGGGAGGTCAACTCCCGTATCGACTGAACGTGTTCAAACATAATAGGTTACGTCACAAGGAACAAGATTTGGCTCATTTTGGTTGCCACAGAAACCGTCGCTGTGTACACTCTAGCGCTAGGTCTCAGGCCTTTATGCGTCGGCTTGCAAGGCCCTGACACTGTTTGTTCCTAAACTGTGGCTTCACTCCAAACTCTGAGCCATTCTTCCATAATGAGCTTCACCGACCTACCCACACTTAACGCGACTCTTAACGGTATCAGCGCCGCCTTCCTCTCCCTTGGCTACTACCATATACGCGTCGGTAACCGGGAAAAGCACCGCACGATGATGTTGGCAGCCCTAGTCTGCAGTATCTTGTTTCTCACTTCCTACCTGATCTATCATTTCAACGTGGGGTCCGTACCCTATCCTCACCACGACTGGACGCGGCCTGTCTATTTCAGCATACTTATCCCACACACCATCCTTGCGGCAGTCAACGTACCCTTCATCATCCTCATCGTGCGACGCGCCTACAAAGCCGACTTCGAGAAACACCGTCGGCTTGCACGTTGGGTCTGGCCCGTCTGGATGTTTGTCTGCGTCACAGGGATCGTCATCTACGGAATGCTCTACCATCTGTAGTGCAGGGAGGGACGGATGAAAACATTGATCTCGGGTGCGTCGGGTCTGGTTGGGACCGCGCTCGCGTCTTACCTCGAGAAGCAGGGCGACCAAGTCATTCGTCTGGTCCGACGGAATGCGCACGGCGGGGGTGAAATCTCTTGGTATCCGGATAACCAGACCGTTGATCCTGCCCACCTCGAAGGGCACGATGTCGTCTACCATCT
>DPVD01000217.1:3632-4611 GCA_003526745.1 Candidatus Latescibacterota bacterium
TCGAAGGGTACGATGTCGTCTACCATCTGGCAGGCGAGAACATCGCTGAGGGTCGGTGGACAGACGCGAAGAAGGCGCGGATCAGGGACAGCCGCGTAGTGGGAACGACGTTCCTGAGCGAGACCCTAGCCAAGCTCGACCGCAAGCCCTCTGTAATCGTGTCGGCTTCTGCGATCGGGTTCTACGGCGATCGTGGTGACGAGATACTCCGGGAGCAGAGTAGTCCAGGCGATGGATATCTTGCCGAAGTCAGCCAACAATGGGAAGAAGCAACGAAATCTGCCGAGGAGGCCGGGATCCGTGTGGTCAACGTTCGGATAGGCATCGTGTTGAGCAAAGATGGCGGCGCATTAGGCAAGATGCTCACGCCCTTCAGGATGGGCGTAGGTGGCAACCTGGGATCCGGTAAGCAGTACATGAGTTGGATCACACTTCCTGATCTGGTCGGTGTACTCCACCACTGCGCTTCGAACAACTCAGTGTCGGGCCCGGTTAACGGCGTCGCACCGAACCCTGTCACGAACGCTGCCTTCACGAAGGCCATGGGACACGTTCTCTCCAGACCGACTCTTTTCCCGGTGCCCGCCTTCGCTGCACGGGTTGCCTTTGGGGAAATGGCTGACGCGCTACTGTTGTCTAGCACGCGCGTCGAATCCCGGCGACTGTTCGAGAGCGGCTACACGTTCCAGCATTCGAACATCGAACAGGCGTTGCAGGCAGTCTTGAGCGAATAGCCCAAAAACAACGGTCCCAGTCAAGCGCCGCAAGACACGTCAACCGAGACGACTTGTGGCGCTTTTGTGCGTCTGGGCAGGAAGCCGAACCGAGCCTGCCGAGATGCTCAAGGCTGTAGGTGCAGCTAAGTAGAGGAGACGAAGATGGTGAAAGTGTGGATCCTGCTTGGTTTCTTCTGTATCGCAGGAACGTCATGTGCCCCCCGGGCAAACCAGGACATCCTGTTCGCGATCAAGAAAAACCG
>DPVD01000426.1:0-6147 GCA_003526745.1 Candidatus Latescibacterota bacterium
TATGTATTCTCTGATATGGTGCCCGGCACCTACTACCTTTCTGGGTTTGCAGACACCGACGGTGACGGGAAGTGGTTTGCTGGCTCGCTCGCTCCGTATCGACCTTCAGAGCCAATTCTCGATCAGGTCGATACGGTCGAGGTGCGTGCTCGTTGGGAGGCCGTCTCCGAGGTTCGATTTGGCGTTCGCTCCTCCCATCAAGAAGGAGCAAAGGTCGAGGAATGAACCTTTTAGAGAACCGCGCCCTTGTTCGACGGATAGCGAGCGCTTCCTCCATGCTGCTGCTGATTTGCACGATGCTGGTCTTCCAGTTTACCTCCAAGTCACCCACTGAACGTGAACGGGCGCGTGCTCGTACGATGCTGGAATCCGTGCATAATTTGCAAATGGCGCACTTCGAAGAAACAGGAACCTATCTGTCATCGAGACGTGGAAACACAAGCGACGTCATGCGTTGGGATGATATGCCCGGCGTATTCAGATACGTGGTGGTCGACGAGGGCCTTCGATACGTCGCGGTTGCCGAAGCGGACCTGAATGGTGACGGTCAGGTCGAAGTCTGGCAGATCAACTCTGATAACCCAGAACCCGTGCTTGCCCAGAGTGACTGATGCCACGGATATGAAGCGTCATCTCTCCATTCTGTTCCTCTTCCTGCTCCTGCTACCCCTTCGGAGTTCCGGTTTCGTCCAGCAGATCGAGTTCAACGACTTCGGCCGAATCGTCACGGTCTCTTGGCCGGCCTCCGAGGCACGAAACGGGCTTCGTTTTTTTGTCAATACGAACAGCTTCCCTTTCAGCCGCAGTGACATCGATCGCATCATGACCCGGAGTTTCGGTGCCTGGGACGATATCAATACGGCAGAACTTCGGTTCATCGACGGGGGATCGGGAAACTTCGTGAAGTCGAGTACGGACCGGCAGAATGTTGTGACCTACGATGCGTCGGGTACCAAGATCGGGGCACCCTCCGGGACAGGTGTCATCGCGATCACGACCATCAACTGGGATGACCGCGGCCGCGTGACAGATGCTGATATCACCTTCAACGGGAGGGATTTCAGATTCTCGGTCTCCGAGGCTTTCCCGAATCCAGGGATAGTCGATCTCCAGGACGTGATGACGCACGAGATCGGTCATCTGATCGGTCTCGACCACACGCCGCTGTTGGGCCCGACAAGTATCCGGCCAACAATGAACCCTTTCGCCTCCCAGCAGGAACCTGGTGTTGCGAGGACGCTCGAACCGGACGACATAGCAGGTGCCACAGCTCTGTATCCGTCTTTGACTGCGAGCAGCCTCGGGACGATAACCGGACGGGTGACTCGTCAAAACGGTACTTCTGCCTTTGGTGTTCACGTCGTGGCCTACGACGCCGACTCCGGAGATTTCGTGGTCAGTGCCTTAAGCGGGGCGGGAGGTAACAGAAAGGGGCGATACGGAGACGGAAGATACGAGATTTCGGGTTTGCCCCCCGGGGACTACCGCGTTGGAATAACGCAGGTTCGGGGTGCGGTGTCGGAAGAGAACATCGGCGGGATATTCTCGCGGCTTCAGACCGGGTTCGATGACGAGTTCTTTGACAACGTTGATCGTCTGTCGTTTGCGCAGATTCTGACCGTCGATCCGGGTCGCGTTGTTGGTCCGATCGACTTTGTGTTGGGTCTGACGACACCGGGATTCCCGGTCCTGACGGACCTGAGACTGCCGGTCAACACACCGGACTCGAGTGGTCCATACCCGATTGGGCTGTCGATCATGGATGAAGGAGGCGTGGACTCGGCAAGGTTGATGTATCGCGTGAACGGATCTGTCCTTGTAGAGGTTGCCCTTTTCAACGAGGGTGGAAACGCATGGGTCGGCGAGATACCTGGGGCGACGCCGGGTTCGCTGGTCGAGTATCGGCTGACGGCGACTGACACCGAAGGCAATACTACCCACTTTCCGCCTGAGGACAGTCCGTTTCTATCCTTCGATGTGATTTCACTGACCGGCGAGCCCTTGATCTATGTTGTGATGAGCGGATCGGGTCTTCTGTCAGCGCTGGATTCCGGGAACGGGGAAGAGATAGCCCGGATCAAGACGGGCGACACACCTCACTCCGCCGTGCTAACGCCGGATCAGGAGGTCCTGTTCGTTGCGAACACGGGCTCTGGAAGTCAGACATCGCGAACCGTGGCGGCTATTTCGACGTCGACACACGAAATGCTTGCGACAATAAGCGTCGGATTCGGTCCTCTGGATATGGCGATCAACGCCAGAGGTGACCGGGTGTATGTCACGAACTCGGACGCCAAGAGTGTGTCGGTGATTGATGTCGACGCCCTCCGAGAGGTTAGCCGGCTCAACCTTGCGAGTATCGCAGATGGACCGTATGGGATCGCCCTGTCACCGGATGGCGCAAAGGTGTATGTGACCGATATCGAGGCCGCGCAGGTTTATGTCGTGGATGCCGTCGTCGGGAACGTTCTGGATCGGATCGACGTGTTGGACTCCCCGCGGTCTCTTGTTGTCTCTCCCGACGGCAACACGCTGTATGTCTCGGGTTTTGCCGGCGGAATCGGCGTGGTCGATCTGCGCCAGGGGAGCGAAGTCGCCCGAATCCCGACTCAGGGCGGAGTCTTTCGTGTTGCCCTCTCCCCGAGCGGGTCGACCCTGTATGCGACCGACCAGGATGGCGGCAATCTGCTCGTCGCCGACGCGATTGGAAGACGCCTGATCCGTACCGTGAAAGTCTTGCCGAACGGTTCGAACACACGCGGCCTGACGATTTCGAATGACGGATCTCTGATATACGTGACCAACTCCGGGTCGAACCACCTGGTTGTGTTCGATGCCACTACTTTAGCGAAGGTCGAGACATACAAGCTCGGCGAAGCGCCCAGGTCCATCCTGATTCGGTCTCGACCGTTTGACACAAGAATCCCCGTGTCGACGATCGCCCTGTCCGATTTTGATTCCGATGGCTTTGTCGGATTCGAAGATTTCCTTCTGTTTGCCCAGGCATTCGGCCTCTCCGCCGGTGACGGCGGGTTCGATGCAAAATTTGATCTCGACGGCAGTGGAAGCGTCGATTTCGTCGATTTCCTGTCGTTTGCTCAGGCCTTCGGTCGGTCTGCCAAGATCTAACTCGTTCTGTATTCTGTGTTAATGGTCGAAAAAAGAATATACTGGCTTGGTGAGATCAGGTAGTGTATTACTATGATTTCACTACGGTTACGTCACAAATTGACGTCCGTTTTCGACCGCACTATTCTTTGTTTTTCACAACTGAGGACCACCAGGGTCGTTTGAGCCTGACTTTCGCCGCGTCTCCTCCCTGGCGCGCCGAAGCGCGTAGCGCGAAGTGGGCTGCGTTGAATTGTACGGCATTCGAGGCATCAGTAATGGATAACCACCATGGCGATGTAACCGACCACCGAGTCCCTCGCACGGTCGACCAGCATCTGGGCGCTCGGCGGGCGTGGTAGCTGTTCACCGTACCGGGATACAGGGACGGTCATCTCATCCTCTCCTATGGGGTGATGATCAAGGGCAAGAACGACGTGGGCGACATCCTGGCGACGCTTGGCGGTCCGACAGCACGGCGACACTCGTACTTCAAACGGGTGATGAAGGTGATTACACAGCTGATCTCGCAAGTTCAAGAGAAGCTCGCCGATATCGCTCCCAACGGAACACTGGATGCGAGTCCTCTCCAGCAACAGACGCCCGCGGTCCAGGGCCAACCGTTTCCTTAACCGGGGCTACGGATCACGTCAGAAATCCCTTCCGGTCTAGGGATGGTTTTTTTGGGGGGCCCTCTGCGGTCCGGTTATATCTTTCCTGACGACCGGTGTAACCCGTTTCAACTGTGCGAGACCGTCTTCTAAAACAACAGTGAGGCTGACATGGCTTTTGGGAGTGGTGATTTCGTTTATGAAGTCGAGGAGAACTGGTGGACGCTCCCGGACGGATGGTCGTTCGGTTGGATCCCGGCCGTGGCCGTGGATTCGAAGGATCGTGTCCACGTCTACTCCCGGAGTGAGCACCCGATGGTCGTGTTCGACATCGACGGCAACTTTGTGACCTCGTGGGGCGAGGACATCCTTAAGGATGCGCACGGTATCTACATCGACGGGGATGACAACATCTACTGTGTCGAGCGCGAGACGCACTGTATGCGGAAGTTCACGAACGACGGCGAGCTGATGATGACCCTGGGCAATCCCGATAAGGTGGGAGCGGCCGGTGAGCCTTTCAACCTGCCGACCGACATCGCCTTCGATTCTTCGGGTGACATGTATCTGACAGACGGGTATGGAAATGCTAGGGTTCACAAGTACACGGCAGATGGCGAACTTATCAAGTCGTGGGGTGAGCCCGGTAATGCGCCGGGACAGTTCGAACTGCCGCACTGTGTACGCGTCGACAAGCACGATCGCCTGTTGGTGGCCGATCGATCGAACAACCGGATCCAGTTCTTCGATACCGAAGGAAACTATCTTCACGAGTGGGACGGCCTCCACGAGCCGGATACGATCTACATCGATGACGACATCGTGTATATCGCCGAGCTAAAGCAGCGTGTGAGTATCTGGACGCTGGAAGGGACAAAGTTGACCGAGTGGGGCAGTGGTGTTGAGAGCGAGAAACCGGGTGAGTTCGTGAAGTGTCCGCACGGGATCTGGTTGGACAGTAAGGGCGATCTGTATGTGAGCGAAGTACAAGCGGATGCGCGGCTGCAGAAATTCGTGAGGCAGTAAAAAAGTCCGCAGTCAGATAGGCAAGCGGACAACCTTGGGAAGCGTGGCTGAATGGATACGCATCGCGAACAGTCTAGGGATATCCCTGTTGTAGATGAGACGGATGTCGTGGTCTGCGGTGGCGGGCCGGCTGGGGTTGCTGCGGCTATCGCTTGCGCACGACAGGGCATCAGGACGCGGTTGATCGAGCTGCACGGGTGTCTGGGTGGGGTGTGGACGACCGGGGCGCTCAGTTGGATCATCGATTCGGCGAATAAACCCGGTCTGATGGCAGAAATCACGGCTCGTCTCGATCAACGCGATGCTCGCAGGCTTCGACAGGAGGGCGGGAAGAACTACGCCTACGACGTCGAGGAGATGAAGCTGCTGCTGGACGAGATGTGTCTGGAGGCCGGCGTCGAGGTGCGAACGCATACGCGCGTCGTGGCGGCTGCTCGGGACACCGGGAATCGGCTGTCGGTCGTGATCACCGAGTCGAAAGCCGGTCGGGAAGCCTGGCACGCAAAAGTCTTCATTGATGCGACCGGCGACGGGGATCTGGGTGCGCTGGCGGGATGTGGGTTCGATATGGGGCACCCCGAGACGGGAGCCGTCCAGCCGATGAGCTTGATGGCGCTCGTTGCCGGCATCCGTTTCGATGAAGTCGAGTCGTATGTGGGCGGGTCGATGGCTGAACCCAAACAACGGCTCGGTACGCTGATGACCGAGATCGGTGTAGCTCCCTCATACGGGAATCCGACCCTGTTCCGGATCCGGGACGATCTGTTGGCATTGATGTCGAACCACCAGTATGGCGTGACGTGCGACGATGCAGACGAGATTACTGCCGCGACGATCAGGGGGCGTAGAGAGGTTCACGCGCAGGTCGAGGCACTCCGGAAGCTCGGCGGCATCTGGACAGAGATGCGCGTGGTATCGACGGGGGCGCAGATAGGTGTTCGTGAGGGGCGACGTATACACGGAAGATACGAGGTGACGGGACAGGATCTTCTGGAGGGTGCCCGGTTCGAGGATGCGGTATGCCGGGTGACCATGGGGATCGATGTGCATTCGACGGATCTGTCGAAGACGAAAATCGTCGAAGCGAGGCCGCACCGTTCTCAGCCTTACGATATTCCGCTCCGCGCGCTGATCGCGAAGGATGTGGATGGCTTGCTGATGGCGGGGAGGTGTATCAGCGGTGACTTCATCGCCCATTCGAGCTATCGTGTAACGGGGAACGCCGTGGCGATGGGGCAGGCGGCGGGCATATGCGCCGCTCGTGCAGTACTGTGTGACCTGCTGCCCCACGAGGTGGCGTGGGGCGACGTGAAGAATTCGCTGGATGTGCTGAACCAGTTCGCGGCGATGGTCTAGCGTGACGATCCGATCGATGAGCGACTCGGACTGGTCGGCGGGGGCC
>DPVD01000283.1:0-3342 GCA_003526745.1 Candidatus Latescibacterota bacterium
CTTGGCTCGGTTGTAAGCGTCTGCGGCATACGCCTCAGCGCCGGCCTGACGGGCCGCATCAAGTGCTGCCTGCGCAGCATCCAGTTCCGCCTGTGGGGGAGAGCCACAGCTGACAACTGCCATTATAAGCGCGAGTACTGCACCGACTCTGAACAAAGAATGCATCAGCCCCTCCTACGCAAGGGTATGGTCAGTATCCGAGGCCCCAAGGGGACCAAGGGAAAGACTTAACTCTACCGTAACTCGTTTTTATTTCAATATTTAGACAACGAAGAAGATACACCTACCTCTCTGAGATGTCAAGCCGATTTTCCTTTGTACAAGGGGCTTTTTACTCAGATCGGTTCACCAATGATTGTTCCCTTTCTGACCGTGACAAAGCTTGTCCCTCGATCGAATTCAGAGATTCTCCCACGGTATCGCAGCGCCTGACCGACCTTGAGCTCCGCCAGCCGATCCCGCCACGCTTCGTCGAACCTAATCAGCACATCCGACGCGGGCAGACGCGATGAATGGCGGACCGTGACGTAAAGATCGTTCTCCGCCCCGAGGTTCACGTAGGTGATCGTGCCCTTCCATGTGATCGGTGAGGATCGCCAGTACTTGAACTCCTCGAGCTTTTCCTCGTCTGACAGGTCACTTCCGGGTCCGAACATCACGTTGAAAGCCCTGAACGTGACTTCGATATGGTTTTTCTCCTGCGTCTGCTTTCGGGCCCGGTCCCATACATAGCCGTAGACGAGAAGACAGGTCATGATGAGGAGCGCCAGAAACCCTTTCATCTTAGTCATTTGGGCGGATTTGGTCTGTGGACCGAAGGCAATCCGTTGTAGGCGTTTGATCTCGGCTTCTCTGGCAACCTCCTGGCTCGTGCGTTCATGCGCGATGGCTGGTGTTGCGGCCATCAACGTAAGCCCACAGACACCACACGTGCCCGAGGAGGTCAACGTCAGAGCATCTCTTTCCGGGATCTCTTTCTTGCAGACCGGGCATTCGTCCATGCCCGAACTATAGGTCCGTGGACTCACACGGGACAACGTTCGGCTTTATTGTCACATCATCCCGGGAATCCTATATTCGTTAGGGTAGCAAAACGCCCTTTCCCCTGTTGCGGTCACTCCTAGGAGAGTTCCTGCACGGAGAAAGGGCATTTGACCTCGGCTCACCCGGAACCGAAGCCACCATCTCAAATTAAGACCTGTTGGTGACGGTGTCTCTCAATTCCGTCGCATTTTCGTCAATGACGCTTGTAGACCTAAACAACCAGCTGGGTGTGTCCCTTCTTGCAGTCATCGGCTCGCTCGTTGTGCGCCGAATTGGTCTACCCGAACGACTCCAAGCACTGATTCCGACCATTCTGTGCGTCGTTTTGTTTTGGCTTTTTGTCGAATTGCCCGATTTCACCACGACTTTATTTCACGGCGCTGTGTCCGGTCTGCTCGCTGGAGGAATTCTCTACATCCTCCTTGGACTCACGCGCCGATCCTGATTCATCTCCTGCCCTGCTGATCACATCTTCCGGTTACGGTCCTTTTTTCAGCAATACGTTTAGTGGTTTGATCGGCTTGTTGAGATAGGCCGCGTCCTCCGGCGCCAGAGAGGTCCCGAATACCGCGATCTCGTCGATCTTGCCCGTGAACTTGTAGTGGTTGAATCGTGCGGTCACGTCGTCGATTGTCCAAGACATATCCATCAGCAGGTCCGATTTCTTGCCAACCTCTTTGCCGTCGATATAAAGACTCCAATTAGCATCGGCCTTCCCGCTGTTAAAGTTGCTCCAAGCGATCACGATATGGTGCCACGTATCCTCTGACCAGTTCAGGTTGGGGACTTGGATCACGTGTTCCTCGACCATCGCGTCGCTGATCTCGCCCTGCTTATTGGGGTAGCACCCGAATCTGAGCGATCGCGTCGCCTTTGCGAAGTCGACAAAGATGACGGCGTCGTCCCACGGATAGGCGTTCCCTTCCCGCTTGCCGATGTGGAAAGGCTCCGGGAAATCGGCCTCGAGGCTGGACACGTCAACGGCCATCCAGAACGAAACCGCGCCACCCCAGCCCTTGTCGCTGTAGGCGAAGTTGGTTTTGGCAGCATAACTCATGGCGGTTGCACCCTTCTCAAACTCGACCGCTCCGTCTTCTATACCCCCGTTCAGCCGATGTCTCGTGCGTGCACCGTCGAAGTCTGCGCTCCGGTTTCCTTCCGCCCACAATGCATCCACACCCTTCTCAAAATTGCTGAAGAAAAGGACGTTCGCTTCCAGCTTTTCTTCGATCGCTTTCTCTGGTCCGCCACACCCGACTAGACTGGCGAGGAGCAAAGCGCCGACTGCGCGCATCTTGCGGGCAGGCTTGGGCTGACTCATAGTGATTACCCCCAAAAACTTCGTTCGATTGTCTTTTTCATGGTCGTTTCGGCCAAGGTCCGCAAATATATGCAGGGGTCGGGGCGAGGCAAGCGGTTTGTCCCCAAACAGGCATTGCTCAAAAGGCATTGAGCTCCGCAAAGAGCCCGACCTTGTTGGAGGAGGATGTCCAGTCGATGGCGATACCAACTTCTGCAGGGACACGCTCCGACTGGTTGCGATGATACTCGACTTCGAACCCGAGTGCCGCAGAGACATCGACCCTAGCGCCAAGCCGAAGGTCTGTCGTCGTCGTTAAGTCGCCGGCCAGAAAATCTTTAGTGGAAGCATCTTTCGGGCGGCGACCTTGTGACGCGTCACCACCGACATTGACGAGTTCACCCGTGTTGCTGAGGTAGTTGTCTCCCGCGCGACTTCGGCTCGCCTCGGCCCAAAAACTGAGTTTAGCCGTGGGCCACCACTGCAAACGGGTGAATAGCCTGTCACTGTTTGGGCCGAGCGGATAACCGAGCACATCGCCAAAATGCGTGTAGGCGTTTATGTCGAAGTTGTGTGCGTAGGTGTAAGGTTCGATGTGCGCGAACTCGAAACGGATGTCGGTGTTCTTGACGCCGAAAGGGTTGACCCAGTGTGTCCCAAACTGTGCACCGATTTGATTGGAGAACGAACCTGGCGTGAATTTTTGGAGGTCATCGAAGAACAGGGCGCCGAATAGCTTGATGTCCTTGGCAACTAGGAATGTTACATCCGCGCCGAAGGCGAGGTTGTCGGTTTCGCCTGCGTAGGTTTGCGCACCCAAGAGGATCGAAACGGGCACCGCATAGGCCGGCTCGAATCCCCGGTCTCCATAAACGACTGACTCGTGGAGTCCGACTCGAAAGCGTTCGGTCATTTCGAGCTCGAGCCTGTGGCTCACGAAACGCTTCGAGGGGGGGATGGTACGCCGATGTCCGTTGCTGATCGTTGTCGTTCCGAGC
>DPVD01000076.1:0-1378 GCA_003526745.1 Candidatus Latescibacterota bacterium
GTTCGATCAGGCCCGACACGTCACCATCGAACTGGACGATTCGCGTACCATCCTCCTGAACGCCTGCCACAATCGCGACCACTTCCTCCTCTTCAAAAATTATCGTCGCACCCTCTTTGAGGCGTCTCCCCGGACGAGCAAGTGCCACCCATCGTCCGTCCTTTTCAGGTCGGATCAGCAACAACTCAACCTGCCCACCTGTCTCTAGTTTGTGACCTCTAAGTCGTGCGGGAAAGACTTTTGTTTCATTCACAACAAGCCGATCCCCGGCATTCACAAACCGCCCGAAATCAGAGAACCGGCAGTGCTGGATGTTACTAGTCTGTCGATCGACCACCATCAAGCGAGACCCGTCCCTACGGTCAGACGGGTGTTGCGCGATCAAAGATTCAGGAAGGGTGTAGTCGAAATCAGAGAGCTTCAACGGGCATCCTGATTTAGGAGGATCTGCAGTTGGGAACGGATCCACACCGTTCGTCCCAAGTAGCCAAAGCCACGGCGGCCTTCGCGGCGTAGGCGTATTGAGGGACGGTCGCAGACCAAGACATTCAGAAAAACGAACTTCTGTAAGCTAGCATCGAGAAATCAGGTAGAGAATCAGACTGCCAATGCCGCTTAGGAGGATGCAGGTCACGGTCGGAAAGCAAAAAGTGACACCCTCAAGCTTCGCGCCGATATAGCCGGGCAACTTGCCGAGAAGAGGTATGCGCGGGGCCCTAGATCATTAGCACGCCAGCGACCACCAGGCTCGCACCGAGGAAAACCAGGGTCTTGCCGAAAGGCAATCTACTCGAGTCGCCTGGCTATCAAGGCCACAGGCCCGATCAGCCCTGAGGGAAGCTGCATTCCCTCATACTCGTTTGCCATCGAATTGGTCACACGAACCTCGATCAAGTGCTGTCCGGCTGATAAAGATCCCAGATGAACAATATGAGGAGCCCACATTCGGCACCCCACCGATTCTCCATCGACCAGTACTTCAGCGATCTCACCAACCTTTCCCATATCGAGCTCGAACGAATCGGCATCCGGGAAGGCGATCTCTGTCGAATAGCTCACACAGCCTGAAAACAGCTCCCACCCGTTCACTCTCGACCAGTCATCCCCGACCGAAATCGTCGAAATGTCTTCACCATCGAAGCGAGATGTCCAATCGGCAGCCAACTCGATCCGTTCCATCGACCATTCTGATTGTTGCGCCGTTTCCGACGGAGCGCTTGAAGAATCGACCGCCAGTATCAGACTTTCCCGACGCCCGAGTTGGATGTTTAGGTCATCCGGGGCGACATCTCGACGATCACCGCTCATAGCGTCCCAGATTTCGATCGACCCCGACACTGAAAGCGTAACCAATCCATCGATCTCTGTATCACCTTCG
>DPVD01000076.1:1669-13380 GCA_003526745.1 Candidatus Latescibacterota bacterium
ATCTCTGTATCACCTTCGTTCACGAGCAGGTAGAGATCGAGTCCATCCTTCTTAAAGTGGATGTGGCGCAGATCGGGGTTCGGCAATGCAATTTCTAGATCTCTAGGAATCGCCCGATCGACTGCATCTACAATGTCCCCGTCGAACTCGACAACCGTACCGCCCACTTTCCGGAACGCATCAAGCTTGTCAGATGCTCTCTGGGACAGCTCCTGAAGTCCCTCAATGATCACAACCTGGTATCGCTGTGATCCCACCGCCAGCCTATTGTCTTCTATCACCGCCTCCGACACCGCCTGATCGTCCAGATATAGAAAATCGATCTGATTCTGATACAGCTCCTTAGCCGACTCCCACGGGACGGCGTTTCCGTCGCCCAGGATGGCCACATCGCAGAGGTGCTCGCCATCCGACAGTATCCAGCAAAGCCGCCTAGAATAAAGAGCTATGTGCTTGAAGTAGGGCCACCAAATGTTATGGAACGCGAGATCGGGTTCGCTTTCCCACGCACGACGCTCGCGTATCGAATAGAACACCGCGTGCGGATTGATCAGATTGTTGCCACGGACAAGATGCCAGTCGAACAGCCACTTCACTTCGTCGAGACTCAGCTGCCAGCCGTAAGCACCACATACCTCGGTCAGGATGCGGCGCCGGTTGCTGAGTCGAGCACCGCTTGTAGCTGTTTTGGCCGCCGTACTGTGAATGCCATCGATGGCCGTCAGCTTATCCGGCTCAACATACCTCCAGACCATATCCTGTCCGGGCATCTGGAACAATCGGAGCGGACTCAGCTCGTTACTCTCTGCAGGATGCCCAGTCAATGCGATCCCGTGTTCGGCACACCACTCGGATTGCGCGTTGTAGAAAGTCTCCACGAGTCGAGCGTACACAGCTTCCGAATACCTGTGACGAAAGGCCTCCGTCTCTTCACCGTAGTCTTCCCACAGAGCGGGCAGCCAGGGCCGTGGATCCTCACCCCATCGATCAGCAATCCAGTCCTCGAAACCCGGAGTATACGGCTTCCCTTGACCTCGTCGGCTGCCTCCTCGCCCGAGCACGTTCGGCTCGTCCGTGAACATCGCAATTATCGTGTCACCGAAGAACGGCTCTAGCGTCTCGAAATACCGGTCGTGCGTCAGGCGAAGAAAACAGGCGACAGCCTCCGGGTTGAGGATATCGCCTGACGGGGGAGCGGTCGCGTGACCGTCTTCCGACTCTTCAAAGACGCCCCGAATGACACCTCCACTCGCGACATCCCATACACTCATCGCCTTCCATCTGCCTTCAGGGATGTCGATCCTAAAAATCGTGTGACCTTCTGGTTCAAGCACCCGAACCGTACTCGCATCGATCGACCCATCATCAAGTACAAGTCCAAGGACCGTACACACATGGCGGTCCTTCATCGCCCTTCCAGTGTTGGGTCGCCAGAATCCCTGATGTGGGCCCTCGAACATCCGATCCCACATCCGGATCGAGCGGGTCGCATAGTCGGGATTCTCGGCCACCACCGCACCGTTCGCCGATCCGGACGGATACGACCCTTCATCATACAGGATCACCTTCATACCAAGACGAGCCGCTTCCTCCACAACCACTCGAACCAACCTGAAGAACTCGTCCGTCAGATAGCCCACACGGTGCGAAAGCCCGACACGCGCGTGCGGCATGATCCCCCCGAATCCCGCCTCGTGAAAGGACCGTACCTGACGAACCAACTCCTCTTCATTCAAGTCGTCGTTCCAGAACCAGAACGGAATCAACCCAAACTCAGTCGGCGGATCCTTAAACATTTTGTAGACTGCTTCGTGTCTCAAAGGACCTCTCTTTTTCTCCCCCGCTTCCGCATCCGCTCTCAAAAGCGGCGTGCCTCCGCTCGGAGCGTGGAAAAGAAGGAACGACTATCTGCTCATCCACCCACCGTCGACAGTCAGCACCTGGCCCGTCACGTAGTTCGATGCAGCCGAAGCCAGATAGACAACTGCCCCCTTCAGATCGGCCGGATCCCCCCACCGATCGGCCGGGATCCGCTCGATGATCTGTCGCGATCGGACCTCGTCATCCTGAATCGCCGAGGTCAGCTCCGTATCAAAGTATCCTGGCGCGATCGCATTGACTTGGATGCCGTGTCTCGCCCAATCATTCGCGAGCGCTTTTGTCAGCTGCATCACCGCCCCCTTGCTTGCTGCATAGGGAGGCACGAGAATGCCACCCTGAAAGCTCAGCAGCGAAGCTGTGCTGATTATCTTTCCGCCATCTCCCTGCGAGATCATGACCTTCCCGGCTTCCTGGCTGCAATACCAAACGGCATTGATGTTCAGATCCATTACGCGACGCCATTCCTCATCCGGAAAATCCTCAGGGGGCGACCGGAAACTTGTCCCCGCGTTGTTCACGAGAATATCGATCCGTCCCGTCACGGCCTTCGCAGCCTCAACCATCCCCGATATCACCGACACGTCTCCGATATCTGTGGGAATCGCCTCACAAATTCTTCCCAAGCCACGAATCGTGTCCCTGACGGCTTCGAGCCGATCTGCCGACCGACTCACCACCACCACGTCAGCCCCAGCCTCCGCAAGCCCCTCGGCCATCCCTCTCCCGAGCCCCTGACTGGCCCCTGTCACCAGCGCAGTCTTCCCATCCAACCTGAAATCCTCAAGAATTCCCATCTAGCCTCGCCTGTCCCTGTCTAGTGTGTCCGATCCAACGTCACCGAGCAAAGCGCGGCGACGAGTTGTCTAGTCGTGAAAACAGGCTGGGAGGAGCCCAGTACAAACTGCATTTAAGTAATAACGGGCCGGCTTACTCCGCACGGTAACCCGGCCCCGGGACAACGGTCTCACAAACCCTCGAAGGCAAGCTGTCTCCCTTCTTGCCTTTGATTTTCTACCTCAAAAAACGCGAATGCGGTTCATTTATCCTCGCCTATCCCATCCCAACAGTTCACCCCATCACACCCGAACGCCGGCATCAGGATGAAGTGATCGTCCGTCTTCACCAGCTCTTCGGCCAGCATCCGATGATGCCTCGCGGCCTCAGCTTCGTGCTCGGAATTATCCACGAGATTCTTCATCTCATACGGATCGGCTTCGAGATCGAAGAACTGCCACGGCTTCCCTCCGAAGTTGTCTCCTGACACAGTGTATTTATATCGCTCCGTCCGGATCCCACGCCATACGGCATCGTAGAACGGCTGCTTCTGCCTGAGCTCTGCGACAAACTCGAGCAATACACCCTCTCGATCCAGCCCACTCGATTTCCCTGAGATGAGTGAGGACAGATCCTCGCCGTGCAGCGAATTCTTCGGATTCAGGCCAGCCAATCCGAGCACGGTCGGGAACAGATCCTCCGTGTTCGTCGGGTCTGCCACAACGGATCCAGCACCTTCAGGGTGCCGAGGATCGATCACCATCAGTGGAATCCCGACTGATTCTTCGTACGGATACTGCTTCGATCGAAGACCGTGAGCGCCGCTTAGCTCGCCGTGGTCGGATACGAACATCACTACCGTGTCCTGTGACATCCCTTTCTCGTCCAGAAACGCCATCATCCTGCCGACGTTCTGATCCAGGTTCTCGACCATCGCATAGTAGATCTTCCGCTCACGCAGGAAATCACCCTCGTAGTTTGGGGGGAGTGTCAGGTCGCGTTCGAGCCAGGCGTCGGTCAGGTCTTCTGGTGCTTCCCACGGAGGGTGAGGTGGTTCGACCGAAATCACCATGCAAAACGGGTTCTCGCTAGCCCGATCCTGCATATGATTCATTCCGATCTCGAACAGACCGTCCGTTTGGTAACCGTCGATATCGATTGGCGTAGGATCGTCGTCCTCGAAGTAACACGTATCGAACGGCCCGTTCCGTAACTCGAAACCATACCACTTCTGCCATCGTCCCTGTCGCGACCTTGGTACACGCGTTCGATTGATCTGCCTCGCCGATCCAAGACGCCCGTGTCCACCGTCTAGATGCCACTTGCCGATGTAGACTGTATCGTATCCCGCCTCATTGAACTCATCCGCCATCGTCCGTTCCGTCGGCGACATAGACCACTCGATACCCGGGATCG
This sequence comes from Candidatus Latescibacterota bacterium, assembly GCA_003526745.1. Lineage (GTDB taxonomy): Bacteria > Latescibacterota > UBA2968 > UBA2968 > UBA2968 > UBA2968. Next base: position 5,741 of record DPVD01000076.1, read on the forward strand.
ACCGCGTATGCGCATACTCTCCCGTCATCAACGAAAACCTGAAGGGCACGCAGATTGGGTATGTCGAACACGCGTTCGCAAACCGGACGCCTCTTTCTGCAAACGCATCTAGGTTCGGAGTGTGCGCATCCGGGTCTCCGTAGCAACCCAGCGCCTGTCGTCTGAGCTGGTCGCACAGCAAAATCAGTATGTTCGGTCTACTCATAGTCACCCCAAGTGACGCTATCAGCGTTCTGGGTTTCGGTTTTCTGTTCGCTAATCTTTACTGGCGTCGCCTTGACGAGACCAGCCTCCGTTTGCCCTCGATGCTGCGCAGCTACCGTTTTAGCTTTGGCAGTCAATCAACACCTTCACGATATCCCCGCCGTCGCGCATCTGCTCGAAACCCCAGTAGGCCTCCTCATACGAGACGACCTTGCTTACGAGCGACTCGAGATCGACCTCGCCTGCAGCAGCGATCCGGATCGCGCGTTCGAAGTCGACCGACTCGTAGACTCGACACCCGACCAACTCGAGCTCGCGCCAGAAGAATCGGTGCAGATCTACTTCGGGAGGCGACGCATGCACACCGACAAGCGCGACCTTTCCTCGCACGCGAAGCAGATCGGTCATCACCTTTGCACCCGGCGCGCTTCCGCTCACCTCGAACACGAGATCGCAGCCTGCACCGTTCGTCCAAGACATCACGGCCTCAGCGAGGTCATCCTTCGTCGGATCGACTGTCCTGAAGCCGCACGATTCCGCCACATTCAGCCGATACGGATTGACCTCCGAGATAATCACCTCCGCACCGTCGAGTCTGGCTGCTTGAGCGACCAGTAACCCGATCGGTCCACCGCCAATCACGACCGCTTGATCACCGAGCTCTACCTGTGCTCGCCGAACATCGTGTACGGCCACGGCCAACGGCTCGATCATCGCTGCCGCGTTGTCACTCAGCTCACGAGGGATCCTGTGCAGTCTGTCCACCGGCGCGTTCCATAATTCCTGAAAGGCACCCGCGCTATCAATCCCGAGAAAGTTCAGATTCTGGCAGACGTGCGTATTGCCCCGTCTACACGCAGCGCACATGCCACAGAACACCGTCGGCTCGACAACCACACGCTCACCGACTTGATAATCCGCCCCATCTGGCGCTTCCACGATCTCCCCGCACATCTCGTGCCCCATCACCAGCGGCTTTGTCACTCGCTGGTCCATGTGTCCCATGAAAATGTGAAGATCCGTGCCGCAGATACCCGCCCTGGCTACCTTGATCAGCACCTCATCCGGGCCTGCAGAGGGCAGGTCGATGTCCACAACCTCTACCTTCTCCAGATCGGCGTAAACGCACGCTTTCATCTCAACACCTCTATTCTGGCAAGACTTTCAAAAACAAAAGCCTGACCGATCCAGGCCTGCTTAAAGCGGGCAAATCCCGTGTGTATTATTTGGTCAGATCAGCTCAGGTGGGCTATGATAGAAGCCTACCCCATCCTTGTCAACGAACGCCCCGGATTCAATGGCCAAAGACGCATCCATACACTTCGGGAATGGTTATTCTCTCGCTCTCCTGCCTGCCACGCCGAAGCACGTGCGCGAAGGAGGACTCGCCTGCCAGCCGCGCCGAAGCGCTTGCGTGAAAGCGGACTTTCCCACTCGCGAGGTGGAAGGGTAGGGTCGGCGCCATGTCAATTCTCGACACCTTCGTAACGCTCGACATTGAAACCACGGGGCTTAACCCGCGGTCCTCCGAGATCATCGAGATCGCCGCAGTGCGCGTAGTGGATGGTCAGATCGAGGATCGTCTTCACACATATGCACGACCCGTCGGAGACATACCTGACGAGATCAGCCGCCTGATCGGCGTATCGAAGTCCGACCTCGCAGATGCGCCTCGCTGGGCAAACGCCGCAGGCAAACTCAGAACCTTCATCAGCACCTTCCCTATCATCGCATACGCAGGCCGGTTCGAAGCACGTTTTTTGGGGTCCCAATCGACCATCCCGGTCGACGACAACGTCACGGGGATCCGAGACCTCGCCCGCGCCTTACTACCAGACTTGGCCGATCACCGACCGGACACGCTCGCAGTCTTCTTCGAAGTCGAATCCGCATCGAACGACAAATCGCTTCGCGAGGCAGAGGAACTCGCGGGGATCTACCTGGGGTTGGTCGAGAAACTGCGATCGCTACCTCTTACCACGAAGCAGCAGACGCTGAGACTCCTCTCGGGAACGGGGTCCGATCTTCTTCCCGTGTTCGTCGAGATCGGCAATGAAGCCGCAAGCCAGGATGCGCCAATTGGCTCGAGTCTCATCCCGACATCCGACGAAGACCTGTTCACGCCCAACAGGGAACAGGACCTCTCCTCCGTCGAGTCCACATACAGTGACATCGATCTGGACGAGGTCGAGGACATCTTCGCACCTAACGGCATCCTGGCAAAGCAGAACGACGCCTACGAACACAGATCGGAACAGGTAGAGATGGCTCGTTCCGTTGGGGCTGCTTTCAACAACGGTCAAATCCTGGCAGTCGAGGCGGGTACGGGTGTTGGAAAGTCACTCGGATACCTGGCGCCGGCGATCAAATACGCCGTCCAGAACCACGCTCGTGTCGTCGTTTCAACGAACACGAAAAACCTGCAGGAACAGCTCTACAACAAGGACCTCCCCGAGCTTGCCCGAACACTGGACGAGTCGTTCCAGTACGTGCTGCTCAAAGGCCGTGGCAACTACATCTGCCTAAATCGATGGTCATCCATCCTGGCCAACTTCGACGCAGCACTCTCGATCGACGAACGGATAGCTGCCCTCCCCCTCCTCCTCTGGTCAACACAGACCCGGTCCGGCGACATCGCCGAACACGGTGGCTTCGATCCGTCTCGCGCCGGCAGCCTATGGGCCAAGGTCTGCAGCGACAGCGGCTTTTGTCGATCCCAGAGATGCAAGACCAACGGCCGGTGTTTTGCGAACAACATCCGAAAGATGGCGCTAAAGGCACACGTGATTGTCGTAAACCACTCCCTTCTCTTTTCTGATCTGTCGACGGAGAACGGCATTCTTGGCGAGTATGAGCACCTGATCGTCGACGAGGCCCACAACGTCGAACGAGTGGCTGCACAGTATCTCGGGCGTGAACTCAACATCTGGCGCGTCAAGAACCTGTGCGACATGCTCCGAAGTCCGGGACTCACCAACACGGGTACGCTCCCGGCCCTCAAGCACTGGATGAATCTCGGTGAGATGAAAGATGCTGAGGTCAAAGGGTTCGAAACGGGTATTGGAGGCGCGGAGGCGGCCATCGAAGATCTGTGGATGAACGCCCAGGCCTTTTTTCAGGATCTTACAGAGTGCGCGAGGGCTAGGAATGGAAACAGCCGGGCACGCTACACGGAGAAGATCCGCTACAAAGCCGATGACGATCCATTCTCGTCAGTCTTGGAGTCGCTCGGTGCCTTTTCCGATGCCGCGAACAACGCCGGACAGCGACTCCTCAACCTGTCACACTGGATGAAGGACCTGAAGGATGATGCCTTCCCCAACCAAGACGACCTGAAGAACGAGCTCGATGCCCGGATCACCGACTGTGGCGACGTTCTCGACGACATCGGAGACCTCACTGACCCGAATTACGAGGGATGGGTCTACTGGATGGAGCTTCCGAGTCGCGAAGACAGCTCCGACACGAGACTCTTCTCTGCGCCTCTCAGGATTGCCGAACAACTAGACGAGGCACTTTACGGGCGGATGCACAGTATCATCTTCACCTCGGCCACGCTCGGCATCCGGGGAAGGCTTATCTACTTCCTTCGCAGGATGGGTCTGGAGGAATCCGATGGTGATCGTGTGCAGAGCTTGTGTCTCGGCTCGCCCTTCGACTACGAGCGTCAGGCGCTTGTCTGCACCGCAAAATTCATGCCCTCACCAAAGGACGACCAGTTTCAAACCGCAGTAGACGGCGTCGTGCGAGGCGTCGCCGCAGAGGTTAATCGTGGGACATTGATCCTCTACACGTCGTATAATATGCTGAACAAGTCGTATGCAGAGCTAAAGCTGGATCTTTCGTCGAGAGACACGCTTCTACTTGGTCAGGGCAAGGACGGATCCCGTCAGCACATCACCGAACGGTTCAAGGATAACCGGCCATCCGTATTGCTTGGAACGGACAGCTTCTGGGAGGGTGTCGATCTACCGGGAGACGCACTGGAGATTTTGGGCATAGTCCGACTCCCGTTCGCGGTTCCCACCGATCCTCTGGTCGAAGCGCAGATGGAGGAGTTGCAGAAACAGGGCAAGGATCCCTTCATCCATTATTCGGTCCCCGAGGCGATCCTCAGATTCCGCCAGGGGTTCGGCCGATTGATTCGCAACGCGAATGACCGAGGCGTCGTGATCGTACTGGATAACCGCGTCATCACAACGAAATACGGGAAGGCCTTCTTGGACTCCCTTCCGGCTCCCACGCATTCGTTCTCGTCTCAGGAAGAGATGATCGGTGCGGTCCGCCAGTGGTTTGCGGATACCGAACCCGTCCGGGCGGATACGGAGGCTGATAATTGAACGACCAGGTACACATCATCAGGGACCCGCTGAGGAAGCTCCTAGCAAGGGTTCCTCCTAAGTCTCACCCTATCGTTGGGCAGGCGTATCACATCGCCTTCGCCAGTCACGAAGGTCAGCGTCGAGATGCGGGTCAGCCGTTCATCATCCACCCGATTGCTGTCGCCGTCCTCCTCGCCTGCGAGCTCGGTTTCTCGCGTGACGCCGAGATGATGACTGCCGCTCTCCTCCACGATGCAGTCGAGGATTCGGCTCTCGACATCGAAGACATAGACCCGACCTTCGGCACAGCTGTCGCAACGCTCGTCAAGGGGGTCACAAAAGCTGAAGACGTCCGTGCGAAGAACCGGTCAGCTCGCCGAAACGCGACGCTTCAGAAGCTGTTCTCTGCCGCAAAGGAAGATCCGCGTGTCCTGATCCTCAAGCTCGCGGACCGCGTGCACAACATGCGAAGTATCGACGGCATCGAGGATCCGAACCGACGCAAGAGAATCGCCCAAGAAACGGCCGACGTCTATATACCGATTTCACATCTGCTCGGGATGAGCCGTACGCGTCGCGAGCTCGAGAATCAGAGCCTCAGCTGTATCCAGCCTGATGTCCACACTGAACTGACACAGCGTCTCGCCTCAGGACCGTCTCCTCACTATCACATGTTCGTGGACAAGGTTAACCAACTCCTCATGGGCGCTGAGATCCGAGTACGCACGCGAATCCAGTCAAAGAGCCTGTGGAGCATGCATCGCAAGATCGAGCGGCTGAACGTGCCTCTCTCCAGCATCTACGATCGACACGTAATCGAAGTCATTGTGTCGAGTCGCGACGCCTGCTATAGGTCGCTCGGAATGATTCACGGTCAGTTCCCACCGGTCCTCGAGAGCATTAAGGACTTCATCGCGCTACCTAAGCGTAACCGGTATCAGGCCCTTCACACGACGGTTCTGGACGGCGGCAAACGGTATGAGGTCCATATACAGACGCCCGCCATGCATCGCGTGGGCGAGCTCGGTGTGGCCGCGCTCAAGGGAAACAGACTTGCGGAAAAATCGCGACGGCGCTGGCTGGAAGAGCTCTCGGACTGGCACGAGCACAATCGGCAACCGCACCATCTTCTGGAAGACCTCAAGCGGATCCTGTTCGTCCGTGAGATCGCAGCCTTCACACCGGAGGATGAACCGATCATCCTTCCAGAAGGGGCAACAGTCCTCGATTTTGCGTTCGCTGTCCACTCTGACCTCGGACTGCACTGTTCGGGCGCGATCGTCAATGGTAAGCCTGTTTCACCCGTCACTGTCCTCAAGTGGGGAGATACGGTTCATATCGAGACGACTCCTGGCCGTGAGCCCAGAGCCCACTGGCTGCGCTACTTGAAGAGCTACCACGCTCGCAAAGTCGTGAAACGCCATCTCAATCGGGGCTCCGACGGCCAGTAGCAAGTGTTCCGTCCAGGAAGTTCGTGAGTATTGATGCACTTGTGCACCGTTCATACCACCTAGCCTTGCCCAAGCTTCAGCAAAGGCAGGAGTGCAGACACCCATAATCCTGCTGCCACGGAGCGTATATCGAGGGACGGTCAGATACCACCAGAATTCGTGAACGAACGTTCGAAACACTACTGGCCGTCTGGCTGCTCATGCCAAGCTATCTTTGTGGTCTCTGCCGCTTTGAGATCGGCAGCTGAATCTGATTATTTCATCAGGAGATAGAGATGTCTGTGTTGCGTGGGATATGGGTTGGGTGTTTGTATTCGGTCCTGTTGTCGTTGGCCGCTTGCTCAGGTGACCCGAATGGTAGTCCGAAGTTTCTGAGTGTGGGTACTGCGCCACCGGGGGGCGCCTTCTTCGTCATCGGAGGCGCGATCGCGCAGGTAGTCGACGAGAACTCTGGACAATCCAGATGGCAGGTCTCGTCTGAAGCGACCAAGGGAACACAAGAGAACATAAGACGTCTGGCGAAGGACGAGCTGGACTTTGCACTTGCAAACGCTGCGATCTCCTACTTCGCGGTCAGAGGCGAGGGAAACTGGGACGGAAAGCAGGACATCCGTGCGGTTATGACACTCGCGCCGAACATCGCGCTCTTCATCACACCCCGGTCTTCTGGCGTCAGCACGCTTTCTGACCTCAAGGGCAAAAGAGTGGTCGTGGGACCAGCCGGCGCCGGTTTCAACTACTTCCTTCGCCCAATCCTGCTGGCCCACGGTGTGACCTACGACGACTTCTCTCCTCTGCACAACACTCAGGCAGGATCGGTTGACATGCTCGCTGACGGGTCGGCTGCGGCAGCCTTCCTTGGTGGAGCTGTCCCGACAGCCTCGATCACGCAGGCATGTGCGTCTCAGGACATCCACTTCATCCCGTTCGAAGACGCCGCAAAGATTCAGCTCTTCAGGGACTACCCGTTCTTCCTCCCAGCGCAGATCCCGGCTGACACGTATCGAGGCCAATCGAAAGACTTCGCCGGCGTGAACGTCGGAAACATGCACCTCGTGACGCGAGCGAGCCTAGATGCAGACACCGTCTACGAGTTCACCAAGGCCCTCTACGAGAACAGAGCCCAGGTCGTGAAGAAGCATCCGGCGGGCCGAGCCATTAATCCTAAGAACATCGTCCGCGACACTGGGACACCCTTCCATCCCGGCGCGGTCCGTTACTTCAAGGAAATCGGCATCTGGCCGGAGGGATAGACGACCCTGAGCGAATCGATGACAGCACCGAGCAAACCGACGGGCACGGTCATCACCACCGTGTCCGTTCTTCTTTCCCTGTTCGTCCTATCGGAAGTCAACTACCCCTTCCTAACACCGCAGTCGCAACTGGCGGGTTTTGGCGGGCTCGGACTCATCATCGTCTACCTGAAGTCAGGTCCCGCAGCACTCCTGAACCGGATGCTAGCGATCGCCGTCTTCCTGTCTTTCGCCTTTGTCCTCTGCCAAAACGAATACGCCTTCAGCGGTCTATGGCTGGACGGCCACCCCCTTGGGGAGCGAGCCGGACAGGAAACCGGGTTGGACTTCGCAATCGGGTTGACCATCCTGGTGCTCGTTCTCGAATCGACACGTCGGACGATCGGCAAAACGCTCCCGATACTGGCTCT
>DPVD01000076.1:13654-21471 GCA_003526745.1 Candidatus Latescibacterota bacterium
GGACGATCGGCAAAACGCTCACGATACTGGCTCTAGCCTTCATAACATACGCTTCCTTCGGACCCTATCTCCCGTCGTGGCTGTTCCCACACCGAGGCTACGGGTGGGACCGCATCGTCAGCCAGACTGTTCTTCACTCACAGGGCATATTCGGGATCGCACTGCGGGTGATGCTGAACTACGTATTCCTATTCGTTCTGTTCGCCGCCATCCTCGAGCGAACCGGCGCAACCGACTTCATCATTGCATTTGCCAACAGGTTATTCAGAACGCGCAGGGGCGCAACTGCGAAGGTCGCCGTGATCAGCAGCGGTTTGATGGGGTCCTTGTCGGGAAGCGCTGTTGCAAACACGGCTACGACCGGCACCTTCACGATTCCGCTGATGCGATCAGCCGGGTTCCGAAAGGAGCACGCTGCCGGAATCGAGGCCGCCGCCAGCTCAGGAGGCGCGCTGGTACCCCCGATTATGGGTGCCGGAGCCTACATGATGCTTGAGATCGTCGACCCACCGATCACGTATCTCGAAATCATCACTGCTGCCATAATCCCGGCCGTCCTCTACTACGTATCCCTCCTGGTCATCGTTCATCTGCAGGACGTCGAAGGGACCGAAGGACAGGCCTCTGGCCCGGATGTCCATATCTTGGTTCCGAGCGGGCTCCTCTTCGTCACGGCTTTCGCGTCACTCATCGGATTCCTGATCGTCGGGTTTACACCCTTCCGAGCTGTCACACTAAGTTTTCTTCTGGTTCTGATACAGAGCGCACTCCACCCCCAAACACGACTTCGGGCAGCTGATCTGGCTGTCATAGCGAGTAAAGCCGCAACCGCAGGCGTCAATCTGATCGCCCCAGCCGCCTGTGTTGGGATCATAATCGGAATCGTCACGCTAACCGGAGTCGGGTCACGACTACCGAGCGTCATCGTGCCGCTCGCAGAGACCAACCTGATTCTGGCGTTGTTCCTCCTGATGATCTCGACGATCATCCTCGGCATGGGCCTACCTTCGGCGGTTTGCTACCTCCTGATGGCCACTCTGGTCGGTCCGATCTTCGGCGAGCTCGGGCTGGTTCCGCTGGCCATACATCTCTTCATATTCTACTTCGGCATGATGTCGATGGTTACGCCACCAGTGGCACTCGCCTCTTACACCGCGAGCGCGATCGCGGAATCCAGCACCCTGACTTCTGCCTTCGCCTCTTTCCGATTCGCCTTAATTGGTTTCGCGCTCCCCTACTGTTTCGTCCTGAACCCGGAGCTATTGCTTCTCTCGCCGTCCGGCGGCACGGCTTCTACGATCGCCGTGATCTCAGCTATCCTGATCACAGGTCTCGGCATCATCCCCCTCGCATCTGCTGTCACAGGACGCTTCAAGACGCACCTCGGAATCAGCAGCAGACTAATCCTACTTGCAGCCAGCGGTGTGTTGCTCTTTGCGCGGAATACGCCGAACGTATGGATTGCGGTCACCGTCGGGATACTCGTTTCGACGGCCGTGCTCGCGTATCCAAGTCTGACCCGGAGATCAGATTGATCGGCAAGATCACCATAGCTCTGATAACCGCACTCGTTGCGCTCATCATCGGTGTTCGGATGATCGCCCAGCGTGCTCCTCGTCCCGACCGCATGGGCGTTGTCAGCGGCCGTCTCGTATCGTGTCCGGACAAACCAAACTGTGTCAGCACCTTCGAAGGAGCAGCGCCCTTCGCGTATGAAGGCTCTCGAGACAGGGCTCGTGACGCTTTGTTTGCCGTTCTGACTGAATGGCCTCGCACCGAACTAATCCAGACGAGGAGCGACTACATCCACGTCGAGTTCAGATCGCGAATTTTCAGCTTCATCGATGACGGAGAGTTCTACCTGCCTGATGGGGAGAACGTCATCCACTATCGAGCAGCTGCTCGCACAGGAAATTCGGACATGGGGGTGAACACAGCTAGGATGGAAGACATTTGGTCGAAAATCAGAGCTACAAAGGAGTAAACTAGTGAAAACGAAAATCGAATCGATCGAGTCCTTCGTCGTCAAGATTCCGAAGCCTAATGCACCGGACGGACCCGACTATGCCCAGACCCAGAGACCCCTTGCCTACGAGACGGATCCCCCGTTCGGAGACATGAATGCCGCCCGAAACTTCGAGGCTCTATTCGTGAAGGTGACGAGCGAAAGCGGACACGTCGGGTGGGGCGAAGGACAGTCGCTTCTCGTACCTGAGGCGACGCACGCAGTCGTGGAGAATCTGCTCGCACCAATCCTAATTGGCGAGAACCCGCTCGCTCGAGAGAAGCAATGGGACCGGTGCTATGCTGTGATGAGGGGGCGCGGGTATCGATCAGGTTACATGGCAGCAGCCGTCTCGGGAATCAACAACGCGCTCTGGGATCTATCGGGGAGGATTCTCGACGCCTCCTGCGCAGAGCTGCTTGGAGGACCTTACCGAAACAGGGTTCGCATCTACAACAATGTGGGCGGCCGGACACCTGAGGAGGGTGCCAAAAACTCCGCAGCTTCTGTCGCCATGGGGTACGACGCAATCAAATACCACTTGGTCCGCCCTCTCGAAGAAGCTCTCGCATACATCGATCTGACACGTGAAACCGTTGGTCCGGATGTCGATATCCTCGTCGATCTAACCTGGCACTACGATCAGCCTGGTGCGATCGCACTCGGAAGAGAACTTCAGAAGCGGAAGGTCTTCTGGCTTGAATCCCCCGTGCCCAGCGAGGATCTCAAAAGACACGCCGAGGTATCGGCCGCTCTCGACATGCCGGTCTGTATCGGGCAAGAGTACTACAATGCCTACCAGTTCCGGGCCGTGCTGGAGGCACACGCCGCCGACATGCTACTCCCTGATCTCGCCCGGTGCGGCCTAACAGGAGCTCAGAGGATCGCACATCTGGCCGAGACCTTCGACGTTCCTCTCTCACCCGCCGTCGGTGCTGGTAACGTCCTCTCGACAGCCGCCCAGCTCCAGCTTTCCGCTGGCATACTAAACTTCGTAATCATGGAGCACTTCGATCAGGGCTTCGCCCTCAAGAGTGCCGAACTGTTATCCGAATCATTGACAAGAAACGGCAGCTATCTCGAGCTGCCAAACAGCCCCGGACTGGGTGTGGAAGTCGACGAGAACAAGGTTCGGAAACACTCTGCCTAGTCGAGACAGACGCGAGATGCCTTACGCGTGACCGCACAAAGGAACCCAGTGTCGAGTGCCGAACACACATCTGATTCCGCTCCATCCCGACCCATAACGGCCCGCGGCATCCTTTTGGGAGCCGTCGCTTGCGCTCTGATCAGCGGCTGGATCAGCTTCGCGCGTACAGGTGCTTCAACCTCCGACGTCAATATCACCCATCTGCCCGTCTCCTTCCTCGCAATCTTCATGCTGATTGCGACGACAAACTTCCTGCTTCGACAACGCGGACTACCTGGACTGGCGCCGGCTGAGCTATTCACGATCCTCATCATGGGACTCGTTGCCGGCATGATCCCCGCTCGTGGTCTTACCGGCACGTGGCTGGGGCTGATGGCCGCCCCCTACTACCTCGCCACCCCCGAAAACGGATGGATCGATCTTGTTCAGCCCAATTTGTCACCCTGGCTGTTCCCGAAAAACGGCCACGGCGAAACCAAGTGGCTGTATGAGGGGCTCCCGACCGGGGTCTCGCTCCCATGGCAGGCGTGGGTGATGCCGGTCTTTTGGTGGCTGACCTTGATCATTGCCGGCTTCATCGTCTGCGTGTCGACCGTTGTGATCCTCCGGAAGCAATGGGTCGAATACGAGCGCCTTGACTACCCGCTCGTTACACGAATTCTCGACCTCGTCGACGACTCGGAAGACCAATCCGGATCGCCACGATGGCCACGCCTCTTGAGCGGACGCCTCTTCTGGATCGGCTTCTCTGTATCCTTCGGTATCATCGTATGGAACATCGTCGGATACTTCGATACGCAGTGGCCGACCATACGGCTGAGCCCGCTTGGAGGACGTTTCTACCCGTGTCGTCTGTGCCCCTGGATCATCACGCATATCAACCCCTACACGATCGGCTTCGGCTTCTTCGTCAAACAGGAAATCCTCTTCTCGATCTGGTTTTTCCATCTCCTGTTCATCGCGCAGGTCGTCATTCTCAGGCGAATGGGATTACAGCTGGGCGCGAAGGACGTGCCGGGTCGAAATTGGGGTGACCCTGTTGTGAAGTGGCAGAGCCTCGGCGCTCTGTTCGCGTTTGTGATCTGGGGTCTGTGGACGGCGAGACGACACCTCGGTGCGGTCCTTCGAAAAACACTGACCGGCGACCCAAGCGTCGAAGATCGAAACGAAATGATGCCCTACAGGACGGCTGTCACCAGCCTCGTTCTCAGCGTCATTTTCATTGCCATGTGGATGTCTCAGGCCGGTGTGCCTCTGGCCATGATCGCTTTCATCCTTCCTACGGCGATCATCCTTTACATCGCACTGGCCCGGTTTGTCTGCGAATCAGGCACACTCTACCTGAGTCTGCCAGCCTCTCCGCTTGAGGTCGGATACCAGATGGTTGGGACCACGACCCTTTCTGCCCAAACGGTGGTTGCCGCATCGACCGCGACAACGCTTCCTTGGATGTTCTTCATGCCCGCGCTCTCACAAGGCGCAAAGGCAGCTGACCGAATACGGGGAACCAAACGCACAATCTTCTGGGCGCTCCTCGCCGGACTTCTGGTTGCACTTCTCGTCAACATCCTCCTAGTCCTCAAAACCGGCTACGCACAAGGCGCCTTCAACTTTTCCGAGTTTCCCTTTACTCGATACGCGCCCAGACGGATCGGCGAGATGGTCACCACGATCAAAAACCCGCAACTGCCTTCGCTGCCACACCTCTTCGTCTTCCTTCTGGGAGCTGCCGTTATGATCGCACTCACCGTCGTCCGCTACCATATGACCGGCTGGACTCTCCACCCAATCGGCTACGCGATCAGTACAACCAACATTCGCCTCCAGTTCATGTCGCTCTTCCTTGTCTGGATCGCCAAATCCCTGATCACGCGGATCGGTGGCGTCCAACTCTACCGACGTCTCTATCCGCTCTTCATCGGCCTGATCCTAGGACGTACGGCCGGCACCTTCCTCTCGTTCATCATCGACCTCATCTGGTTCCCCGGATCGGGACACCACGTACACGGTTGGGCATAAGAAAACCGAGTTTCAAACACAATCTGAACTCGGTCTGCAATCTTCTATTTTCGATTCTCTATCTTCGATTACTGCTTCTCTCCCATATCCATATTGAAGCTTGTCTGCGCCCTGTCCGTCTCGGCGTCTTTCATTGTCTTCACTTTTTGACACAGCTCTTTTTCCCTATCCTCCATCTTCAAAACATGTTTCCAAAGGTCTTTGACCTCATTCCCCCGATTCCAAGATCTACCTTCGAGATCGATGGCCATTGATTCAACCTCAGAAGTAGCGTGTTTGTAGTCCACTATCCGAAGCCTTACATCACCGATGTCCGTAAGCTCATCCTTGACGACCTTGATCGTCAGGCAGAGACCGACAGTGGTGATTCCGAGCAGAAAAGGTTCTATTTCTAAGGTTACCTTGAGTGGCTAGCGACGGTTCGCCACTTCCATCATCTGGCGCTGTGCCGCCGCTGTCTCCCTCGCCTCCCGCTCTACATGCGAATTCAGCGCTTCGTTAAATCTGACGATGCTACCAGAGATCCCCTTTCACTAGCCCTCAAGCTGGCGCATTTCCACATCCAGAAGCTTAATCTTTTTCGACGCTCCTCCGAGCTCTGCACGAGCTTCATGCTGTCTAGCCAGCTTGGGCCCGAGCGACTTTTCTTTCGTCAGATAAGGAAACACCGCTGGGAACGCTTACGCACTATCTTACGTAGCAGCCTGCTCTTCTGTCGCGCCGTATCATGACATCACGTAGTCGTGCAAAAAAAATGCTCCGGGCGTCGAAGGAGCCGCAGCATCATTTAAGACCATCACGATCGGTCTGTCCCGGGCCGCCTGGACGGCAACTAGACACACAAGGGCCAACATCAGCCTGAACATGGCTCACTTTTCTACAATGTGAGGACAAGGGTGGAGACAGCTCAGCAGGTCCAACAAATCAAGATGAGTGGCTACACCGTCATCCATGATGTCATACCCGGGAACCGAGTCGTCGAGATCCGAGAGAATGTCATCGAGATCCAGCAGGCTCACGATGCCGAATCGAGGGCCCGCCAAGAGGCGACTCGGGCGAAAGGTCACCGTATCGGGGCAATAGGTGTCGGCGTGCTCAAGCAGGTCATCAACCACGATCAATCCTTCGCACCCTACCTTGCGGATCGCGGTCTTCTGGACGTGATCGAAGCCTTTTACGGACCACACATCAGGATCTCTTGCACGGACGCAGTCATCAACCATCCCGGCAATGAGCGCGGCTACTGGCACGCGGACTGGCCATATAACCAAACCAACGCCTCGCACGTCCCTTCTCCCTACCCGGACTACCCCTTTCACCTGTCCTCGATCTGGATGCTCACCGATTTCGGCACCGAGAACGGCGGTACTCTCATCATTCCAGGCAGCCACAACACCACGCAGAATCCGTCGCGCAACGACATCCAGGGATTCGACAACGAAGCAGCGTACCCCACAGAAACCAACGCGACAGGTCCTGCAGGATCCGTTCTACTCTACGACAGTCGCCTCTGGCACGCTGTCGCCGAAAACAAAAGCGAGGAGTCGAGAGTAGCGTTGATCATACGATACGCTCCGTGGTGGCTGAACCTGAATCCTACTATGATCGGCCGTCCCGAACATACCGCGATGGTCAACGAGACAGGCGGCAAAAACTACGAATCTACACCCATAAAGAAATCGGTACTAGATGGACTTCCGGAGGAAGTCAGACCTTTGTATCGTCATTTCGTCGAGGAGTAGTTCACTTATTTCTTAACAGACGCATTCGATCGATTCTGAGGATCAGATCGCGAAGTGCCAGCTCACCTTGCTCGAGGAGGATAAGGAGTGAACGTCGTTCTACTGATTGCTACGTTTTTTGCCGCGGCTTGTCAGACAAACGAGGCAGGCGTGTCCGTGACGCAGCAGGAGAAGCGTGTTCTCCGTGCAAAGGAAGACCTTGAAAAAGAGCGTAGGAGGCTGAGTCAGCTGCAGGACAGTCTTTCGATCAAGATTCAGCTAAACGTCGATCAAGGCATGTCGTCTGAATCCGCCAACGCTGTCGAACAAGGTATGATCGACATCCACAAAGCGGTCGTCGAGGCGGCTGAGACCAACCTGACGACCCAAAAAGAGTTGCTGGGCGTGATGAGCGAGCATTCTCGCTAGCTCTCACGTTTCGAACGTAATAACCCACAAAACATCATACTTTCCCCACCGATTCTTCCCATCTTTATTGTTTATACTTCCTATTTATTTAACTTTTCTGGGCGGTACAATGATCCCCTTATACACCGGAAACCATGCTTGATTCTACTCCTATTGTTGCCCCAAAGCTGACAAGAAGCCCGGCCGGACTAGAGCGCTATGTGCCGACGGACACTAGACCGTGGAATGAAGTCAGAGCCACCCACTTGCTGAGACGCACAATCTTCGGACCGACGCCTACAGAGATCGATTCAGCTGTCCGGAGTTCACCTGAGGCTGTGGTCGAAGAGCTCCTAGCCCCCCAGCGACTGCCAGACCCGCCTGACTACACATGGGTCAACGAGGACCCATTTGTGCGGCCAAATTCCGCGGAGCGCAAGATTGAGCGTCAGCGCGTAGATGAAACGCGTCGCTGGTGGATGACGTTGATAGCCAACCAAGCCATATCGTTGAC
>DPVD01000076.1:21760-25412 GCA_003526745.1 Candidatus Latescibacterota bacterium
CCAACAAAGCCATATCGTTGACAGAGAAGATGGTACTATTCTGGCACGACCACTTTGCCACACAGGCAGTGGACGTCAAAAAGCCGCAGCTGATGTTCCGGCAGAACACCACTTTCAGACAAAGTGCTTTGGGAAACTTCAAAGGTCTGGTCCTCTCAATGAACACCGACCCGGCTATGCTCTATTACCTAGACGGGCGCCTGAACCGTGTTGGACGACCGAACGAAAACTACGCGCGGGAACTGATGGAGCTATTCACGATGGGCGTTGGAAATTACACAGAGCAGGATGTCGGGGAGGCGTCTCGAGCGCTGACAGGTTGGGTAGTAGATGGAAGGCGATCCCGCCTCAAGGTCGACCGACAGGACAAGGGACAGAAGACCTTCTTACGAAGAACCGGTAACTGGAATGACCTTGGGATAACCAACATCATATTCGAACAGCCTGTCACAGCCACCTTCATCTGCCGTAAATTATATCAGGAGTTTGTCTACCACTACCCTGATGAGACCGTCGTCAGCCATCTTGCCCAGATCCTCAGAGACAATGACTACGAGCTCAAACCGGTGATCGAAACGCTCCTCCTGAGCGAGCATTTCTTCGACCACACAACGATTGGCTCCAAGCTCAAGAGCCCTATTGATCTGACCGCAGGGACGGCGAGATCTCTCGGAATGAAGGTTGGTGAAAACGAGAATGTGACAGCTCAATTTCTCGTTGATCAAGCAGATGAGCTCGGACAGAAGCTGTTAGATCCACCGAATGTAGCCGGATGGCAGGGCTATCGCGCTTGGATAAGCACAAACACATTACCGAAACGGCATCTCCACACCGATAAACTCGTGGACGGAAAGTCTCACTTCGTCGGGCGAAACTATTACAGCATGTCGCCCATCGATCCTGTCGCCTACATAAAGAAATTCTCGAATCCGTGGGATGCAATCAGCCTCGTTCGTTCGATGGGACAGTGTATGACACCCTTTGCGGTTGATGCAGAACGCGAAGAGATGTTTCTCTCCGTTCTGCTCGAGGGTGCGGAGGTCTATGACTGGAACCCGGATGCCCGAGGAGCGGAACGGAGAATTTCCAACCTGCTGAAATTGATCCTGGAACTGCCGGAATACCAGCTTGGATAGAGGAAGCGAATGATCTCCAGAAGGAAATTCCTGAAGCGAAGCGGTAAGGCCGCGGGGGCATCGATTGCGCTTGGTGGATTTCTTGCGAGAGCGTACAGCCAAGGAACTACCGTCGGTCCGATGGCGGCAACAGCTCTGTCGAACACGGACCGCGTGCTCGTGATCGTACGTCTGGATGGCGGCAACGATGGGCTGAACACGCTCATCCACTACCAGAACGATCACTACTATCAAGCTCGCCCGATCCTCGGGATCCAGGCCAACGAAGTGAGGCGCAACAAGCTCGACGACGAGCACGGATTCCACCCGAATCTGGGCGGATTCCACCAGCTACACGAGGAGGGGAAGTTTCTAACCATCCAGGGAGTCGGATACCCGAATCCAGATCGATCTCACTTCCGCTCGACCGACATCTGGATGACCGGATCGGAGTCCGACGAATTCCTAACGACGGGCTGGCTGGGGCGCTACCTCGATGCGGTCAATCCGGACTTCCCAAACACACTCTCGAGGCATCCTCTTGCGATCGATATCGGTCCTGTCCTGTCCTTGGCCCTGATCGGCAAGGGGGGCGGCATGGGCATCGCGTTGCGGGACCCACGGGAATTCTCGTCGCTCGTCAACCTTGGTAACCAGATCATTGACTCCAACCAGATCCCGACGCCCGCGGGTTACGAACTCGACTTTGTGCGTCAGGTCAACCGCGAATCAATCCAGTATGCCGGCGAATTGAGAACCGCCGGTGAGAAGGGGAGCAACAAGGTCGAGTATCCTGATTCGACACTTGCTTCACAGCTGGCGTTGATCGCGCGCCTGATCGACGGCGGCATGGAGTCTCGAGTGTATCTCGTCTCACAACGTGGCTATGATACCCACTCGAACCAGCTGAGTCGTCACGAGAGCCTGATGAGCGACCTGGGAGAAGCGATTCTTGCGTTTCAGCGCGACATATCTGCGCTTGGTCACGAGGATCGTGTGCTGGGCATGACGATCTCCGAGTTCGGAAGACGCGTCAAAGAGAATGGAAGCGCCGGCACAGACCACGGCACCTCAGCCCCCGTGTTCCTATTCGGACCCCACCTGCAGGCTGGCATCTTGGGCGAAGACCCCGACTTCTCGAATACAGATGATCGGGGGGATTTCTACCACAGCTACGACTTCCGACAAGTCTACGCGTCCATACTCAGCCAGTGGTTCGAAATTCCCGATCAGGTCTTGACCGGGATTCTTCCTAGCGCATCACAAGCCGGTCGGGCCCTAGGAAGCACAACGATGCTGCCAATCATCCACCCCATCCGAACGAACGAATCCGACTTCAACAACGACGGCGTCGTGGACTTTCAGGACTTCCTCAAGTTCGTTGACGGCTTCAAACGCGGGGACACCCGCTACGACCTCGATCAGGACGGCCAGACAGGCTTCAGCGACTTTCTTGCATTTGCGAGAGCCTTCGGCCGCCGCTCCTCCTAGGCCTTCGCTACAAGTACACAGAAGCGGCCTGTATCCGCGACAGATACGGACCGCTTGTCCTTTCTCCAGATCGCCCTCCCTTCATTAGGTAAAGGCGTCAAGCCCTATCGAAGGATCTCACGCTCCCCTTCTCGGGCGGGGCGGCTACTCTCCTTTCCAAGTCGGATACAGACTGTGCTCCAGTCCGAAGATGCTCAGGATTCGGCCTGCAATGAAGTCTGCCAGGTCTTCGAACGTCTCCGGCTTCTGGTAGAACGCCGGGTTCGCGGGCAAGATCGTCGCACCCGCTTCTGCCGCCGACACCTGGTTCCGCAGATGCACCAGATTCATAGGCGTCTCTCTCGGGACGATCACAAGCGGTCGTCGCTCCTTCAGGGTCACGTCGGCTGCTCGTTCAATAAGGTTGCTGGAGGATCCGTTCGCTACACCCGCGAGATACTTCATCGCACACGGCACGATGACCATGCCGCGGGACTGAACGGATCCGCTCGCGATCGGTGCCGCGAAGTCACCTGCCTGATGTAGTTGGACCCGGCCCTCTCCCCCGAACAGCTCTTCAACGTAACTTGCGAATTCGCCACGGTTCCCGTGAAAGCCGGTTTCATCTCTCAGAAGCATCCAACCCGTTTCGGACACCACCAAGTCAACTTGCAGCCCTGTAATCAAAAGTCCACGCAGCGTCCGCGTCGCGTAAATAGCGCCGCTTGCTCCGGTGACAGCGAGTGTTAGCCGATCAGCCATAGAATTACCCAGAAAGCACATCGACTGCAGTGAACACGAAGTAGGCAACACTGATTGCCGCATTGAGGTTCATGAACGCGATACCCGCCTTCGAAAGGTCATCTGGCCGAACCAGACAATGCTCATAGATAAGGAGTCCACCGATTCCCGAAATGCCCAAGTAGTAGATCCATCCAAGATCGAAGACTGTTCCGACCATCAGCATGGCCGCAAAGGAGATCAGGTGAAGCGCACGAGAGACCCAGAGCGCCTTAGGGATCCCAAATCGCTGTGGAATCGAATAGGCACCGTACTGCCGATCGAAC
>DPVD01000076.1:25679-27172 GCA_003526745.1 Candidatus Latescibacterota bacterium
AATCGCTGTGGAATCGAATAGACACCGTACTGCCGATCGAACCCTATATCAACGGTCGCGTAGATAATGTCGAATCCGGCAACCCACAGGAGAACCGCGCCTCCTAGAACGAGAATCTCGAGGTCTAGCCGTCCAGTAACCGCGATCCAGGCGCCAATAGGCGCGATGGAGAGGGCAAGACCAAGGAAGAGCTGTGTCGCCCAGGTAAACCGCTTTGTGAGCGAGTAGAAGAACACTATCCCCAACGTGACGGGTGACAGGGCAAAGCACAACGGATTCAGACGGTAGGCGGAATAGACCAGGACGGCCGACGATATAGCGATAAAAGTCAGGACTGCAACGGACGAGATCTGCCCGGTCGGAAGCTCACGGTTTGCCGTTCGAGGGTTCTCTGCGTCCATTTTTCGGTCCGCCCAGCGGTTGAAACCCATTGCGGCGCTTCGCGCACCCACCATCGCGACGATCACCCACAAGACAGTTTCGAGGGTGATCTCCGAATGGCTGGACGCCAGAACGACACCACTGAGTGCAAAAGGAAGTGCAAAGATGCTGTGGGAGAATTTGATCATCCTACCGTATGTCAAAAATCGATCAATCATCCCGTCTCCGGCATAAACGTCGGCATTACCACGCCCTGAAACGGAGCGTATTTACCACGACACTGTGCAAAGTGAATCTCGCAGTTTCGGCCTCCCCACGTGTACACTGATCCCAGAACGTCCCTCGCAAGTGCGGGCACCAGAAGAAGCACCGTTTGCCCACGGTGGTGATTGAGTTCCGCCGCCGCCAGGTCGATCGCCGTTCGTTCGTTCCGCATGACACCCGGCCCGACAACTCTGCTGCCGGGATGGCCTACGGAGGCTAACACACCCTCGACGTTGCCTAATGAACCAATCGCCACCGAGACGTGCCATATCCCACGAGCATTCTCGATAAAGTAGGCCCAGTCCCCTTCCCTTCGGATCCCCGCGACCTGCTCCTCCAAAGCTACGACTGCAGCCAGATCGTCAAGCGTCGCATTCCGCACACCATCCCTCAAGGGCACATCGAGTCCTTCTTCGGGTACGGTCACCAGAATGTCCTGGAAGGTCGTGTGAGGCACAAAGCCGGCGCGCGAATAGAGTGAGAAGGAATCCAGGTTCAGTGCGCTGGAAACCAGCCTCGTCGGCTTCCCCGCCTTATCCGCCCTCGACGTGATCTCGCTCAACAGCCTGCGGGCCACGCCCTGACCGAAGTAGCTGGGATGGACGTTCATGATCCCGAGTGAAATGTGTGTGCCTCTCGGGTGGTAGAAACAGGACCCCAACAACCGTCCAGTATCCGGGTGCTCCGCAACCAGACAGCAGCCCGGATCCAGGTCCTCGTAGACTTCGCAGAATAGACGGGTGGTCACTTCCGGTTCTCCGCCGAAAATCGCCCCCATTCCGTGCGACGTGTAGTAGGCGTTGGTCGACACGTGAATCAGCTCGGCCACCGCCGACCAGTCCGAGTCG
>DPVD01000006.1:0-5686 GCA_003526745.1 Candidatus Latescibacterota bacterium
ATCAGGTCGGAGATTATGCAGAACGAAAAGGCGTAACAGTCGATCGGGCCGAACACTGGCTTGCGCCGAACCTAGGATACTAGCGACTTAGATTCGCGAAGGAGCAGGGATGGCAGAAATCAGGGCGTTTCGGGGGGTGCGGTACAATCTCGAGAAGGTGGGGGATGGAGGCCGGCTGGTCTCGCCGCCCTACGATGTGATCGATGCGAAGCTGCAGCAGGAACTGTATGACGCGAACCCCAGCAATATCGTGCGGGTGATCCAAGGCAAGGTTGACCCGGCAGATGGTGAGGAAAACGCGGTCTACGTGCGTGCAAGAGACAGCTATCGTGACTGGCTTGAAGAGGGTGTTTTGGAGGCGGACGACACGCCCTCGATATATGTCTACACGCAGACTTTTGATATCCATACCCCGGAGGGGGTGAAACGAAAGTCCCGTCAGGGCATTGTGGCTCTTGTCGAGATTCAGCGTCTCGGCGAGGGCGGGATTTACCCGCACGAGCACACAATGCCTGGCCCGAAGAAGGACCGTCTCGAGCTGATGCGGCATACGGAAGCCGCCTTTGGCCAGATTTTCTCGCTTTTCAGCGATCCTGACTTCCACGCGCGTTCGCTCCTGGAACCGCACGTCCAGTCCAGTCCGCTCTTTGCCTTCGACGACTCGGATGGTGTGAACCACGCCTTCTGGCGGATCTCAGATGAGAACACGGTCAACCGTGTGTGCAGCTTTTTGAGCACGCGAGAGCTGTTTATCGCGGATGGGCACCACCGTTATGAGACTGCTGTGAATCACCGAGACGAGAGGCTCGGGGACGGTGGGGAGGAAGGAGCGGGATACTGCTACAGGATGCAGACCCTCGTCAACATGGACGATGCGGAAGGGATGGCAATCAACCCGATCCACCGTGTCGTGACCAACGTGTCGAGTGACGATCTTGCCCGGCTGAAGAGCGGGCTGGGAAAGCTCTTTGAAACGAAAGAGATCCCGTATACGGATGTGGATGCGATCGGTCGCGAAATCGCATCACGTGCCGAGCCCGCACGCCCTTGCTACGGGGCCCTGCTTGGTGACGCGGATACGGTTACCCTTCTCAAGCTGCGCGCAGACGTAGATGTTGCGGCACTCGACAAGGAGTCCCATTCCGAAGCATGGCGAATGCTGGACTCGGGTCTTTTACAGCTCGTTTTGAGCAAGATCCTTGACCTTGGCACGGAATCACTGATCAAGGGCGAGAAGGTGCGGTTTATAAAGATGGAGGCAGAGGTCAGACAGGCGGTTCGGGATTCTTCCCAGAACGTAGGTTTCTACCTCAATCCGGTTGGAATGAAGCAGCTGCGTGACGTGGTGCTTGCCGGGGAGCGCATGCCCCCGAAGTCCACGTTTTTTTATCCGAAGGTGTTTACGGGGTTGGTGATACAGGATTTCAACCTGTCCTAGGTTAACGAATACTCGGATTCTGTTTCGAATGGCACTGGGGGAATTGCGATGCTATTTGTGCTTTACAGCTTTACACAGCATCTGCAACTTGGTATCATAACTTCTTTTAATAACAGCACTTAGGATCATCACGCCCGCTTTTCTGGATGCGCATTCTCCCGTTCACTCTTCTCAAGCCACGCGGTATCGGCACACCCGGATCGATTGTCTCTCGCGCCGGCGAGATCCTGGAACAGTCGATCCGCGCCTGCGAATCCCACGTAGACTTCAAGCTCTCAATTGACACTGTTTGGGCGATCGGGCGCCGACGGGCTTCACTGGACAGGGTTTCGTCACTTTGTTCTGCGGGTCGTTTGGCAATCGGCTCTCTTTGGGCGGGTGTAGATCCTGTCCGTTACCCTGAAGCCTTTCTGCGCGACGTTCAACTCGGCGCGTTGTCTCTCGATCTAGCGGGTATCGACAGCTCAACGATCGTGATCGACGGTGACGGAGGGCCTTCTTCTGGTCTGCTCGATTGGGCAGGCATATGCCGCGTCATCTTCGCGACTAGAGGCTCTGGGTGTGTCGATCTGTCGTGCGATCTCGGTTTGCGGTTCCTGTCGGATGCGGCTCTTGCACATCGCGATGCTGAACGTGAGATCAGTAGTACGGAAGATGTCATTGGACTTGGTGGGGCGCTGTGGTGCCCGACGCTGGACACGATCCGAACCCTCCTGGAACGTGCAGAAGACGCTGGCTGGGAGGTCCGCTTCAGTAGTTGGGATGCTCTTCCGGCTGGTGTGCCGTCCGGTCGCGGACAAGCGAAGCGTCGTTACTTCGATGCTATACAGCCTGATGTGTCCTCCGTTCTTCGTCGCGTGACACAGTCTCTCCTCAGGACGGACCGCATCGTGTCGTTGGGCAGCTTGCTGGGTATGGATGTATCCAGCTGGAATACCGAGGATGTCTGGCGTCGTCATCTGGAAGATCTAGCAGGAAGCTACACAGGTTCAGGGGACAGGGCGAAGCAGTCGGAGCTCCATCGTTCGTGCGCGGAGATCGCCGGATGGTCAGAGCGCGCACAAGCGGATGTCGAACTTCGAGTCGCCGAAGAGGTCGATGCGGGCAAGGGACCAGACGGAATCTTGCCGCTCGTGGTCTTCAATCCATCTACGCATCAACGGTCTGACATCGTGGAGACCGATGTCATCTACTATGGGGATAGCCTTGCCACTGACTTTGGACGATACGAGTTCTACCGCATCGTCGATCCGCAAGGTAATCCCGTAGGAGTCGAAGAGATTTCGGGAAAACAGGTGGAGACCGCCGAGGTTCGGATTAGGTTCGTCGCGGAAGACGTGCCGGCTCTAGGCTATAAGACGTATTATCTGGTCCCGAAGCCACAGGATGTCCAGTCTCAGGCGGTGTCCATTCAGGCGCCGGGTGCGATGGTGCCGGACTTTCCTGAGCCCACTTTTGCACTTGAGGATGTGGAGGAGAGGATCTCCGAGCCGAGAAGAGGCCTCCGGCTTGGGCGAAAATTTCACATCGGGGAGTTTACGATCGATGTGGACGAGGTTACTGGCAGCATTGATATCCTCGGGAGCGACGGGCAGAAGTTACTCGAAGGTATGCGTGTAGAAGCTGAGGAGGACTCACTCTCGACAGAGTATGGTGGCTTCGATCCGACGGGCAGGGCTATCCCTCTCGTCGTCCAGGGTGTCGACCTGGTCGAGAGTGGAGAAGTGAGCGCTCGGATTCGGGTATCGGGCCAGATAGGTAAGTCGCCCGCACAGATTGATCTGTGCGCCTACGTCGGTCTACCGTATCTCGATTTCGAGGTTGCGCTTTCCTGGCGCGATTCAAATCCCGCTATGGTGGTGCTGCGAGCCGGGCTAGGCTGCCTTGGGGCAGGCCGGTTTGGCGCTGCCTTCAGTTCTGCGGAATCGTATGAGGCTGGTTACGCGTCGTGGATGATCTCGGAGCGAGAAAGTCTGGCCTTGACGCTGGCGGCAGAGTCGACCGCAATCGCCTGTGCAGACGGAGAACTGCGGAGCCCACTACTACTCTCGACCGCGGATCCGGCGTCCTACGCGTACAACAGAATCTGGATGCCCTACCCGGAGGACGTAACGTATGCCTTCCGCCTGGGGCTCGTGGAGAAGGAGAGAGCCACACAGGTCGTCGACCGGTCCGGTTTTCTGTCGTGCCGCGCCATATATGACCGGATCTCCGCCCGGCGCAGGCCTGCAAGCGACAGCGGGCTCGAGATCGGATCCGACTCTGTCTCTGTTACCAGCGTTCGCTCGACGAGCAGAGGCATCGAATGCGTTCTGCACAATCCATCAGGATCCCCGGGAGAAGCTCGGCTTTCGCACGCCGGGAAGGAACAGATGTATGTCGACGTCGTCGGAAATAGAGTCGAAGATGCCGATGACCTTGTCCAACTCGATGCGGGCCAGGTCAAGGCCGTGATGATAACGTCACGTTCACCTGATGAGGAACGAAATGGCTGACTCACTCCGTGTCGCGGTGCTGGGCATGGCGCACGATCACCTGTGGACCAACCTGACGCAGCTGTCGGAGATCAATGATGTCAATCTGGTTGCAGGGTCAGACGCAGATCCGAGGCTACTTGAGCAGTTCACGCAGGAAACAGGATGCGACGCCGTCTATGACGACTACGAGGCGCTGCTCGAAGAGGTGAAGCCAGATGCGGTCTTCGGTTTTGGTGCTACGGGGGAGCATGCTGATGTGGTAGAGATGTGCGCACCTCTCGGCATTCACGTCATGGTCGAGAAGCCCATGGCGGCCACACTGGAGCAGGCGGACCGGATGCTGGCCGCTGCCCGAAAGCACGAGACACGTCTGATGATTAACTGGCCAACGGCCTGGTCACGGCCACTACGCACTGCCAAGCGGCTGGTGGAGGAGGGGGCAATCGGGGATGTCTGGCAGCTGACATGGAGGGGTGGTCATTGTGGACCTGATGAGCTCGGATGTTCGGAACATTTTTGCGACTTCCTGTTCGACGCAGAGCTGAATGGTGCGGGTGCATTTAACGACTACGGAGGCTACGGATCGTCGATGTGCGTCTGGTTCCTGGGTATCCCTTCGTCGGTTGTTGGTGTAGCGGGGCGGCTTCTGAAGCGGCACCTGCCGGTCGATGACAATGGCATGATGATCCTCAGATACCCGCACGCGATGTGCCGGCTGGAGATGACCTGGACGGAAGCTGTCACACACACACCCCCGCATGACATTGTGCTATATGGCACCGAAGGCACGCTGATCGCCGGCGCCGAAGTGACTGTGCACACGAGGTCGAACAAGGAAGGGGAGACCGTCGAACTGCTTGACCTGCCCGCTGGACAAACCAACGGCCCCGAGTGCTTTGTTGGCAGCATCAAGGCGAATAGCGATCCAGTGGACCTTCCTAACCCAGATCTCTCCCGGGACGCGCAGGAGATTATGGAGGCCGGCCTTCTATCGGCGATCAACGGGATCACAGTATCCCTTCCCGTCGAGCATCATCTGTTTAGAGGCGCGTGAAAGTGAATTTTATCCTCGCTCTTATGTGGGTGGTGACTAGCGTCTTCGGCCAGGAAGACGACGTGATAGACACCACGGCTGAACCGGCCGTTCAAGACAGTCTCGAAGTTCTGCTTACAGAACCTGTGCTGGATTCCGTATTGGCTTTCCACGGTGATTCGCTGCTCGTTCCGATGGCAGGGCAGGCGCGCATTCTGCGTGACGGGTTTGGCATACCACACATATACGGTGAGACGGACGCGGACGTGGCCTTCGGCCTAGGGTATGCACAGGCTCAGGATCACCTGATCCCGATGCTGCTTTCATACAGGATGGCGAAGGGCGAGGCAGCCGAAATCCTAGGTCCTGAATGGATTG
The DNA here is from genome assembly GCA_003526745.1 of Candidatus Latescibacterota bacterium. Lineage (GTDB taxonomy): Bacteria > Latescibacterota > UBA2968 > UBA2968 > UBA2968 > UBA2968. The sequence continues at coordinate 5,327 of DPVD01000006.1, forward strand.
AGAGCGATTTCAAGTCCCGGCTTTGGCGGATCGACCACTTGGCGGGCGAGCAGTATGGGGTGATATCGGAGACAACGCGGGCATTGATCGGCGGGTTTGTCGACGGAGTGAACCATTACATCGACATTCATCGGCAAGGTATGCCCGGGTGGGTGCGTCCTATCCGGGGAACGGACGTGGTTGCGTCGTCACGCTGGCTTGCCCTCCTGTTCGCCGAGGTCTCCGGGTCGCCTGAACTGGCATCAAAGGGTTTGGCTCCGACGATGGCGGGAGCATTCGGGTCGAATCAGTTCGCTCTTGCACCGACGCGAACGATGGAAGGGAATGGTATTGCGGGTGGCGATCTGCACCTGCCGTGGA
>DPVD01000359.1:0-156 GCA_003526745.1 Candidatus Latescibacterota bacterium
ATCTCTCATGCCTTTCCCGAAATTCGACCGCTCCCAACTTGACATGCGGCCACTCTCAGAGCGCACACACGACTTTGCTCTTGACGAGGTACTCTCTCTCGACTCGGAGAGTGACTTCCAAAACGAAGGCCTCGACACCCTAGCCGATCGCATCGT
>DPVD01000359.1:477-687 GCA_003526745.1 Candidatus Latescibacterota bacterium
GAGGCACACAAGAGCGGTCGAGCGGTCATTCTGATGATGGGGGCACACGTTATCAAGGTCGGTATCCAGCGATTCGTGATCGACCTGATGGAACGCGGCTATATCACCCACATCGCAGGGAACGGGGCGTGCGCGATCCACGACTACGAGATGGCCACAATCGGCGCCACAACAGAGAACGTGGCTAACTACATCCGCCAAGGACAGTTC
>DPVD01000359.1:1050-1587 GCA_003526745.1 Candidatus Latescibacterota bacterium
AGCAAGGTATTGGTTTTGGTGAAGCAGTCGGCCACGCCATCCACGAAAGCGACTTCCCGCACAAAGATGTCAGCATCTACTCGGCCGGCTATCGTCTCAGAATCCCCGTCACCGTGCACGCGAGCCTCGGTTACGACATCGTCCATGAGCATCCGAACTGTGACGGCGGTGCCATCGGAGAATCCTCATACACAGATTTTCTTGTCTTTACTGAGTCCGTATCGAAGCTCGAGGGCGGCGTACTCCTCAACTACGGATCGGCGATCATGGGGCCCGAAGTCTATTTGAAAGCTCTATCGATGGTCCGTAACGTCGCCCACCGCAGAAATGAACGCATCGCCCACTTCACCACCGCCGTATTCGACCTGATTCCCCTCGGCGACGACCTCGAATCCGAAGCCCCGAAATCAGATCCCCGCTATTACTACCGCCCATTCAAGACCATCCTCGTCCGCACCATAAGAGATGGGGGTGAGAGTTACTATATCCGTGGGGACCACACGGAAACCATGCCGGCTCTCTATAAACGGGTAGTCG
>DPVD01000359.1:1869-6150 GCA_003526745.1 Candidatus Latescibacterota bacterium
CAAACCATGCCGGCTCTTTATAAACGGGTAGTCGGCAAGGGGGCAGAGGGGCTAGGAGCAAAGGAGAGAGAATCTTGATCCTCCCCTGCGCCCCTGCGCCCAGCCCCTCTGGATGATTCGCAATGGATACTCCTTCCCTAAAATCACTCCTAGAAAATTTCAAGAATCTATCGATCCTCGTACTCGGTGACTTCTTCCTTGACCGCTACCTGATGATCGATCCCGCGATCCGAGAGATCTCTATAGAGACAGGATTGGAGACGCGTCAGGTCGTCGAGATTCAGAACAGTCCAGGTGCTGCCGGGACTGTTACCAACAACCTTCGCGCTCTGGGTGTAGGGAACGTCGTCGCGCTCGGTGTGATCGGAGAGGATGGACACGGCTACGATCTGCAATACGGTCTCGAAGCATCAGGTGTTGACACATCTCACCTTATCACTTCTTCCGATCGTTACACGCCGACCTACACAAAGCCGATCGATAACTCGACAGGAAAGGAGATGGAGCGTTTTGACGTCAAGAACAGGACGTCACTGCCTCGTGATCTTGAGGCCGAGGTCATTGAGAAGCTCTCTGCGCTGTACCAAGAAACGGACGGAGTCATCGTCCTGGATCAGGTCCAAGAGGCGGACTGTGGCGTAGTCACGTCTGTCGTTCGCAACAAGCTATCTGCGCTGTGCGAATCAAACGACCGTCCCGTGCTTGCAGATTCGAGGGCGCACATCTCGAGGTTCCGAAACGTCATCCTGAAATCGAACGAGGACGAGATTCTATCTCTGGTTTCGGACACATCAGACCCGAATGACGCCGCATCCGAGCTCTGTGCTCGGACTGACAGACCCGTCATTTTAACCCGCGGGCCTGAAGGTATCACCGCCTTCGATGGCAGCGAAACGATCACGATTCCGGGTATCCCAGTCCCCGATCCGATCGACAGCGTCGGCGCCGGCGACAGCGTATCCGCATCAGTCACTTCCGCACTTGCCGTGGGTGCCTCTCTCCCAGACGCCGCCCTTCTGGGCGTCATCGTCTCCTCAATCACCATCCAGCAGATCGGCACCACCGGCACCGCAACCCAAGCCCAGATCCTCTCCCGATACCAAGAGATCTCTTAGGTGCCCTCTTTTTTTCTTAGCGTCTTTATGTCTGAGCGTCTCCCAAACAGAGTTACGGGATAGTTCAAGTTTTGACTCCCTCTCGAGATGCATACGGCGCCCTTCTATGCGCCCACATCGAGGAGGGCGAAGAGATCGAGGTCGTAGAGCGTGATGACGGGTTCATCGACGCGCACGAAGGCGTCTGGCACTACTTCACGAACTACGATAAATGGTTCGAAGAGGAGAAGGAGGCAATCGGGTACGCAAACGGCCACGTGCTCGACATCGGATGCGCGGCTGGACGTGTCTGCCTCTGCCTGCAAGAGGAAGGATACCGCGTCACCGGTATAGACAATTCACCCGGGGCAATTAGACTGGCAAAGAAGCGCGGCGTGAAGCGAGCGTTCTGCCGATCGATCACGCAGATCGATCGAAGGCTCGCGCCGATTGACACGTTCGTCCTGTTCGGTCACAACTTTGGACTTTTCGGGAATGAGCGCAGAGCCAGATGGCTGCTCAGGAGGTTCAAGCATCTCTGCGGCGACGACGGCATTATCCTAGCCACCTCGAGAGACGCGGCCATCAGTGACCTGCCGGCCGATGTGGCCTACAGACGCCGAAACGTCAAAGAGGGCCGATTGCCGGGCCAGATGCGTGTCCGGATCCGACACCGGAACACGATCGGAGAGTGGCTCGACTTCGTCTTTGCATCGAAGAAGGAAGTCTCCGGAATCGTCGAGGGTACAGGTTGGCAAATCAGCCACTTCATCGACGGCGAAGCTGGATCGTTCGCCGCCGTTATCGAGAAAGCCTAGGCAGTCGCACCACCTTTGATCTTCCATTTTTGATTGTTATCCCCGATTGCATACCGTCCCGCAAACCCCTCTTTGCTCACTCCCACGCAACCTGGCATGTAACGAGAAGCACACTCTGCCATCGCATCACGATACTCCAGCGTGAGCGCATCCGGATTGAGCTTTCCGATGGCAGAGGGAAGCGGTGTCCCCAGAGTACGCTGCCCCTCCCGCGACCCATCCCCTTCGATAAAGTGATCGATCACCACGGCATCTGCTGACCGGCCGATACGCTCGAAGAAACCGTCCGGATCCTGAATCGGAAGCAGCGGCGACACGGTAACGACGACTCGAACCCCTCTTGTCTTCATTGTCTCAGCCGCCTCGAACCGTGCCTCGACCGGGCTCGCGTGTGGCGGAAGCCCAGGAATCTCCTCGCAGTCGGTCTCGATCGAGAGATGGACTCGGACCTCACATTGGTCGGCAAGGCGCTGTATCTGTTCCGCGTGGTCGCAGACCCGATGTGTGTGCGTCTGAAGAATCAGGAGATCCGGTGGCGAAGCGATCATCGCATCGAGAAGAGATTCCGAAACGCCATACCTTGCTTCCTGAGGCAGAAACGGATCCGTAGAGCTTGACATGAAGATGCTGAAACGACCGTGTGACTTCTTGGCCCAGCGACGCTCCGCATCTACACTGGACTGATAAGCCTCGGCAGCGTTCTGTCGGATCTCGAGAAACCCGCCCCAATCTCGTCCCTTCGTTACCCAGTAGTTGTGCTGAACGTAACACCCGACACCGCAGAGAGATCGACCGAAAGAACATCCACGGTAGGGCTGCAGTGAATGTGAGGTCACCGTCTTCAGGAATCCCGTCGTTCGTGTCAGCACATTCTGAATGTCAACAACTGTTACGTTCACTAATCTGCTCTTCATTATAGGTGGTCTTCACGGCGATACTCTCTTTTCGGAACGTGAACACGGCAAAGCTCGCCTTCTCCAAAACTTCTATCGCCAACCAAAGCCATTTAAAGCATATTGCAAAATTCGCTCTGACAAACCGGTCCTTATACACGACAAAAACCGCGGCAAACTGCCCGCGGTCTTTGTTCCGCTATGCGCTCAGCACCCGGCCCTCCGTTGCCTATTCCGTCCGGCTCGTAACCTCGAGGAGGTGATAGCCAAACTGGGTCTTCACAGGTCCCTGCACGGTATTGACATCTGCACTGAAGACAACCTCGTCAAACTCCTTAACCATCTGGCCCGGGCCAAACTCGCCTAGATTCCCACCCTCCTGACCCGAGGGACACTTGGAATGCGCCTTCGCTAGGTCGCCAAAGTCCACACCTTCTGCGATCTGCTGCTTGAGATCATTACACTCTTCTTCTGTCGACACCAAGATGTGCCTTGCACTTGCATTAGCCAAGATTAACCTGTCTCTCTCTGTAGATGTGGCACTGACCGGAGACCCTCTCCGGCGTCATTCTTCGTGCCTTTGTGGTTGCCTCTATTCGTCTCAAACATTCGTATCCGCGCTCGAAGCGACGAACTTGTTGTGTTTGAATACGACCTTCTCGTCTGTCAGGAGACCGTTGAGCTTACCGGTAAAAACGAAACCTAGTGTCATCAGATACATCACCCCTGTGCCGAACTTTCCGAGCCTGAATCTGTGTATCCCCGCGATTCCTATGAGGCCGAGCAGGATCAGCAGAAAGATCGAGTTGGGGCCTCTTCTCTTCTTCCGATTTTGGGCGGCAAACTCAGAAGCCTAGTTGTCGTCCAGGTCTTCGATGATGTTCCATACATACTTAAACTCGTTCCCAACGAGCTCTGGCAATTGATTCAGCACTTTCGCCATCCAGCCAAGCCGTCAGACTCTCAATCAGACGTTCGGTCGAGGCCTGCCCGACCTCTGCTGACGCGTGTCGCCTCGGGTCGATTCCGACGAGTCCGTAGCACGGGTGCCCTTCCATCCCCGCTTCCATCCAGTTATGCTTCTCGTCAGGGCCACCCAAGTCTGTCTCATCGGCCAAGGTAGACAAATCCTGAGTTACCGGATCCAGATACATCAGAGACGACGTCTCGTATTTGGCTGCGTGGTCGCCGTCAATCCCATCCAACTGGTTTTCGACCAACACCAACGTTCGCATCGTCCCGCCCTTCTTACGGAATCTTTCGACCCCCGCATCCAGATACTCGCCGCGATTCGGATAGTGGCCGGAAATCAGGATCGCGGCCTCATAGCCGTCCTGCTCAAATCCAGCCAGCAGCTCGGAGACGATCGTGGTCATCGCCGCATTCGAGACCATATAGGAATGTGGCCAGTCACCGTGTCCGCCTCCGGATCCGAAGTAGACCGGCGGATACACGACCCCACCCGCCTCAATCGCA
>DPVD01000359.1:6436-9745 GCA_003526745.1 Candidatus Latescibacterota bacterium
CCACGCCCCCCCCCGCCTCAATCGCAAGACCGACGAGCTGCTCGTGCGCTTTGAGGCAATCGAGCCCAACCGGGTTGTGATACCCATGCCACTCCATCGCCCCGAATGGCATGTATATCGCCGCACGTTTCGCCAGGGCAGCACCGATTTGCTCCGGCCGCATCCGCTCCAACCGTACCTCGTCAATTATTTGTCCAGAGTAGTGCCCCATCTGATCTAGCTCCTAGGATCCATTGCGCGATCGATTTTGAACAGCAACAGCTCCCTGTGGGCTGTCGTCGTGTAATCCGCCGCAGCGGCTCTCTTTATCCAGGTCTGAATCGCCCGCAAATTGCTGAGTACCGCCGACTTCGCCACATGGTCGAAACCCGACCCTTCGAACACACCGACGAGGCGATCGAGGTATTCCTGCTGCAGATTTTGACGCACCGTGTTCACAGGTCCATCGATGTCGGCAGCGAAGACGGCTCCGCTCAGATCACCCACCATCTCGTGAACGCCATAGGTGTTCCCGTATAGACCGCTGTCGGTTATCCGTATCAGAGTGCGTTTGTGAAGAAGATGCCCGAGCACGCTCTTGTGCGCGTTCAGAATCCGCGCGTGGATCTGCGGTTCCCCAGGGCCCGTGAAGCCGCGCCGCTGTCTCTGCAGATGGCTGTAGAGATCGGGCGACGCATCGAACGCATCTGGCGCCAGGATGTAGTCGGCGATCGCTTTCATCGCCCGTTTCTGATCTTCGTAGGCGACGGGTGTGAACGGCTTCGTTGCACCCGGCTGCCCTACGACCGCGCGGTCTACGTAGACCCCACCGATGTGACGGGAGAAGACCTGCCCCCACGTCCACTGACGACCTGTGAGAATGAGATACGCCTGACGCAACTCCTGATAGGTACTGCCTTCATCGTCGTACTTCGCCAGCAACTTGCCGGTCAGGTTCTTGAGAAGCTCGATACGTTCAATCCCGTAGGTGATCGGGTCGCTCGACATATCGTAGATCATTGCCCGAGGGTCGATCCCTCTTGTGGAGCTCCGCATATCATCCGCATCATTCGCGTAGGCGAGTTGCGGTTCCGTCGAGCGAGCAAGGATCGTCTCCAGCCGCTTAGACTCCTTCTTTGGGTCCTTCAGCGCAGCCGAGTACCCGTACTCGATCGCCCAAGTGTCGTATGGCCCGGGCACAAAATCGTAGTAGTGACCCTGCTTCTTGCCAAGAGGAGCAAAGTTGATCGCCGGGTACTCCATCACCGATCCGGTAAGCCCCTGCTTCGACGTCAAACCCTTGTCATGGATAGTAACCGGATCGTGCAGGTAGGTTGCACGGAAATTGTGTGACAATGCGAGCGTATGGCCAATTTCGTGAAGGATCAGACGCTGCAGACCCTCTTCCAGCAGCTTGTTCATCTCCAACTTTGTCGCACCCATCACCTTCAGGGCCTGCAAACCAAACAGCGTCTCCTCGTGCAGACCACGTGCCACAGTACAAATATGTGGGTCATCAGGGAGACCGAGGGGATCTTCCATTATCGGGGAAGCAGCTGTCTCGAACACACGGTCATACCAGAGCCGAATGGAGACATAGATGAACTCGAGCATAATGTCCGCACCGAGGATCTCACCGGTCCGCGGGTTCACAAACGATGGGCCATACCCGCCGAAGGGCGGATTAGGTGACGACGTCCAGCGGAGAACATTGTAGCGAATGTCGCCGGCATCCCAATCAGCATCGTCCGGCTGAATCTTGACCTCAATAGCATCTTTGAAGCCGGCCGCTTCGAATGCCTTATTCCAGGCAAGGGCGCCCTTCTTCACGACCTTCCGAATCTCGTTCGGCGTCGTGTTCTCGATCCAGAAAGTGATCGGTTTGACCGGCCTAGACAGCCTAGCTTTCGGATCTTTCTTCACTAGGTGCCAACGCCTGATCATATCCCGATAGGGTGCCACTTCAGTGGACGTCAGATCGGTCACCTGCGTAGCGAAATACCCAATACGCGGATCATCGGCACGTGGTTTGTAGTCGTTTTTCGGCATCTCGATCAAGCTGTGCCTCAGCGCGATCGTCACGCTCCGCGCATCGGTCACATCCCTTCCCCCACGGACAACCGGTGAAGCGGAGTCATACACGTAATCAATGATTAGATCCGTGTTAGCGGGATAGTTTCGAATGTCCCGAATCTTCGTCTTGGTCTTGCTGAGCGAACCCAAGGAAAACCGCGGACCTTTCGCGTTCGGGTCCTTCGATCGCTTGATTTGGTGCAGGGCTTCGGTCAGGAAGAAGCCTCCCTCAATCAGGAAAATACCCGCATCCCCGTCATCAACCTCGATCTTCTCCGACACGAGGATCGCATCGCTAATATTCGCATCCCTTGCCCGGCTCAGCGGATGGTCCTTGTCGAAGTAGAAGGATGTGTTCTCGGCAACCAGCTCAATCCGGTTGAAGTGTTTCCGGACCGAGAAAACACGCGTCTGGCGGTAGTTTCCTCTGAAGTGACCAGCAATCGTTGGCCCGTCAACGGTCTGAGTGAAGTAGATATACTCCTTGTTCAGTTGGCTCTTCTTGATCATTACTTTCAGGGAGCCGTCCGTCGTGTCTTGGAAGACAGTGAAGAGCCCATCGAAACGCTTGCTCGATTTGGTCTCCGATTCGATGGTCTTCTTCTCTTTCTCTTCTTCCGTTGAGTCAGCGGTGGTGGTGGCTGTCGCATCAGATACGGCCTCCGTCGAGTCCGCGGGCGTTTTGTATGGCGTCACGGGCTTCTCTTGGGCGGTCGAATACGTCATCGAGAAAGCCGGCACAGCAACCAGAGCGCACAAAGCAAGTAGGTATTTCATTCTGTATCTCGCTACCATCAGTTGGCGCCTATCTCACGCATCTGAATTATGAGGCAGGCGCCCTTAAACAAACCGCGGCCCAAAGCTAGTGCACACGCTCTCTCTGATCCTTCTCGCAGTTGTCGCCCTATCCGGGGCATCCATCGTGATCTATACGCTCGGGAACGGCATCTCACCATCTCCGACTACCGGAAAAGTCAAACGTCGGCTTCTGAAATCGATCGCCGACCTGCCCTGTTCCGGACACATCTACGAGCTCGGCTCGGGCTGGGGGACACTCGTGATCCCGATTGCCAAGCAGTTCGGTGAATGCCACGTACACGGATACGAGAACTCGATCGTTCCCTATACCGTTTCTCGGGTCCGCCGGCTCCTCGGCCCACCCAATCTCAACCTACACTGGCGAAACTTCATGAAGAGCGGCCTCGGGACGGCGGACGTCGTCGTCTGCTACCAGTCACCCGGCAACATGAGCCGTCT
>DPVD01000271.1:0-12109 GCA_003526745.1 Candidatus Latescibacterota bacterium
TCTCTGAGCGGTGCGAGCTTCTGCTGCAGCTCCCTTGCGCGATCGTGATCTCCGGCGAGAAAAGCATCGTAGATCCCCGCAGCGATCTGCGGAACGACATTGGCACTCGCTGCGATCGCTCCCGCAGCACCTTCGGCCAGTGCGGCGTGGATGAGGGTGTCACGCCCCATGATCATTCTGAAATCACTCGGCAGCTCGCGCATCAATGCCATGGCCTGTTCAAAGTTTCCTGAGCTGTCCTTGATACCAACGATGTTGGGAAATCTCCGATGCAACCGATCGATCACGTCGAGAGACAGCGCATTGCCAGTCCGATTTGGAAGGTTGTAGAGTAAAATGGGGAGTGCCGTTGCTTCAGCGATCTCTGCGTAGTGACGGAACATTTCTTCGGCGTCGGGAGTGATAAAGGCGGGAGTCAGCACAGACAGGCACTCGGCACCGGCAGACTCGGCAGCCCGAGTAAGGTCCACAGCTTCTGAGGTTGAATTGGCGGACGTTCCGACGTAGACAGGGACTCGGCCAGCCGTAAATTCGACTGTCCAATCGTAAACCTGGCGTTTCTCGTCTACGGTCATAGCCCAGAACTCTCCCGCCGTACCACAGGTGAAGACCCCGTGGACGCCCGCATCGATCACACCATCGATAAGACGATTCATGCCATCTCGGCTGAGGGATTCGTCAGAGTTCATCGGCGTGATCAGGGCCGGAATTACGCCCCTGATGAAGCTGCTATCCACTGTCTATCCCCTCTTCGGATGGCCCCCGGACTACCGCGTCGATGATAGCCTTTGCACTCTGCCTTGTCAATCGAAACGCTTGATTTTAAGGCATTTCCGTCAATTACGGCTTGACTCACGCCAGGTTACAGACTAGGTTTTCTGGGCAACTAAGATCCGGGGTTACGCCTCCGAGGCGAAACCTTGGTTTTTTTATATGGAGTGTCCATGAATCGTGTCTACCTGACCAAAGAAGGCTACGAAAAACTCCGCAGCGAACTCGAGAAGCTCGAGAAGGAGGAGAGGCCAGTCGTGATCGAGGCAATCGCCACCGCGAGGGAATTCGGCGATCTCAGCGAGAATGCCGAATATGCTGCCGCAAAAGAACGGCAGATGCATCTCGAGAAGCGGATTGCCGGGATCCACGAAAAATTGACCCGCTCGGAGATCATTGACGAGTCACAGATACCGAAAGACAAAGCCTACTTGGGGGCCACGGTAACTCTCAAGGACGAGAAAACCGGGAACGAAGTGACCTACATGCTCGTATCGACCGACGAGGCCGACTTCAGCGAAAACAAGATCTCGACAGAGTCTCCGGTCGGAAAGGCAATGTTGGGTAAGAAGGTTGGGGAGAAAGTCGAAGCGACCGTGCCGGCCGGATCGCTCAAATATGAGATCATTGCGATCGACCGCTAGGTGGCAGACACATCGATTGAAAAACAGAGGCTCAGCCGTCACGCGGCTGAGCTTTTTCATTCCTTGTCGAGTCTCGCCAAGACCTCGCAGTGCGGCGTCTGTGGAAGCATGTCGACCAACTGCAGCCGGTTTAATACATACCCATGAGCCTCGAGGATCAGGATATCTTGGGCAAGGGCGGCAGGATTGCACGATACGTAGACGATCCGCTTCGGGCCGAGGTCAACTAAGGCGCGGGTAGCCTTGTGATGCATACCGGCTCTCGGCGGATCGGTCACTGCGACGTCAAACCGATCGCCTTGGTCGCGAAGATGTCCTAGAAGGTCTTCAGCCGGTCCTGATATGAACTCACAGTTGTATATAGAGTTTTGCGCACTGTTTCGGGAAGCATCACGGATCGCCTCTTCTGATGCCTCGACACCTACTACACTGTCTGCAAGCAGCGACAGAAAAAGCGAGATACCTCCGGTCCCACAATAGGCATCCAGCACGCGTTCCCCACCCTCTAGGTCGCATAGTCTGACGACTTCTTCGAACATAAGCGCTGCCTGCTCGGCGTTTGGCTGAAAGAAAGAGGAGGGTGAGATATCGAACGTGAATGGACCCAGTTGGTCCTGGATGCTACCCTTGCCGGCCAAAACGCGTGACTCTTGGCCGAAGGCTACCTGTGCCTTCTCGGTATTAATCGTATGGATCACACTCTCGACGCCGGGAATCTCATCAACGATCCTCGTGGCTACCTCATCCGCTTCAGGAAATGACTCCGCCGATGTAGTGACGATCACCATCGCCTGACCGCTCGAAGATCCTTCCCTTACCGTAAGGAACCTCAGCAGGCCAGTGTGCTGTCTAAGATCGTAGGCGGCTAGGTTGAGGTCCGCCGCAGCTTTTCGGACAACCGAAACGATATCGCTCGTTCTCGCCGGCATAAGTTCGCAACGATCTAGGTCGAAGATCCTCCCGAACTGGCCGGCCGGGTGTAGACCGATTTCGACCTGCCCCTCGTCCCCAGCCCCGAAAGAGAACTCCATCTTGTTCCGATAACGAAGCGGCCTTGGCGCTCGCATCGGTTCGGCTATCTCGACATCCCCTGCCGGTTTCACGGCATTGATGACAAGCTTCTGCTTCATGTGAAGCTGCTCGTCATATGGGATGTTCTGCCACAGACACCCGCCACAGAGACCGAAGTGTTCGCATTCGGCCTCTTCACGGTCGACCGAAGACTCGATCCGTTCCACGATCGCGGCCTCGCACTCCCTGCGTCGATGCCTGACTTTACGAAACCGAGCGTGAAGGAGATCACCCGGGATCGCGCCACGGATCAAGACCTGATAGTCTCCGTAATTACCAATACCATGCCCCTTCACAGACAGACGATCGATCTGGATCTCTGCGACCCCTCCGGGTTTGGGTTTGACGAATTTCTGATTCACTTCGATTCACCGAACCGCCTCACCAGCAGTTCCTGCAGATCGGATGACTCCGCGAGTGTGGTGTAGGAGAACAGACAGAACCCGCTCAGACGTGCCTTGAGTGAGGCATCGATCTGATCCAGCGTGTCGGCTGTCTTCTGATTCCAAGCGCCTATACCCGCGAGCACCTGCCCCCGCTGAACATACTTACGGACGTCATCCATTCGAGCACGTATGGACTGTGTGGAGCCGGTATAGAACATTGGGATCGCAAAATCTAGATAGTTTCTGTTGACCCAGTGTAGCCAGTTCTGACCGTATCGTGTGTATGCCATACCCCGGTCGGGCTTCACTGCGGCGGACAGGAGCGTGCCCTTCCGAGTCTTCTGAACGACCTGCTTCACTCGATGTACGAACGAGGTGACCTGTGCGCTTCGCCACCGATTCCAGACCGCCCGCGTCTTGTCCTCGCTTTCAGATTTCGGCGGTTCGAGAGCCGCATCCGTCCAGAAGCCTGCCTGAGCCAACGGACTGTAATCGTAGTGTTCGTTGGGATACCTCACATAGTCCAGGTGGATGCCCTTCACTTGGTATCTCGACACGAGCTCCTTGATCACGCTCAGGAGATAACGCTGCACTTCCGGATTCGATGGCGACATATACCGCCCCTCTACACCACGGCTCTTCAGATCCATACCGTCCTGAAGTTGCCCCATGTCCACCCCATCGTTCGAGATCATAAACCATTCGGGATGGGAGTGCAGAACGTGTTCAGGGGGGGCTGGGCGATCTGGATACCACGTCAGATAGACGTTGATCCAGGCGTGAACATTGATCCCCTGCCGGTTGGCGAGCTTTAGACAGGCGGCAAGCGGATCAAACCCGCTCTCCACATCCTCCGCCAAGGGCACCAGATCGCTCCGGTAATAGGCATCGCCACGCCCCCTCACTTGAACGAACAACGTGTTCATCCCGGCGTTTTTTGCCGTCTCGACCACGGTGGCTACACTTGCGGGGGTCGCCATGTCGTGACGGACAACCCATACTCCTCTGACCGAGTCCGCTTTGACGGTCCCCCACGCGAGGACAAAGAAAATGGGCAGCCAGGAGATCAAGCCCGGCTGCCCATTTTCTTTCGATTTGCGAAATATCACGTCTTTTTTTCCTCTGACGCCTCCTCGGCATCGCTGTCGTCACTGTCGGACTCTTCACTTTCAGGAGCCTCTTCCGCTTCTGGCTCTTCGTCGGCTTCGGCTCTCGCCTCGACTTTTGGCGCCTCGTCCGCGTTCTCTTGAGCCGCTTCCTCTGTCGTTCCCTCACCGACTTCCACAGGTGCGGCTGCCGCTGCAGAAGCGCCTGAGGAGACGGTATCTGCAAAGTCTGACCTGAGTTCTGAGCCGACCAGTTCGATGACGCAAACCTCTGTTGCATCACCCCGCCGAGGACCGAGGCTCAGAACGCGTGTGTATCCCCCCTGACGATCGACGAAGGTAGGCGCGATCTCGTCGAACAACTTTGCAACAACGACCTTATTTCGGATCCGGCGCAGGACCTGCCTTCGCGCGTGAAGATCGCCACGCTTTGCGAACGTGATCAGTCTTTCCGCGACACCCCGGAGCTCCTTCGCCTTCGGCTTTGTCGTCCGAATAATCCCGTGCATGAACAGCGAAGTCGCGAGATTGTTCATCGTCGCTCGCTTGTGACTCGCTGTCCGGCCGAGCTTGCGGCCCCTCTTACCATGCCTCATCGCGCTGCCTCATCCCTTCGTAATCCTAAAAGTCTTCGTCGACCATAGTCACAGATTCGATCTTAGGTGCGATATCTTTGAACTGGCCAATTTCCATGCCGAAAGACAGTCCAAGTTCTTCCAAGATGGCATTCAACTCATTCAGCGACTTCCGCCCGAAGTTCCGAAACTTCAGCATCTCGGACTCGGGCCGAACGACGAGATCCTCCAGCGTCATGATGTCGGCCGCCTTAAGGCAATTTGCCGACCGAACCGACAGCTCAAGCTCCTCGACTTGCATCTTCAGAAGCTGCGCAACACGCTGCGTGGCCTCGTCGACGACCTCTTCCTGCTCGGGTTCCGGATCGTCGTCGAAGTTGATGAACAACTCCAAGTGATCTTTCAGTGTTTTTGCTGCGTGGGCAACGGCATCGTCGGGAGGCACCCCACCATTTGTCCAGACCTCAAGCGTGAGCTTGTCGTAGTCTGTCTGCTGACCCACTCGGGCGTTGTCAACCTCGTAGTGTATTTTTCTCACCGGCGAGAATGCCGTATCGAGGGCGATCGTGCCCATCGGCTGATCTGTCGTCTTGTTGTTCTCGCTCAGTACGTAGCCACGTCCAATAGCGACTGTGACTTCCATGTCCAGAACACCGTCACGATCCAAAGATGCGATATGCTGATCCGGGTTCATAACCTCGATCTGTGCATCCGTCTGTAGGTCGGAGGCCTTAAGGTCGCCTCCCCCTTCCTTCTTCACGTGAATGATCTTCTCCTCACCCTCGAGAAGGCGGATATTCACCTCCTTGAGGTTGAGGATCACCTCAGTCATATCTTCGACCACGCCCTCCAGCGTGGAAAATTCATGCTGCACACCTTCGATCTTCACTGCCTTGATAGCAGCGCCCTCGATTGACGACAGTAGCACGCGCCGCAGCGCGTTCCCGATTGTCGTCCCGAAGCCCCGCTCGAGCGGCTGAACGGTAAACTTGCCATAGCTATCCTTCAGGGACTCTTCATCGACCTGAACGGAACGCGGCATCTGAAAGTTCTTCGGCTTCATGCAGTCCTTCTCCTAAAGAGGAATCTTATGAACAGCGCTTACTTAGAGTAGAGCTCGACGATGAGGTGTTCCTCGACTGCTGTCGGGATATCCTCACGAGCCGGTCGTTCTAGGAGCGTCCCACTGAGGTTCACCTTGTCAACGGAAAGCCACGAGACCTGCCGTCCTTCACTCATGCGCTTGAGCGAATCGTGGACGAGCGGAAGCTGCCTACTCTTCTCTCTGATTTGCACGACCTCACCTTGGGTGACTTGATATGAGGGAACGTTTACTCGCCGGTCGGCGACTGTCACATGGCCGTGGCGGACAAGCTGACGTGCAGACTTACGCGAGGGGGCGAACCCAAGGCGATAGACGATGTTGTCGAGTCGGGATTCCAGCGTCTGCAGGAGGACCTCACCCGTTACGCCCTTCCCCCGAGCAGCCTGCTTGTAGTATCCACGGAACTGATTCTCGAGGACACCATACTGACGCTTCGCCTTCTGTTTCTCACGAAGCTGCATCGAGAACTCGGACGGCTTCCGACGCATTCGCTGGCCGTGCTGACCGGGAGCGTAACCCCGACGCTCGACAGCGCATTTATCGAGGGAGCACCGCTCCCCCTTAAGGAACAGCTTGACCCCTTCTCTCCTGCAGAGCTTGCAATTCGCCCCAGTATATCTTGCCATGAATCTCTCCTAATCCCGTTTCGTCAGACGCGGCGTCTCTTAGGTGGCCGACATCCATTGTGCGGTATCGGCGTTACGTCACGAATCGCCGAAATCTCGAGGCCGGCGCCCTGCAGCGAACGCACGGCCGCCTCACGGCCGACGCCCGGGCCCTTCACCCAGACCTCGACTCGACGCAACCCCATCGCGATGGCTTCCTTTGCGGCAGCCTCAGCCGCCATCTGGGCAGCAAAAGGTGTGCTCTTCTTGGACCCTTTGAACGCGACCTTGCCAGTCGAGGCCCAAGAAATCACATTCCCTTCTTTGTCAGTCAGCGTCACAATCGTGTTGTTGAAGGTCGCCTTGATATGTGCGACACCCAACGCGTCCACACGTTTATTGCGCCGTCGTCCAGTTTTTGGGGGCAATCGATAACCTCCTTGGGGTTACTCTTTCTTCTTTCGCATGACTTGACCCTTCTTCGGGCCCTTCCGAGTTCTAGCGTTTGTCTTGGTGCGCTGTCCCCTAAGCGGAAGGCTTCTCCGCCACCGCAAACCACGATAGCAGCCCACATCCATCAGTCGCTTGACGTTCATAGCTACTTCGCTACGCAACTCACCCTCAACCTTGTAGTCACCTTCGACCACGCTTCTGAGCTTACCGATCTCGTCTTCGGTCAACGACTCGACACGCGTGGTTGGGTCGATCTGAGTCTGCCCAAGAATCTTCTTGGACGATGCCAGCCCGATCCCATAGATGTAGGTCAGTGCAACCTCAACTCGCTTCTCACGGGGAAGATCTACACCTGCGATTCTAGCCATCTGTTCTCCTAGCCCTGACGCTGCTTGTGTCGCGGGTTATTCTTGCAGATCACGCGGACGACACCTCGTCTTCGGATGATCTTACAGTGATTGCAACGCTTCTTGACTGATGATGAGACCTTCATTGTGCCGCCTTCTCAATGCGGGTCGCCCGCGGTTCGTGGGTGCGCGCCTACCCTCTGCGCCCCCGAATTCGGCCCTTCTTCATAAATCCATCATAGTGACGCATCAGCAGGTGAGATTCGATCTGCTGGAGCGTATCTAGAGCCACACCGACTATGATCAGCAGCCCCGTCCCACCGAAGAAGTCTGAAAGACCCGGATGAACACCGAGAGCCTCGACAACGAAGAACGGGAACACCGCGATGGCCGCTAGAAAGATCGAACCCGGAAGCGTGATCCGAGTCAGGATCCGGTCGATGTAATCCGAGGTTCTCTTCCCAGGTCGCACACCCGGGATAAAGCCACCCTGACGCTTCATGTTGTCCGCCAGGTCGACCGGGTTGAATACGATCGCCGTATAGAAATAGGCGAAGAAAATGATCATCAGGCTGTAGACAATCCAGTATGGAAGCGACTGGAGCGTCCCACCAGGCGAAAATGCCACGGCAATCTGCTGAACAAACTCGACGTTTGGGGCGAAGCTCGCCATCGTCGCAGGCAGGAACATGATGGCCTGCGCGAATATGATCGGCATCACACCCGAAACGTTAACCTTCAGGGGGATGTGTGTCGTCTGGCCACCGTAGACCTTTCGGCCGACCACACGTTTTGCGTACTGAACTGGGATCTTTCGAGTTCCCTGCGTCAGCATGACGACCAGCGCAGTCACACCTGCAATGATTCCAAGAACCAGGATCTCGACGAAGATACTCTTGTCGTTCGTTATGAAATCGTTGTATTCCTGGCCAATTGCCCACGGAAGACGGGCGATGATGCCGATAAAGATCAACATCGACATCCCGTTCCCAATTCCTGACGCATCAATCTGCTCACCCAGCCACATGATGAACACTGTGCCCGAAGTGATCGTCAGCATCGTCAAGAGCGTAAACCCAATGCCTGGCTCCACAACGACCGACTGGCCCGTGATCGGTGAACGAAGCGATTCCAAGAAGTAGGCAACTCCAAAACTTTGAGCGGCGGCGAGCCCGACTGTCCCGTAACGCGTATACTGCGTGATCTTCTTGCGCCCTTCCTCACCCTCCTTCTGGAGCTTCTGCAGGAACGGGATCACCGCACCTAGGAGCTGAATGATGATAGAGGCGCTGATATAGGGCATAATGCCGAGGGCGAACACCGTCGCGCGCGTGAACGCACCGCCGACAAACATGTCGTACATCGAAAACAGGGTCCGCTCGGTGCCTTGGAAGAACTCCTGAAGGGCGATCCGATCGATACCCGGAATAGGTACTTGACCGCCGATTCGGTAGACGACAAGAATCAGCAGCGTAAAGAGGATCTTGGTGCGAAGCTCGGGGATCCGGAACGCGCTTTGGAAGGTCTTGAGCAAGTGTGCTTACTCCTGCTCGCCTTCCGGCTCGGCCACCGGTGCCTCGGCTGTCGGAGCCTCAATTGCCGTATCGACATCTTTATCAACGCTGCCCCCTGCGGCCGTGATTTTCGCCGCTGCGGACTTCGAAACCGCCACGCCACTGACCTGAAGCGCTTCGCTGATCTCGCCTACACCGAGGATCTTGACAGGTCGAGTTGCCGAACCGATCAGGCCGACTTCCTTCAGCGCATCCGGTGTCACCGCGCCCTTGACGCCCTTTCGGGCCAAATCCTTCAAGTTTATGACCTGGTTCCTCGGCCGGTTGCTTACGAAGCCAACCTTAGGCAGGCGCGCGTGCAAAGGCATCTGACCACCTTCGAACCAAGGTTTGACTCCACCGCCTGAACGCGCGTTCTGGCCTTTGTGCCCCTTACCGCCCGTCTTACCGACACCCGATCCGGGCCCCATCCCGAGGCGCTTCTTCGTTCGCTTTGCACCCTTCGGCGCCTTCATGTTCGAGAGGTTCATGTCTGATTAGCCTTCGCGTTCGACTTTGACGAGATGCGACACGACGGTCAGCATTCCCTGAATCGCCGGCGTGTCGTTGTGCTCGACCGTTTGATGCATCCGGCGAATTCCGAGTGCAGTCAGTGTCTTCTGCTGATTCGCCTTGCGCTTGATCGCGCTCCGGACCTGTGTGATCTTGAGAGTTGGCATCTACCTTATCCCGCCACGAGATCCGAAACATCGACGCCACGGAGCTCTGCAAAGGCCTTTGCATCACGAAGCGTCGCCAGCCCGTTGATCGCTGCCTTGACCGTATTCTGAGGGTTCTTCGAACCCAGTGACTTGCTCAGCACGTTCTGTACGCCGGCAAGCTCGAGGACAGCACGGATCCCACCTCCTGCGATCACTCCTGTACCGGGTGCCGCAGGTTTGAGCAACACGCGGGCTGCGCCAAAGACCCCTATGATCTCGTGAGGAATCGTCCCATTGATCACGGGCACGCGGATCAACTCCTTCTTCGCGTTCTCTGTTGCCTTGCGGATGGCCTCCGCCACCTCGCCCGCTTTACCCATCCCGACACCAACGTGTCCCTTCCGATCACCGACCACGGCCAGCGCGTTGAAAGAAAATCGTCGTCCACCCTTCCGCACATGGGAGACGCGATTGATGCTATTGTTGATGACGACCTCCGTGAGGTCGAGTCCTGTGGGATCAATTCTGGCCAATGTGGCCTCCTTAAGTGGTTCCGTTACTAGATCTTTAGTCCGCCTTCGCGCACCCCTTCAGCAAGGGCCTTCACACGACCGTGATACAGGTAGCCACCACGATCGAACACTGCTTCCTTAATGCCTGCTTCCGAAGCCTTCGCTGCAAGCGCCTTGCCTATCGCGTGGCTTTTCGCACACTTGTTCTCTGCGCTGGCCATAGCATTGGCGACCTCGGGTGAATAGCTGGCGAGTCCCATCAAAGCGCGCCCAGTCGTGTCGTCAATCAGCTGAACCTGAACGTGCTTAGCACTCCGAAAAACAGCCATCCGAGGACGATCCGCAGTTCCACTGATCTTGTTGCGAATACGCATCCGTCTACGTCGCCTGGCATCTCGTTTTGTCCTCTTGCTCATGATCCTCGAACTCCTTAGGCGATAGCCGTCTTGCCGGCCTTGCGACGGACGTATTCGTCTGCGTAGCGAATTCCTTTGCCCTTGTAGGGCTCCGGTGGGCGTACCTTCCGGATATCAGCGGCAGTGCTCCCTACGAGCTCCTTGCTCGCACCTTTCACAATCACCGTCGTCTGCGCCCCCTCAATCCCGCCTGGCGGGTCGTCTAGGGCGAACTCGATGCCGTGAGGTGGCGTTACCGGTACGTTGTGGCTATAGCCCACCTGTAGATCTAGATTATTGCCCTTAATCTCAGCCCGGTATCCAATACCGACCACGACGAGCCGTTTCTCGAAACCCTTGACCACACCTTCGACCGCATTTGCGACGAGTGCGCGAGTTAGACCCCAAGCGGCACGAGTCGCCTGATCATCCGGATTCTCAACCTTGACCGACAATTGGTCGCCTTCCTGCTCCACCTTCGTTAGCTTGTGGATCAGGACCTCAAGTGTTCCGTTCGGGCCCTTAACCGTCGCCAGTCCGTCTCCAATCTTGACGTCTACACCGCTCGGGACGGTTATCGGTACTTTACCAACGCGTGACACAGTCTCTACTCCTTACCAGATGTTGCAGAGCACTTCGCCGCCGACACCGGCTTTGCGTGCTTCATCGTCACAAAGGATTCCCTTGGCTGTCGACAGAATCGCGACCCCCAACCCATTCAGAACCCGGGGAATGTCGGTCTTGCCAACATACTTCCGCAGCCCTGGGCGGCTTACGCGCCTCAAACCCTGGATCGAGCTCGACTCTTCTTCTGTATACTTTAGATACAGCCTCAGGTAGCCCTGACGGTTGTCGTCGACGTGAGCAAAGTTGTGGATAAATCCGCGTTCTTTTAGAATTCGCGCGATCTCACGCTTCATCTTGGAACTCGGAATATCAACTTTCCGGTGCCCGGCCATGCAGGCGTTGCGAACACGCGTTAACAGGTCCGCTATCGGGTCGGTCATCATAAGCTGAACAGTCCTTTTGTTACCAACTGGCTTTGGTCACGCCGGGGATCTGACCTTCCAGAGCCAGATCTCGGAAACAAATACGGCAGATTCCGAAGCGACGGAGATACGCCCGGGGACGACCGCATCGATTACAACGATTGTAGGCACGAACCTTAAACTTCGGCTTTCTCTTAGACTTGGCGATCAGTGATTTCTTTGCCACGAGAACCTTCCTTTAGGCCGCTTCGTTTTGTACGAACGGCATCCCGAGAGCACGCAGGAGCTCAAGAGCTTCTTCGTCCGTATTTGCCGACGTCACGAACGTAACGTCAAGACCACGAACCTGGTCGATCTTGTCGTAGTCAATCTCCGGAAAAATGATCTGCTCCCGGATACCGAGTGAATAATTCCCACGGCCATCGAACGAGTTCGTGGACAGCCCGCGAAAGTCGCGGATACGAGGAACAGTAAAGTTGTAGAATCGATCGACGAACTCCCACATCCTGTCCCGTCGGAGCGTCACACAGGCTCCGATCGGCACACCTTCGCGAAGCTTGAAGTTCGAGACCGACCGCTTTGCGCGACGGATCGATGGCTTCTGGCCGGAGACCGCCGTAAGATCCTCGACCGCCCCCTCGATGGCCTTGGAATTCTGGACCGCCTCGCCAACTCCTATGTTGAGGACGACCTTCTCGAGCCGCGGAATCTGCATCGTGTTCTTGTAACCAAACCGACTCATCAAAGCCGTCGTGACTTCCTTCTCGTACATCTCTTTAAGCCTTGCAGCCATCGATCACTCCACTCAAGCTATTCGGAATTGGGGATCTGCTCCCCGCTCTTCACGGCGACCCGAACCTTCGAACCATTGTCGAGAATCTGTCTTCGCACCCGGGTTCGCTCCCCCGTCTGGGGATCGATCGGCATCAGTTTCG
>DPVD01000116.1:0-145 GCA_003526745.1 Candidatus Latescibacterota bacterium
TGCTTGATTTCTGGGCAACCTGGTGCAAGCCCTGCGTGTATATGATGTCTAGGCTTCAGGTGCTCTACGACGCCTATGCGAAGAAGGGGTTGATGGTTATGGGAGTGTCGATCGATGATGGAAAGGACCGGGTTAAGAATATCGA
>DPVD01000116.1:436-7636 GCA_003526745.1 Candidatus Latescibacterota bacterium
ATGGAAAGGACCGGGTTAAGAAGATCGAAAAGTTTGTCGACAAGATTGATGTGACGTATCCCGTATACTCTGATGCGCGTCCTACACCAGCGTGGCATACCTTCAAGGTCAAGGCTATACCTGCTCTATTTCTAATCAAGGATCAGGAGATTGTTGCACAATGGCTGGGCAATATTGACCACGCGGATATGGAATCTGAGATCAGGAAACATCTGCATTAGTTGGTTGTCGGTCGACCGCGCATATCTGTATTGATGGGGTTCTGCTACCGATTCACCGCTATCTTCCTGCCGCCTTTTGGGTACAAAGCCTTTTCCCGTTGTGTCTGCTATGTGAACGTTCTAAACGCTGTGCTGCCAACGAGTAAGGTTGCTCGTTCTTGCGATCAGCAACCTTGAGAAGGCCACCATCATCGCCAAGGAAGTCACGAGGCACTTGGCTAGCCGTCGTATACTTGCTTGAGTCGACAGTTTGGAGGAAGGGTATGAATTGATGCACATCGGCGATGGCGATGCACTCTAAAGGTTCCTGAGCCGTCGAGGCGCACGCATTATCCCATACCACGAGAAGAAGTCGCAGCGCGATCGTTTCAAGGTGTGTGAAGAATTTTCGACCCACAGGTACGCGTTTGGGAGCAATCGCCGGACTTGGAGGATTTGTTCCGTGCAGATGGACGTGATATTTTGGGGTTAGTAGATCAGGTTAGGGAGGGTTCGACATGACACAACGATTTAATCAGTTGTTCGGCTCTGAGATTTCAAAGGGTCTCGATGTTGGGCATTGCGAAAGGTTGGAGAATCAGATGGCGTTTCTAGCAGGATCACGGTGTAGAGCAAGGACGATAGCCCAAAAATGCGGACCACGAATACGAAACGAGTGGTGTCGATGACCCTCCACCATCAGAACTGGTCCGGGAACGTACCCTTCTACTCAACTCGATTTCACGAACCTCAGACAGTCGATGAACTGTGCGATGTCGTGCGAAAGGCGAGCAAGGTTCGGGTGATCGGATCCCGTCACTGCTTCAACGACATCGCTGACACCTCCGGTGATATGATCTCCCTGAGTCGGATGGATCACAATCTGGTCATCGACCGGGAACGTCATCGGGCAACTGTCAGTGCGGGAATCACCTACCGGGAGCTCTCACCGCAGCTGCACGCTGCGGGCTATGCACTCCACAACACGGCCTCTCTAGACCATATCACAGTGATCGGGGCGTGTATGAGTGCAACACACGGGTCCGGTGACGGAAACGGGAATCTGGCGACAGCCGTGTCTGGCCTGGAAATGGTTGCGGCTGATGGAAATCTGGTCACGCTCACACGAGACGAAGATGGGGGTCGATTTCCGGGCGCTGTTGTAGCGCTCGGCGCACTGGGGGTGGTGACGCGTGTGACGCTCGATCTTGTTCCGACATTCGATGTTCAGCAGCACGTCTACGCCAAGCTCCCGTCAGCTGAACTCTACGAGGCGTTCGATGCCATAATGGGCGCTGGGTATAGCGTCAGTCTCTTTCCGACCTGGCAAGAAGACCATGTGGATTCGCTCTGGGTGAAGCAGAGGATCGAGTCAGATGACACATTGTTGGAAGTTCCGGAGATGTTTCACGGGGCTACTTTGACACCTGAGGGTGGAGTGGAAGATCCGCCGGACCGCTACCTGACAGAGATGCGGACTGTTGGTCCGTGGCACGAGAGGCTGAAGCATTTTGACTTCAAGGATGCCTTGCTCGAGGGGGACGAGCTTCAGACCGAGTATTTCGTGGCGCGAAGACACGCTGTCCCTGCATTGCGGGCGGTCGAAAGGCTGCGGGAACAACTGAAGCCGATCCTGTGGTTAAGCGAAGTGCGTACGGTCGCGGCAGACGATCTCTGGCTCAGCACCGCATATGGGCAGGATGTTGTCGCGATTCACTTCAACTGGCATAAAGACTGGCCTGGTGTGAACGCGTTTTTGCCAGTCCTGGAAGATGCGCTTTCATCGTTCGAGCCACGCCCGCACTGGGGCAAGCTTTTCAGGACTCCTGCGGCTCAAGTTCAGGCCGCCTATCCGCGGTTGACTGAATTCCGGTCTCTGGCCAATGCCTTGGATCCTGAAGGTAAGTTCCGGAATGACTACGTAGAGAAGTATGTCTTTAAGGAAGGTTAGGGTGGTATAGGAAGGCTGACTTGGGTTCACACGGTCATTCGGTTTGAGCGGTTTCGATTTCCTGGAAGGTCAGTTCGCCGGCGAAATGACAGGCGGCCTCGTGTCCCGGCTCTATCTCACGAAGTTTGGGGGCTTCTGTGCGACAACGATCGTCGGCGTGTTGGCAGCGAGGATGGAATTTGCATCCGGGAGGGGCGTTCGCCGGATCTGGCACGTCACCTTCTAAAAGGATACGCTGCATCTGGTGATCGGGGTCAGCTACGGGAACGGCTGACATCAATGCAGCAGTGTAGGGATGGAGGGGATTCTCGTAGATTCTTTCGGAGGTGGTCAGCTCGACGATCTGGCCGAGATACATAACTGCCACGCGATCGCTGATGTGTTCAATGATACTCAGATCGTGAGCGACGAACAGGTAAGTGAGGTTGAACTCTTCTTGCAGTTCGGCCATCAGGTTGACGACCTGCGCCTGAACTGAAACGTCGAGGGCCGAGACCGGTTCATCTGCGATGATCAATCGTGGCGTGACAGACAGAGCACGGGCGATTCCGATTCGCTGGCGCTGACCGCCGCTGAATGCGTGAGGATAGCGTCTAAGGTGATCCGGACGCAGACCAACGCGAATCAGCAGCTGCTCGACGCGATCATCGAGCTCGCTGCCCTTGGCGACGTTGTTGATCACGAGTGGCTCGGCGACAAGATCGAAAACCGTCATCCGTGGGTTGAGTGAAGAGAAGGGGTCCTGGAAGATGTACTGGAGCTCACGGCGGAGCACGCGCATCTCCTCCTTGTCGAGGCTCCGAAGATCGATTGCTTGACCGTCGTGATAGAAGGTGACGTCACCTTCCGTTGGCTCGATCAGCCGGATCATAGAACGACCGGTCGTTGTCTTACCGCATCCTGATTCACCGACAAGACCCAGCGTCTCGCCACGGTGGAGCGTCAACGACACGCCGTCGACAGCCTTCACATACCCGACGACCTTCCGCCAGATGCCCTTCTTGATGGGGAAATAGGTCTTGAGACCTTCGACTTCTACCAATTTTTCGTTTGCTTCGGTCATTTCAAGTCATCAGCGTGTCACGTTGAAGTTGGGTCAAAACGTGACACCGTTAAGTTTCGTCTATCCGCGTCGATCAGGTTAATCCAGGTTAGCCTTCGATTTCGAGCCAGCAGCTGACGGTGTGTCCGGGCTCGATTTCTTTCAGTTCCGGCTCCTGCTTGCACCGGTCCGTCGCGTGAGGACATCGGGGTGCAAAAGAGCAACCAACCGGGCGCTCGAAGGGATCCGGTACTGATCCCTCGATCGGTACGAGCTTCTCTTTCGAACCGATCTTGGGGATCGATTTGATAAGGCCTTGTGTATAAGGATGTTTCGGATTCTTGAAGATGGTGCGAACATCCGAGTACTCGACCACCTTGCCGAGATACATGACGGCCACGTTGTCGGCCATCCAGGCGACAACACCGAGATCGTGTGTGATCAGCATGATCGACATGTGAATCTCGTCCTGAAGTGCAACCATCAGATCGAGAATCTGAGCCTGCACGGTCACGTCTAGAGCTGTGGTCGGCTCGTCGGCGATTAGCAGACTCGGGTTGCAGGAGAGGGCCATCGCGATCATCGCTCTCTGACGCATACCACCACTCAGTTCGTGCGGATATGCATCGAGTTGTCGCTCTGGCTCCGGGAGCCGAACCTTACGCAGGACCTCACCCGCGCGGCTTCGGGCCTCTTCCTTGTTGACGTTCTGATGAAGCTCAATCGCCTCGCCGATCTGGTTACCGATTGTGTGTACTGGACTCAGCGAGGTCATCGGTTCCTGGAAGATCATCGCGATATCGTTGCCGCGAATGTCCCGCATCTTGGGGCCGCGTGCATCGACTTGGGTCAGGTCGATTGGTGATCCGCCGTCCTGGTGGAACAGGATTTGGCCTTCTACGATCTGCCCTGGGGGACTCGGAATCAGTCGCATCGTCGAGAATGCCGTGATGCTTTTTCCGCACCCTGACTCACCGACGACGGCCAGCGTTTCACCCTTTCCGATGCTGAAGGAGACCCCGTCGACCGCACGTACGATTCCGTCATCTGTGAAGAAGTGCGTCTTCAGGTTCCTGATTTCGAGCAGTTGATCTTTTCCGTTGTCACTCATAGTGCAACACCAAGGCACGAAGAGGCGATGATACCTATGGTGGGGTATCTTTTCCGGTCTTCGTGTCTTTGCGTCTTTGTGTTCATGCGTTTAGCGGCTTGAGTATGGATCTGCGGCGTCGCGCAGGCCGTCACCGAGGAAGTTGAATGCCAGCACGGCGATGATGATGCAGAAGCCTGGGATAAGGAGCCAGGGATAAAGGCTTAGCGAATGAATGTTCATAGCGTCCGAAAGGAGCAGGCCCCAACTGGTCATGGGCGGCTTGATCCCGAGACCCAGGAAGCTGAGCGTGCTCTCACCTAGGATGAACCCGGGGATCGCGAGCGTTGCGATCACGATAATGTGGCTGAACATCGATGGTAGAAGATGGCGGAACAGAATTCGCCCGTCCTTTGCACCACAGACGCGCGCAGCCATCACAAAGTCAGACTCTCTGATGGAGAGCGTTTTGCCTCGGATCTCGCGAGCGAGTCCTCCCCATCCGACGAGCGCCAGAACAGTCACAATGCCCATAAAGACGAGATGGGACGGCCACTCTGGTGGGAGCACGGCACTCAAGGCCATGAGGATTGGGATTGAAGGGAATGCAAAGATCAACTCAATCATTCGCTGAATGACGTTGTCTATAGTGCCCCCATAGAACCCGGAGATCACACCAAATATAGACCCGAGGGTAAGACTCAGCGTAACGGCCAGCAGGCCGATGGTCAGTGAAATTCGTCCGCCGATGATGATTCGGGACAGCATGTCGCGGCCAAAGCGGTCTGTCCCAAACAGGAACATCGGGTTCTCTTTACCAGTCCCGAACAGATGGAGGTCTGTTTCGAAAAGACCGTAAAACTCATACTCGTCGCCACGGACTAACAGGTAGATTGGATACTTTTGGGTGGAGTCCTCGGTGTATTGCTTGATCCCGGTCTTCCGGTCGAGTGATCCCTTGATGCCGTAAACGAACGGTCTCAGGTGGAAACCTTCATCGGAGAAGAAGTGGATCCGCTGCGGCGGGCAGTGCACGACCTTGTAGTATCGGTTGCTGATCCCGTGCGGGGCGAGAAACTCGCCCATAAAGACGGCCAGATACAATAAGATCACGACGTAGCCACCTACGACCCCAGCTTTGTGCTTTTTGAACCGACGCCAGATCAGGTTCCACTGGGAATAAGAAGCGGCTACCGCTTTGGACGCTTCCTCTTCCATCTGCGGAGACTGCAGATCGAGCGGTTGCTTCGTCTCTGCGTGGCTACTCATACCGAATCCTCGGGTCGAGCCACGCGAGCACGATGTCTGCGAGCAAGTTTCCGACGAGCAGGAACGTCGCCGCAAGAAGCAGGAAGGCTCCGGCCAGGAACATGTCCTGAGAGGTGAGAGCTGTGAGGAAGATTGGTCCGGCCGTCGGGAGACCCAGAACGATTCCCGTCACTACGGCTCCGGAAAGCAGGTTCGGTAGCTCAAGACCCAGACGACTGACAAGCGGGTTGATGGCGATTCGGACACCATACTTCATAATGACTTTGGTCTCTTTGAGTCCCTTTGCTCGTCCCGTCTGGATGTGCTGCTGACCAAGGACGTCCATCAGGTTACCGCGCATGATCCGGATGACACTGGCCGTCGCGCCCGTACCGATTACTACAACGGGTACCCAGATGTGTGCGAGCAAGTCAGCGACCTTACCCCACGTCCATTCCGCCCCGATATACTCAGGTGAGAGCAGCCCACCAACGGACTCCGTTTCGAAGACCGAGATCTGGATGAACATGATGACGAGTGCGAGCAGGAAGTTCGGTGTGGCAAGTCCAACGAATCCGATGAACGTGAAACCGTAATCTCCGACCGAGTATGGTTTGGTCGCCGAGTAGATGCCGATCGGGATCGCTACCAGCCACGTGAAGATAAGTGTGGAGAGCGTAAGCACCAAAGTCAGCCCGAGTCGCTCACCCAGCAATTGCATCACATCCATCTCGTAAGTGAAGGACTGCCCAAAGTCCCCCTGGAAGATGATCTTACCGATCCAGCGGAAATACTGGACGTAGATCGGGTCGTTCAGACCATACCGCTCGCGGAGAGCTTCGATCTGCTGCATTGCACTTTCGGACCCAAGCTCGCCTTGCTCCGCCAGCTCTGCCAGACGTGAAGTCAGCATGTCGCCAGGGGGCGCCTGGATCACGACGAAACTGACCATCGAGATCAGGATCAACGTCGGGATCATGTGCAGGAGTCTTCTTAGGATATATGCAATCATTGTATCCGAATAAGCGCCGTCTTTTCGAATCGGCGTCGACTTCTTGTTAGTGTCCCCATTGAGGGAAGGCCATCACTAATGTCTGGGAGGATTGTGAGCCTTCCTGTGGCGGGCCAATTTATGCAGTCCTAATCGCTCCCACAACCGATTTCCTCGAATGAAGCTGGCTAGAGGCGTGCCAAAAACGCAGCTACCTCATCTTTTTCCCTTCGTGGCGCGCCCTAGTTCTTGAAGTAAAGCTGCTCGTGATATACTGGACGTCCCCAGCCTCGGAATACATCCGCTGATGTACCGTCGTTCGGTACGTTCCCAAGACTTGTGCTTGCACCCCATACGTGGTAGGGAGATCCGACGACGATCACAGGTACGTTCTCTGTGTGTAGTTCACGAGCCGCCACCATATGTCGCTTTACATCAGCTGGGTCCGTAGTGGTCATTGCAGACGTGATGTGATACGTCGCACGGACAAGCCACTCGGTCTCACGATGCTTCGAGTTCTCCCTATGCCAGAACGGCGTAGTTGCAGCCATCATCGCCCAGTCCTGCGGTCGACCCAATGGATCATCCGGTCCTTCGAGACCCCAGTGATGAATCTCATAATCGCCATTCAACCTTCGAGGCCAGATGATGTCTCGCAGGGCAATGTTCAGGTTGGTC
>DPVD01000116.1:7922-11551 GCA_003526745.1 Candidatus Latescibacterota bacterium
GGCAATGTTCAGGTTGGTCTTGATGCCCCCCGCCTGCCACTGAGACTGTACGAGCTCGCAGATGTCCACCTCGACCCCCGGTCCGCGGACATCGATGGTTATCTCGAACCTTGATCCATCAGAAAGATTTCGCCAACCATCTCTGTCCGTGTCTCGATATCCGCTCTCGTCCAGGAGTCGGTTGGCGTAGTCTGGGTCGTAGCGAGTGTATCGCTTGAACGCTTCCTCTGAGAAGTAAGGGTTTTGTTTACCGAACGTATATCCCGACGGTACGAGAAGACCGTGATAGATGATTTTGTTGATCTCCTCACGATTGATGGCGTGTGACATGGCAACCCGGACGTTCAGATCTCGGAAGGCTTTGCGGATCTTCTCACGCGGCGCATCCCAGTTTAGGTAGAAAGAGGGACCTCTTCCAGGGCCTACGAGAACGACCTTGAATTCTCCGTTCGCTTCCTCCGCCTTGAGAGTCGGAAACATGTCGATCCTCGAATACCGGCCGAACAGATCCAATTCTCCGTTGATGAACTTGAGCAGGATAACCTGAGGGTCGGGAATGACGTTAAAGACGAGGCGGTCAGCGTATGGAAGCTGATTGCCTGCCGAGTCAACCTTCCAGTAGTAGGGGTTCCGCTCGTAGACGATCCGCTGCCCCCGGATCCACTCTACGGGGATCCAGGCCTTTAGCTTCGGTACCCCGGGCTCGTAGGCCATCCGCGCGTCCGTTGCCCTCTCTTTGAACTCGTCGTATGTCGCCTCAGGATTGTATTTCGGGTGCCATTTCGACATGACGTGCTTTGGACGGGCGACCGTGTCCGCGCAGAAGGCGTTGAGAATCCGACCAAGCGGCTTTTCGGACGAGACCTTCAGCGTGTGGTCGTCGATCTTCTCAATTTTTATGGGTTTGCCGTCAACGGTGAAAACCGTCGGCGGGATCGGCTGGTTGTGTGGGCGTGCATTGTCGTCGAACTGCGTATCGTAGTACCAAAAAAGGATGTCATCGACCGTAAAGGGGTGGCCGTCTGACCACCGGATCCCTTTCCGGATATTGAAGATCGCCTCTAGACCATCCTCGCTGAATGAATGGCTTTCGGCAAGGTTGTGCTGGATGCTCTTCGGGACCGGTCTTTCGTATCCCATCAGGCCATCGCTCAAGGTTTTGCTGAGCCCCGCCGTCTGGATGATGTCCCCAGTCAACGCACGTCGGAGCGTTCCCCCGTATTTCCCGATCTCCTCGAGTGGTATCACGACAAGCGGATTCGCCGGCAGACGTTCACTCACCGGAGGCAACAAACCCTTCCCGACCTTTTCGGCCAGGATCGGCGCTTCACCGAATTGTCGATTTGACAAGATCTCCGGGTCGAGACTCTGCGGGGCCGTCGTCTCCGACCTCTTAGTATCTCCGCTTGCTTTGGTTACCTCGACTCGATCGACCTCCCAAGCTGGGTCCGACGGGAGACACGCCGTCAGCAGTAGGAGAGAGACACCCCAACACACACGACTAGAACTCGTTATCACATTGCTCCCTTTGTCTGAGTCATTGTTCGCAACTCAAGCAATATACAGCAGTCAAGGACGATCCGGTGATCCTAGCTCGATTCTCGATCTCTTGACTCTCTCCCGCTTCCTGACTAGTTTCGGTCAGTCTGTCCGCCGTTCCCCGCCGTTCTTCTCGCAATACGGTTTCCTTTGCCTTCATCAAGTCTTAAAGCGCGAATCGCGGAGCTCAAGCGCTCGTCAATTCGCCGTCCGATTGAGCCTCCTTCAGCGCAACTGGAGCCATCAGAGACAGGCGTTGAGATGCCGCCTCCCAGCGTTATCCCAAAGGCGACGGCCACCGATGCGCGTTTGAAGCTTTCACTCGATGACATCGCAGAGGGATCGGAGAAGCTCGTCCCGCCCGGCCGGTTCTACCTTATCAACCAAAGCATCGCGGCACTGATCCCCCATCGAGGACCCGAACTTACGAACCGCCTTGTGCGTTTACTTAAGGGGTTGTCCGGTGCAGATGGCATAGCTAACGACGAGTTCGAGACGTTCCAGGCGCTGTTGCATAGTGCGCCAGACGAGCTCGTGTTTGTGGACATCGAAGCAACCGGCTTCACAGCGGGAACGCCTTTGTTCCTGGTCGGTGTCGTGACGGTCGAAGGGAACGGTCTGTGTGTCCGGCAGATGCTCGCCAGGGATTACACGGAAGAAGGCGCACTCCTGTACTATCTTAGGAAGCTCTTCGAACGTGTGAGGACCGTCGTCAGTTTCAACGGGAAAACCTACGACCTGCCGTATATCCGTGACCGGATGACTTACTACGGCTACCGAATGCCCTATGATTTCGCGCAGATCGACCTGCTCCACGAAGGACGTCGACGCTATAGGGACCGACTCGTCAACTGCAAGCTCCAGACGCTCGAGCGGGCGATCTGCGGTCGAGGAAGAATCGAGGACATCCCCGGAAGCGAGATACCCGACGCATATCACAACTTTGTCCGTACGGGCAATGCTGCCGAGATGCGGGATATTCTACACCATAATGCGCTGGATCTTGTGACCCTGGTAGAGGTCGTACTGTTCATGCTTGAAGGACGTAAATTGTGACGCCCCCTTCTACACGCCTGATCGACGCCGCGCTTTCGCTCCGGGGGAAGCGCGTCGTTTTAGCTGGGCTTGGATTGTTTGGGGGGGGAGTGGCCGCGGCCAGATACCTTGCCGAAAAGGGTGCGGAGGTCTTGGTAACGGATCTTAAGACGGAGGCAGACCTGGCGGGGTCGATGCGGGCGCTTGAAGGAGTGGCGGTCGAATACAAACTCGGTTGGCACGATCACGAAGACTTTGAGCAGGCCGATCTTGTCGTCGCAAACCCGGCGATCCCGATTCAGTCACCGCACCTGCAGGCGGCTCTATCAGCTGATGTGGCGGTGACGACCGAGATCGGACTCTTTGCCGCTGCTTACAGGGGAAAGACGATTGCCGTCACCGGAACGAGTGGGAAGACCACGACAACGACCCTGCTTGGTCAGATCGTGTCGAACGCAGTACCTGATACGCTGGTTGGCGGGAACATGGGAGTGTCGTTGCTGGATCGGCTCGAGGAGACAACAGAGAAGACGACGGCCGTTCTGGAGCTATCCAGCTTCCAGCTGCGATATCTTGGATGGATGGGCTGGCGACCCGATGTCGCTGTGGTCACGAACTTTGCGCCAAACCATCTGGACATCCACGACGGGCTCGAGGATTACAGGATCTGCAAGCAGCAGATCCTAGCGGGTCAGGCGGAGGGGGATCGGGCCATCCTGAATGCGGAAGACGAAGAGATGTCCGGCTGGACAGCAGGCGGAGCAGAACGTCGCTGGTTCGGGGAAATCCAACCGGCGACGAACGGTGTGTTCCTCGATGGCGGAGAGATCGCTAGCTTGGAGGATGGGCGCCGATCCGCTCTGTGTCCCGTGAGTGAACTCAGGATCCCGGGACGTCACAACCAGATAAATGCCTGTGCTGCTGCGTGTGCCGCATTGTCGGTAGGTGTTTCGGCCGACCTCGTCTCGGAGGGGATGGTTTCCTTTGGCGGCGTTGAACACCGGCTTGAGCATTGTGGGACTATTCGTAACCGGGGCCTCTACAACGGTTCGATA
>DPVD01000450.1:0-12616 GCA_003526745.1 Candidatus Latescibacterota bacterium
TGTAAGACCTGCCTTACCAGAGGCGATGAAGCCTCTCTACGACAGGTGGCGGTCTCAGCAGATCGATACAGAAAGGCCGGGGGAAGACGGAACACACGGTCAGTAGTGGGTGGTCACCCCGAGTGACGCTGTAGCAGTATTGTATAACTCTCTCTGATCGCGTCGCAGATAGTCGCGTCGTATCGAGTATCGAGGGTGTCCCTCGATACACCTTCCCTCGCTGTCGCTCAGCCGGGCACTCGGGGTGAACCGTTTCCCTACTTCACCTCAGCAACAGCGGCGATCTCCACTGAGGCGTTGAGCGGAAGCCCGCTTGCCCCTACGGCGAACCTCGCGTGGCTTCCCGCATCCCCAAAGACCTCCGCAAACAGCTCCGATGCGCCGTTGATCACCGTCGCCTGATCCGTAAACCCCTCGGCCGAAGCAACGAAACCTTCCACCCGTACCATCTGTGCGATATTGTCAAGCGATACCGCTGCCGATTTGAGCGCGGCCAAAATATTCAGCCCGCATTGGCGCGCCGCCGCATTGGCTTCATCGACCGAGACGTTTCGCCCAACATGTCCCGTCGATATCAGCTCGCCCTCTCTCAGCGGCAACTGACCAGCTACATACAGAAGGCTCCCGACCCGCTTCACAGGAACATAGACGCCGGCGGGTGCGGCAATCTCAGGTAGGTCGATTCCGAGTTCTTTGAGCTTTCCTTCCGCAGACACTGTGTCTCCTCAAACTGTTAGATCAGGCCTCTTTCCTGACCAGGCCAAGAATGTGACTGACCGCATCTCTGATCGCAACGTCTGACTTCTCTTCTTCCTTCCGCTGCTTGATCTCGACCGTTCCGTTCACCAAGCCACGCGCGCCGACCGTAATCCGGACCGGACATCCGATCAGATCCGCATCGTTGAACTTCACACCCGCGCGCTCATCGCGATCGTCCAGCAGCACGTCGAGACCCGCCGATTCGAGAGTCGCCTTCAAATCCTCGGCGGCGGCGAGTTCGCCCTTCGGTTGCTTGCCGCTCAACACGACTATATGGCAGACAAAGGGAGCGACATCGACGGGCCATATGATGCCGTTCTCGTCGTGGTAGGCTTCGATGATGCAGGCCATCATCCGATCAACACCAATCCCGTAGCTGCCCATAATCACGGGGTAAGCCTTACCTCCCTCATCTAGGACGGTCGCGCCTACCGCCTCCGTATACTTCGTCCCCAGCTTGAAAATGTTGCCGACCTCAATCCCACGCGCGCTCGTCAAAGGAGCGCCGCACGCCGGACAGGCCATTCCTTCTTCGACCGCCACGAGGTCTTTCACGATATCCGGCGTGAAATCACGACCAGCGTTCACGTTGCGGAGATGGAAACCACCCTTGTTCGCACCGGCGACGAAGTTCGATCCCTCAATAACGGCCGGATCCACAACGATTGTCACATCATCGCCCACACCGATCGGTGAACCGTATCCGGGCTCGGATCCAATCGCCTTGATCTCTTCCTCCGTAGCGGGACGCATCTCCGTCGCCTTGACGGCATTGGTCAGCTTGGTCTCGTTCAGTTCGTGATCACCCCGAACTACGGCGAACACAAATCGGTCCTTACCTTCGATCGTAGCGATGTGGAAGACCGCCTTCGCCGTCTGCGTCGCATCGATCTCAAGCAGCTTCGTCAGATCCTCGATCGTCGTCGTGTTCGGTGTCTCGATCTCCTCCAAGGGAAGCGGGTCGGAAGCCGTGATCTCCTCGCGTGTATAGATCGCGACCTGACGGTTCG
Organism: Candidatus Latescibacterota bacterium; assembly: GCA_003526745.1. Taxonomy (GTDB): domain Bacteria; phylum Latescibacterota; class UBA2968; order UBA2968; family UBA2968; genus UBA2968. The sequence continues at coordinate 1,770 of DPVD01000450.1, forward strand.
CCTTGTAGCCACAGCCATCGCACAGAAGCAAAGTGTCCTCACCAGTCTCGTTCAGGAACATGAACTCGTGCGCACCCGTCCCGCCCATCATCCCTGTATCGCTCTCGACGACACACACCTCGTCTCCCAGACCGGCGCGATCGAACACCCTCAGATACGCCTTGTACATGTCGTCGTAGACTTTGTCGAGACCCGCTTGATCGGCACTGAAACTATAGGCGTCCTTCATCGTAAATTCACGCACACGAATCAGACCACCCCGGCTGCGCGGTTCGTCGCGGAACTTCGTCTGGATCTGGAACACGCTCGTCGGCAGCTGCTTGTAGCTCCGGACAAAGTGACGGGCCAGGTCCGCCATCACTTCCTCGTGCGTCATGGCCAGACACATGTCACGACCTGCGCGATCCTTCATTCGCAACATCTCATCCCCCACGTCCTCCCATCGCCCGCTTGCCTCCCAGATGTCCGACGGATGGACAACAGGCATCACGAGCTCAGCGCAGTCGATCGCGAGCATCTCCTCACGAAGAATCTGCTCGATCTTCTGCTTCACCCTGAACCCGAGCGGCAGAAAGCTGAAAATACCGGAGGCGAGCGGCCGGATCAGACCGGCGCGTATCGCGAGCTGGTGGCTGATCAGTTCTGCATCGGCAGGTGCTTCACGGTATGTCTGCGTAAACAGCGTCGACAGTCTCATAGAACCTTCGATTTTCTAGCAGCTACGGCCATTCTTTCGATCCTTCAGTGTCTGATTTTTCGGAATCCGCATCCACCTTTTCTTTGGCTTCCAACTACTTATTTAGATCCTCAAATTTCTGCCCAGCTTCACGTTCTTCTTTTTTAGCTCCACCACCTAATCCATCAACTCTTTCACATTCATCACGATCATAGTTTCGATCTCAGCCATCGTGAACCCACACACCTGTACCTTTTTCTCAAATCTCGCCGCCGTGCGACTAGCAGGTGACATCTCTGTTTGTCTCTAAATCAACCAAGATCCCTACGCCAGCCCGTAGAACGACACCGCGTTGTCGTGCAGCAGCTTCCTTTTATCTTCCTCTGGACGATCCGCTATGACTTCATGCAACGACCGAACCCAGAGCTCATAGTTGCCCGCTCCCAAGGTACATACCGGCCAATCGCTTCCAAAAACCACACGATCAGAAGGGAACGAATCGAGGCAGTGATTCACTGTATCCACCAAACAGTCCAAAGCCCCTTTGCCATCGGGCAGTCGGGCGATGATGCCCGACACCTTGCAGACGACGTTCGATTGATTACCGAGCGCCTCCATATCTCGTTTCCATTGATCGGGATGATGCCAATAAACATCCCCTCGATCGTGCTCATCGGGTGATATGGTCCCATTCACGATCTCTGGATGCGCATTACCACAGTGATCGACGACGAACCGCGTATCTGGACAGGCCTGTGCGAGTTGTAGACCAAACCGAAGGTCCGCCGGTCGCATACAGATATCGAAATGCTTGCCGACCTCGCCCAGCCGTCTGACGTCTGCGACAACGTGGTCTTGAACGCAGTAATCGGGGGCGAATTCGGGAGGATGAATTACCTGGCGGAATCCCTTCACGCGGTTGTCGTCTGCCAGAGCATCCAACCAGGCTGAGAATCCGTCCTCTCCTGGACGCCCTCTCAAAGTCGCTCCCGCCATCGAGTTGTCAGTGGCATCGCACAAAGCCAAAATGTAGTCGCGTTCCGTCTGCAGCTGATCGAGCGACACATCAACTTCCATATAGACTGTCTTTGCGACGTCGAATCCTTCAGATGCAGCTTTGTATGTGGACATCACGTGATCGCTGGCCAGTTGGGGCACATCGTCTAGCCACGGCAAACTCAGAACGTTCAGATCCCACAGGTGCTGATGCGTGTCGACGACTGGTATCACGCCTTCCCTTCCCTTCGATTAGTGTTGGCTGTAGCCACCCGATTTCTAGGTGTGTTGCGTCGCATCACGTGTCGTTTGATCTCAAATCCGAGGGACTCATACAAGTTCAGAGCCTGTTCGTTAGTGGAAGTCACAGCAAGTCCTACATCGGGAATAGCCTGACCTTCCAGATGCGTGAGAAGGTGCTCCATCAGGCTTCTACCGACGCCTTGCTTACGATATCTTGGCGCCACATAGACGCTCGTGACAAAGGCCGTGCGCGCGATACCATTGACGTTTGCGAATACGTAGCCGAGCGGCGTGCCTCCCTCGACAGCACAGAAACTGACCGCCTGTGCCCTTTCAAGCTTGTTCTCACAGTTTTTCAGCGAATCTCGAATGAGCCGAAGCAACCGCTGGTCTTCGTCTACACGAGCCATACCTGAGTCAATGAACATCTCTCGCTCCCCCTCTTCGAGGAAGCGTCGGAACTTCTGAAAGTCCATCTGAAGAATATCGAAGGACACACTAGAGCTCGATCGACTGTTCGATTGGTTCTTCTGGACGAGTCGAACGTGGGAGTTTCGTCGGATACGCTTTGAGCGCCGTCTGCCACGACTTCTTCCAGACACGCCAGTCTACCAGCTCTGCGCTCGGTTGGGACCGGGATCGAGCAACAAAGCTCGGGTAGCAGGCACGTCCGCTATGTGTCCCAGTTCGTTGATACCGAAGGTCCATACTCCATCGAATCCGGTTGGTCCGATTCGGCTCGGAGCAGTGGGGTGTCAGCTTATGCAGGAAGATCACGTCCCCTTTTTTAGCCGGTACGGTCAGGACTTCACGAGCCGGCAGATTCATCTCGCTGATCCCGAACCCCTCGCTCCACAGCACTTTTGACTCGCGATGAACACCAGGGATCAGCTTCAGACACCCGTTCGCTTCATCAGTATCCACAAGCGGAATCCACACGGTCAGGATGTAGTGCGGGTCTGCGTCCTCGGTATGCACTTGTGCGTCCTGATGCCACGGAGCAACATATGAATCTGCACCATCCCAGAGGTCGGCCGGAAGCTTACAGCGTATGTGCTGAATCGGTGAACACGTGATCTCAGGTCCGACGATCGATTCAATCAGATCAAGTAGACGCGCGTGCCTGAGGAACTGGAATGTCTGCTCACCCAAGACATTGCAGATATCGACGATGTGGTCCGCCTCGCGATAAGTCTGCTCGTCCTGATGGCACAGCCCGACCAATCGCGTCTCGAAATCCATCTCGGAGCACGTGTTGGTAATTCGGCCCTCCGATAGTAGCCTGTCTGCGTGGCCTTCGACCCAAGCGTCATATTCATCGGCGACCAGCTGGATGTCCGCCTCCCTTAGGCCCCGCTCCACATTCACATAGCCTTCACGCTCAAAGAATTCCTTCTGTGACGTCGTCAGCACAAGTTACTCCCAGAACATCGCGTCAGTTTCAATCAGCATACCCAGATCGACCAAGGGCTTGATTTCGCCCGTGGTCGCAACCAGATGGTGCCCCTTAAACACCCTCTTGTATTCGCGTTCAAACTCTTCTGAACGGCTGACATCTGTCGCCAACAGGCCGGTGCGCAAGACGTCGGTCATTTTGACATCAAGGTCGGCCAGTGCATTCTAGATGAACTCAACGTGTCGTTTGGTTTGCACATATCCATCGGATGGCGCGACGGTCTTGTCGTCCTCATCGAAAGCCACCGTTCCGGCTACCTGTACTTTGTTACCGCTGCGAAGCGCGCGGCAGCAACCGACTTGCCCTTCCCTAGAAGTTCCACTGTGGCTTCGTTGTCTGTTCATGATCAGCACCTTAGTTGAGACGCAGCTGCCTCGTGGAATGTCATAACCGAAGCCCTAAGTGCGGCGATCGTAAGATCGCAGGTTACGGTCAGAGGTAGCGTTCCTTTTTGAGGTCTTGCTCGTATTGGGTGCGGATACGCTGCACCTCCGGATCCGTCGACACCTCCGCGACCGGGCAATCCCACCAGGCGTCATATCCGCCGACTCTTACCTCGCGATCGACTTCCACAAAGATGACCGTTGTCCGATCGTTGCCCTTTGCCTCTTCCAGAGCGTTGACGAGACCCTCTTTACCCTCCGGTCGCAGCACGACAGCTCCGAGACTCTCAGCGTTCGCGGCTAGATCGGTCGGTAGGTAGCCCCCATCAAGTTGACCCGACTCCGCATTACGCATCTGGAACTTGGTCCCGAACTCTTCGGCGCCCACTGAACCTGACAAACCGCCGATGCTCGCGTGGCCGTGGTTGTCTAGGAGAACGATCGTGAGCTTCACGTCCTCCTGGATCGACGTCATTATCTCCTGAGCTAGCATCAGGTAGGACCCGTCACCCACCATCACATACACTTCGCGTGACGAGTCGGCCATCTTCGCGCCCAACCCGCCTGCGATCTCGTAACCCATGCACGAGTATCCATATTCGAGATGATACTGCTTCGGATCGCGTGTACGCCACAGCTTGTGCAGATCGCCGGGGAGGCTCCCGGCTGCACAGACCATCACGTCGCGATCGTTAGACGCATCGTTAACCGCGCCGATCACCTCTCCTTGACTTAGGATCGGTCGATGGTTCAGGTTGTAGATCCGGTCGACTTCCGCATCCCATTCAGACTGGAGCTGCTTCACACGCGTGGCGTATGCGTCGTCCACACGATAATCCGCCAACCCTTCAATCAGCTCCTCGATCGTCACCTTCGCATCCGCAACTAGGCTCAGAGCGCTGTGCTTTGCCGCGTCGAAGGCCGACACGTTGATCGAGAGGAAGGACACCTCCGGATCCTGAAATGCTGTCTTCGACGCCGTCGTGAAGTCGCTAAGCCGCGTTCCGATATTGATCACGAGATCCGCCTCACGCGCCATTACATTTGCCGCTGGCGTACCGGTCACGCCGATCGCACCCAGAGCGCCGAGCGCATCGTATCGAAGTGATCCCTTCCCGGACATCGTTTCTCCGACCGGAATGCCAGTCGCTTCGACAAGCTGCGTCAGAGACTCTGTCGCAGCGCTGTAGATCACCCCGCCACCAGCAATAATCATCGGACGCTTGCTCGCCTTGATCGCCGTGATCGCACTGGCCAGTTGGTACCGATCCGCTCTTGGGCGAGCAATGGTCCACACCCGCTTTTCGAACATTTCCTCTGGGTAGTCGAACGCCTCCGCCTGTGTATCCTGAGGCACACCGAGCGTCACGGCCCCTGTCTCAGCAGGCGACGTCAGAATCCGCATCGCCTCAGGGAGAGCCGTGATCGCCTGATCCGGACGATTAAGCCGATCCCAGTATCGACTAACCGGCTTGAAGCAGTCGTTCACGGAGATATCCTGGCTGCCCTCGTGTTCCAGTTGCTGGAGCACCGGCGCCACATTCCGTCTCGCAAAGATGTCACCCGGCAGAAGAAGTACGGGCAGTCGGTTGATTGTCGCCGTAGCCGCTCCCGTCACCATGTTCGTCGCACCCGGCCCAATCGACGTCGTGCAGACGAACGTTCTAAGTCGATTCTTCAGCTTTGTATACGCAATCGCCGTATGCACCATGGCCTGCTCATTCCGCGTCTGGTAGAACCGAAACTCATCTCGATACTGGTTGAGCGCCTGTCCGAGACCGGCCACGTTCCCGTGACCGAATATTCCGAACATGCCTGCGAAAAAGGTCTGTTCCTCGCCGTCGCGTGCAACGTACTGAGCCTTCAGGAACTGCACGATGGCCTGAGCCATTGTGAGACGTCTTGTATTCATTTACTCACTCCCCATTGACATGAGGACCTCCCATTAGGCTTCTTCAAGAGACTCCAAATCGGTCAACTCCTCCTGTCTACCAAATGCGCGTTTATTCTTAAGCAGCGCCGATTTGCCAATCTATTGCATTTTTTCCTCAACCTTAATTGATGGCGCAGCACCTCGATTGCTTCATCCTAGGCTAGCCTCATAATGGAGGTTTCGAGTTTTTACAGGTCCCATGGACTTGTCCCCGCAGTCAATGGACAGAGTCGACACGTTCAGTCGGAGGACGAGAAAGCCTGGTTATCCGCAACCTCTTCGAGCTCTGACAACCTTCCCTCACGAACCAACTTCTCCACAATCGTCTCTCTTAGATCCCTAAACCCTTCAGGAAGTCTCGGTTCCGTTTCGCACTCTCCAACGGGTTTCCTTTCTCCGAGTAAGTATCTTGCTCGACGACGATCCATCCCTCGTAGCCAATATCCTCAAGCGACTCCGTTATCACGCCAAAGTCGATATGGCTCTCGTTCAGTTCAGAAAACACACCCAGATCGATCGCCTCGTGGTAGTTCATCTCCCGGATCCTTGCCTCGGCAGCAAGGTTCGCGTTGAACCCCTTGTAGTGGACGTGCCACACTCGTTCGCCATACCGCCGAATTAGCTGTGCCGGATCTCCGCCACCAAATGAGTAGTGTGCCGTGTCCACACAGAGCCCCAGAACGTGCGGATGCGTGATCTCCATCAACACCTCGACCTCCTGCGGCGTCTCCACATAGGTCGCGCAGTGCGGGTGGTATGCGGTTCGCAGCCCGGTCGTCTCTAGCACCTGTGTGGCGATCTGGTTCGCAACCTGCGCGGCGTGTTCCCAAACGCCCTGCTCCATCACCTGTTCCGGCTGGATCCGACCCGCATACTCCGACCGCGTCGGATCCGTCGCGATCGAGTCACAAAGTATGACGATCCCATTCTGACCGGCCACTTCCGCAAGCAGCTTGGCGTTCTCCAGAGCCTGCTGATCCCCCAAATACCCGAGCTCCGGGTCGGACAGATTGACGACATTGAAGCACGCGACCAGTTGCAGATCCCTATCGTAGAGTTCAGATCTCAACTCATCCGGATCGGCCGGCAGAAAGCCGATATCTCCCAGCTCTGTCCCCGTGTATCCAGCTTCTGCCATCTCATCGAGCACCTGCCCGAATTGGGGTCTTTCACTGTCGCTTTCGTGTTCCAGCACTCCCCAGGAGCAAGGAGCATTGGCGACTCCAAGAAATTGTGCCATTTCATCCCTAAAATTGATGTTCGCGGCCTCACTAAGTAAGGCTGCGGAATATAACGCGGTACAGATGGCTTGGTAGCTATCGATACGGCACTGGCTTCGGATCCAACCATTCTACGACGGCATCCTTGATGACCCAAGCAAACAGGAAATTCCCACGCGGCGTGTGGTGCCCGTTGTAAAATGGCTCAAGGTAATCGCTTGTTGGTAGCGTACTTATCGCATAGTCGGCCCTGAAACCGTCACGAAGATCGACAACCAGCGTATCTCTATCAGCAAGCCAGTCGAGAAGCGTCTGATCGTAGAGTGATTCCTCTTTGAGCGCCTCCTCGACGTGCCACTTCCCGAATGAGAGCAGGACCATCAGTTTTCGTTCCTGCAGACTCGCAAACGATTCCGCCATTTCGATCACACATCTTGTGGCGAACAGAGCCGCCTCTAGATGCAGGATCCAAAGTCGCCCAGACGGCTCCAAATCGTCGAATGCCGATTCGGCGAAACCGAAACCATCGGCCACCCACGCGCACAAAGCTTCGTTAGGTTCGATCCCGGCACGCTCCGTTCCCGCAGCTCGCACCGTTGGATCGTCTGCGAACCGATCCCACACCCAATCCGGATCACACAACTTGTAGTGATCCTCGAGCGTCGGACACGGATTCGGCATCTCTTCAAATGTGCCCTCCCCTACCTTGACCCTCAGATGTGGAAGCGTCCAGCGCGGGATCCGGTTCATCCGGACAGAGCGCCATGCGTCCAGATTCCGAAAGTGGTCGTCGCTCCACGCGTTCAGGATCAGATGCTCTGCTGGATCGTCCATTTCGATGACGCACATCCGTCTATACGCCTGGTAGACACTCCACCCGCCTACTCCAAAGTTCCGCACCGGCTCCTGAATATGCGCCGCAAGATATTCCTGCCACGTCTCCCCATTACTCACCTGGTCACAGTGCGTGAAGCTGTTCCCGTATGTGTGCACCCGTGAAGGCTGCCCCTCATAGTTGACCGCCGTCCTCCCCCGATCTGCCTGATACGAGTAGTGACAAGAGGTCCCGCCAACGCCGTCGCTACTCCAGCGCTCCCCTTTGGGAACCCATCCAAGTTCCGGTATAGAACTCGTCTCACCCTCTGCGTTCGCCGTCACATACCCATCAACCATCTCGCAGGTGGGCATCAAGGAGAGAAGATAGGTGCGGAGTTTTGACAGGTCTTCGTCGTTCAGCATATGGGTTCTCATGCTTAGAGCACCTAAGAACACCGTGCCCAGGCTCTCTTGCCGTCAAGCATACGGTATGGGTTTAGGATCGAGCGCCTCTACGAGCCACTCTCTAATCGCCCAGGCAAAAAAGAAATTCCCCCGGGGCGTGTGGTGACCGATGTAGAGTCGCTCAAGATACTCATCGATCGAACAGCTGTATCGTTCGTAATCCTCGCGGAAGGCATCGCGAAGGTCGAACCATTCGTAGTTCGCTGAAGTGAGCCAATCGAGAAAGGCCTGATCGAACAGTGCTTCTCCGGCTAGTGATTGTCTCGCACCCTCGCTGCTGAACGACAGGAGAACGAGCAGCTTCTTGCCGTTATCCTCGCAGAAGGCTCCCGCCTTCTCAATCACACAGCGTGTCGCAAGCAGGGCTGCTTCCGTCTGGGCGTGATACACGACGGCATCGGATCCAGAGTTCGAAAGATCCGTCGCGCCGAAGGCATCAAGTGCGACCTTCTCGTCTCCCTTCCCCGCGCGCGCCATCACGGCCTGGAGAACCGGATCATCCTTGAAGGTCTCCCACACCCATTCCTCATCCAGAAACTGATACAGATCCTCAGCTTTCGGACAGAGATTCTCGCGCTCCTGGCAGCTTCCATCGTCGAGGTTCACACGTAGATGTGGGAGTGTGAAGCGACCCTGTCTCCCCATTCGAATCGAGCGCCAAGCATCCAGGTTCCGGAAGTGATCGTCATCCCACACGTTCAAGATCACGTAGTCCGCCGAGTGATCCGGTTCGACGATACGCATCCTGCGATACGCCTGGTAGACGCTGTATCCACCGATCCCGTAGTTTCGGACCGGTTCCTGAAGATGCGAGGCCAGATACTCCTGCCACGTCTCTCCGTCACTCACCTGGTCACAATGTGTGAAGCTGTTCCCGTATGTATTGATGCGACACGCCCTGTCGACATAGTTGATAGAACGTCTCGCCCCATCCACAGGATCGTATGTGTATAACCCTCGAGATCCGTCAACACTCCCACCACGATACCCGTTGCAGACCACCCATCCGATCTCCGGGTCGTAAGTTGACTTCGCGTTGTTGCACATGATTCCGCCGAGATCTGTGGGTATCTCCGTCGTCTCATCCTGCGCGCTAACGAAATGATCCACCATGTCACGTGTGGGCATGATGGATCGAAGGTAGTTTCGTGAGGCGTCTGTGACCATTTCTATACGTCCCACATCCGGCAAAGGTCTAGGGGCGAAGGGCAGAATCTCGCCGGCTGGTATACCTTTGATTCAGTTGACTTCGCTGTATACAATAGGACGGAGTCGATGGTGTCTTCGCTCTCTTGTCCCATCTCCCGCTTGAAGACACAAGTAGCAGCCCGTGTATTCCTGTCTAGAAATTATGAAACCCATGCCCCTCCCCCGGGAACCAGATCAGATCGATCACCATACCAATTCCGATCCCGATGCAATAGCCCACAACGGTTCCGATAAAGAAGGGTTTTGCCTTCTCGTAGAGCCTGGGTCCACCGGCACGTAGAATGATCAGCTTGGCGGCCCAGACGAGGAAGATGCTGAGTGCATAGTAGCGTGGTCCGGTCGTGTACTGAAACGCGAGACCAAGTGGGTGGAACGGCCACCACGCGAACCGCGACCGGAGTATGGCCAGAACAGCTGCTTCAGCACCGCCAAAGAGCCACATGCCCATTTTCTGCAGGTCGAAGACCGTCTTCTCGGTCTCTGCAAGAGAGGTCGCGATTCCGCCGAAGATCCCATGCGGCCCCTCCCAAAGGGTCCAAGAGCGAAGGAAGAGTGCTGACTCGACGTAGCAGTAATAGATGATTGTTCCGGCACTGACGATAAAGGAGAGAACGAACCCCGCGAAGATCACGATGCTCACGAGCCCGCGACCCTGTACCACCCTGTCCATCGCTTTGAGATGATGCGGAATCATCTGGATCGTCTGGAATCGCGTACCGCCGAACAGAACGGACGTATCGGCAAGTCGGGTCGCGATCAGATCTCCCGTCGTCATGCGTACCGTTCCGGTCACGATCTTCAGGAAACTACCACCCTTGGTCCAGACAGGGAACAGGTAGCCGAACCCGCTGGCGGCAATGAACTTCACCGCCGCGAAGTAAGCGACGAACATCAGCGTCAACTGCCCGACGGCCATCCCGAACGACATGCCCAGATTCATTAGGAAGTTGCACGCATATGAGGCACAGCATGCGAGTCCCACCACGGCGAACCTGTATGGGATCGGCCCATCCCCACGTTCTCCTCTCAGCGCCTGTGACCAGACGGTCTTGATGTGTCGTCTTGCGAGCCAGAGCGACCAGATCACTAGGACCGTCATCGCCCCGTGTGACTCAAGTGCGATGATCTCACCGGCCTTCGACGGCTGCCCTTCCAAACCGATCGTGAGTCCAGTCCGATTGATCGTCCCGACCTTGACGAGCGCAAGGACCCCGAAGAACCAGAAGCTGAACAGCAGATCGAGGCTGCAGAGATACCCAAGACCGATCACAGGTGGCAGGATGCGCGCGTAGAAGGGCGGGAAGTTTCGAGCGAAGTGCATCGCCTTCACATTGACGTTGTCGAACAGGTCAATCCGCGGAATGTTCGAGTACCAGAAATTGATCACGTTCCACAGGATGATCCCGCACGTCCAGGCGAAACCGTACCAGAACACCGGCTTCTTCAGGAT
>DPVD01000118.1:0-10147 GCA_003526745.1 Candidatus Latescibacterota bacterium
GGCGCTGCCACCCCCTACGAGATCGACATGACGAACCTAGAGTCGCTCCGGGGCGCGGTGGATCAGGCGGTCGAGACATATGGCCAACTGGATATACTGGTGAACAACGCAGGTACGAACGTTCGCGAGCCGTTCGAAGAGGTGACCGAGGAACACTACGACGTGATCCAGGAGGTCAACCAGAAGGGTCTATTCTTCCTGACACAGTATGCCACGAAGCATATGCGGCCACGCGGGGCGGGTAAGGTGATCAACATTGGTTCGTTGACCACCGGAATCGGACTTCAGAGCATCTCCGTCTACACCGGCACCAAGGGCGCGGTTGGGCAACTGACTAAGGTCTGGGCGGTCGAACTCGCTCCCGAAATTCAGGTCAACGCCATCTGTCCAGGCTTTATCCGGACACCGCTGACTGAGAAGCTCTGGTCGAATGAATCGATGCACGCGTGGGGTGTGAATAGACTCCCGCACGGTCGGATTGGGGCACCCGAGGATCTGGCGGGCACTGCCTGCTTCCTTGCCTCGAGCGGGTCGGATTATGTGACCGGTCAGGTGATCTATGTCGATGGCGGATACATGGCGGGCGAACGTTGGCCACTGCCCTAAAGGGTTATCTGGGATGAACCTGTCATTTGTGCTGCGACTGACTGCGTTCACAGCTTCTGTTCTGATAGGAGACACTAGTATTGGCCGGAGAGAGATACGTGGCAAGGGAGCGGGATTACAAGGGTAGTTCCGTCGTTGTACTGATAGACAGGGAAGCCGGACAGACCGCGACTGTACTACCGTCGGTCGGAAACAACTGTATAAGTTACAAGGCTCGAATCGATGGACGCGAGATCGAGCTGCTTTTTTCGGCACCGGATGCTGAAACGCTTCAAGGCAGGCCGAGCGGCTATGGTATCCCGATTCTGTTTCCGTGGCCGAACCGGATAGAGTATGGAAAGTTCGAGTTTGAGGGCCGGCAGGTCGAACTCAAAACACCCGAAGAGGGCGCGCATCTACTCCACGGATACGTCTTGGACAGGCCGTGGAAAGTTTCCGGATCGGGCGCATCCAATGCTGATGGCGCGTGGGTCACGTGCCGGTTTCAGTCGAGTGATTTTCTCGAAATTGGGTCTGAGTGGCCGTTCCCGTTCGAGGTCGAGGGAACCTACCGCTTGAAGGATGGCGCGCTGTCTGTTGAGGTCACCGGCACGAACACCGGTGAATCGAACATGCCAGCGGGGCTAGGGTATCACCCGTATTTCCCTCTTCCGCTGCTTCCCTCAGGTGACAGATCGAAGTGTCTGGTCGATCTCCCGTGCGAGACCTATTGGCCGCTGCGCGAAGACAGCATCCCGACGGGTGAGCGGCAACCAGTGGGAGGTGACTACGATCTCAGGTCGAGGGTGGCGATCGGAGACCGCTACTACGACGATGTTTGGTCGGGAGTTCAGGCGGAGGAGGATGGATGGAGTCGCTGTCACTTCTCCGATCCAGAAGCGGGTGTGCAGATCGTCGTCCAGGCTGACAGCACGTTCAGAGAATGGGTGTTTTTTGCCCCCGACCATCGCCCCGTCGTGTGTTACGAACCATACACCTGCACGACGGATGCGGTGAACTTGCAGGGCAAGGGTGTCGATGCAGGCCTCGCGGTGCTGGCTCCGGGCCAATCTCTGGGGGGAACGATGTGCTTCGTCCCGACGGCCACCCAATAGTGGCGGCTTCATTCGACAGATTGAAGCAGCAGTTGGTGTTCATCCAGGAGATCGACAAGGTCAAGAGTGTTTTCAGGCAGACCGTCATATTGGACGGAAGCCGAGCCGAGAACGACGCCGAACACTCGTGGCATCTCGCGACGATGGCGTTGATCCTAGAGGAGCACGCGAACGAGTCTGTAGACCTGATGAAAGTTGTAAAGATGTTGTTGATCCACGATCTGGTGGAGATCGATGCTGGTGACACCTTTGTCTACGATACGGAGGGTATGAAGGACAAGGAAGCACGGGAGCGGGATGCTGCAGACCGGATCTTCTACCTGCTTCCGGAAGCGCAGGCGAAAGAAGTCGACGAAATCTGGACTGAGTTCGAAGAGCGGCTGACTCCCGAGGCCAGATACGCTGCGGCTCTCGATCGGTTCCAGCCATTGTTACACAATTACCTGACTGAAGGTGTGGCGTGGAAAAAACACGGGATCCGGAAGGGGCAGGTGATCGATCGGAATCGCCATATCGCTGAGGGTGCACCGATCCTGTGGGACTATGCCAGTCATATTATAGAAGAGAGCGTGACGAGGGGTTATCTTGCTTCCGATTGAGCGTGAGATATAGGGCAAGCTGTTAATATTACAGGACTTAATATAAAAAAGGTTTTTCGCCGATTTAGTGTAGAGTTTTTGCAAGAGAGGACGCTTGAGAGAATTTGGTAACCTAAAGGCACTGATCGACCAGGCCTTCGATCAGTATGGGGACCGGACGGCTGTCCGGATCCTCAGACAGTCGGAGCAGGTCGGAGAGCGCGGCCTGAAGTATGTGCCGATGACGTTCCAGCAACTCAGGGCACAGCGGGACCGTCTGGCCACCGGGTTGGCGGGCCAGGGTTTGACCAAGGGAGATCGCGTCGCCATCCTGACCGATGGCGGGCTCGAACCCATCCTGATATTTCTGGCGTGCGATGTTCTTGGGCTTTCGTCCGTACCCCTCTGTAACAAGGTCCCGGATGACATTCTGATTCACAATCTGCAGCTGTCGGAGCCCAAGCTTCTTTTCGCTGACTCGAAGAGCATTGAGCAGGTCGAGCGTGCTCTCCCGCAGTTGTCGTCTGCGCCACGTGTGGTGATGACAGAAGGACAGGCGGATGCTACGATCCCGTTCTTCGACCTGATCAAGAATGCTGACCCGCCACCGGATGTCGAGGTCGGTCTCGATGACGAATCGAAAGTGGTGTTCACCTCCGGTTCTTCAGGCATGCCGAAAGGGGTTGTCCAGACGCACAGAAACATCGTCGAAAACTGCATGTGCATCTGGGAGGCGATTTTAGGATCGGAATCTCTGAACTTCTACAAATCGGCGCCCGATTTCCACACAATGGGTATCCTGAACATCTATTACCCGCTGGCGAAAGGCTGGTCGCTCGACCTTGCTCGATCTCCGGATCGGGTTCTTGTCGATATCCGTTACTCACAGCCGGAAGCATTCCTGACCGTTCCGCTGATACTTGACAAGGTATACGGCAACGTGCGGAAGGCGATCGACGCGGGTGGACTGCGAGGCAGTCTGGTCGCACGCTCGGTCGAAGCTAAGCAGAAGCTCGCTCGGGGGAAGGGCTCGCCAGTCGACTGGGTTATTCACAACTTGATTGGGAAGAAGGTGATTGGTCAGATCAAGGAGAAGCTGTCCGCTCGTGTGGGAGCTCGCCTGAGACTTCTGATCATCGGGTCGGCAAAGGCAGACCCTGAAGCTCTCGACTTTTTCAATGAAGTTCTCGACATCACGGCATATGAGGGCTACGGGGTGACAGAGTGTGCTCCGCTGATTGCTGCGAACTGTCTCTTTGGGCAGAAGACAGGTACCGTTGGCAAACCCTTCATCAACGTACGAGTTGTCGATGATGAGGGTGTTACGATTGGTTCCGGTGAGCCCGCGAATGCCACGTATGTGAGTACTGAAGGACGTGCGGGTGAGCTCTGGGTGAACGGGGCACACGTGATGACTGGGTATCTGAACGATCCGGAGCAAACCGGGAAGGCCTTGGTCAAAGACGATGAAGATCGTATCTGGTATCGGACGGGCGATCTGTTTAGCATCGATGATCAGGGATATCTGACATTTGCTGGTCGTGTCGGGCGACAGTTCAAGCTTCGTAATGGTGAGTTCGTAAATCCCGAGCGACTGGAGCGGATGTATTCGGCGGTGCAGCTCGTGGAACACGTACTGGTCTACGGCGACCAGAAACGTGATTTTCCTTTGCCGGTCGTGACCGTGAGTTTGGATGAGGCGAAGTTGATCGAGGATATCGAGGATCTGCCGACCGATGAGGATGCGCTTAGAGAACATCCCGCAGTCGCAGACCGTATTCGGAAGCAGCTGCTCGATGTGGCGACGGAAGCTGGGCTGCCGAGTCACGAAAGACCGCAAAAGGTTCTGGTAGTTTCGGAGTCCCTGAACGAAGAGGACGGGACCTTGACGAGGGGGCTCAAGAAGGTCGTGCCAAAGGCAATAGCCGAGAAGTATATGGACGAGATCAAGGCAGCTTATGCAGGGTAGACATGCCTACGATCCCCGCTGACGAAATCCGCGAGAAGGTTGCTGCGATCTACAGAGCTGTTGGTGCCTCGGTGCGCGAGGCCGAGGTCGTTGCCAGTCTGCTCGTTGAGTCGAACCTGTTGGGTCACGACTCGCACGGTGTCATTCGGGTTGCTCAGTATGTTTCCGCGATAAACAGCGGGCGAATCAAGGCCGGCGTGGAGACGGTGGTCGAAAAGGAAACGGCCGCTACGGCGGTTGTGAACGGGAACTGGGGGTTCGGTCACGTCACGGCCATTGACGCGATGGAGATCGCGATCGAAAAGGCGAAACAAGCGTCGATAGGCGTCGTCACCGTGCACAACTGCAACCACGTGGGGCGGCTGGGCGCATTTCCTACGATCGCCTCTGACGCGGGATTGGTCGGGCTGATCACGAACAACGGACACGGTGCCGACAAGGCGATGGCGCCTTGGGGTGGTGTAGGTCGAATCTTGCCGGCGAACTGCCTTGCCGCCGCGTTCCCATCCGACAAAGACTGGGATGTCGCGATCGACCTGACCTTGGCAGTTGCAGCTGGCGGCAAAATGCGAGTCGCCGCGGCCCGAGGCGAGAAGGTCATGCACGGGTCCGTGGTCGATTCCGAAGGGCGTCCCAGCGACGATCCTGAACATTATGTATCGCTAGGGGGGGCGCTTGTCCCATTTGGTGGATCTGTGGCGCACAAAGGATCTGCACTTGCCATCGCGATCGATATCCTCTCAGGAGCATTGTCTCCTGCCGGATGCACGCAGGCGGATCCGCCAGAAACTGGAAACGCACTGTTTATCCAGGTGATCAACGTCGAAGCATTCCAGCCGCTTGACAACTTCAAGGCCGAGGTGGGACGATTCCTTGACTACCTCAAGTCGACCCCGAAAGCTGAAGGTTTTGAAGAGATTCTTATCCCGGGCGAACGGTCGTCGCGCACAAAATGTGTGCGTCTGGCGAGCGGGATCCCTGTCGAGGATCAGACATGGAACCAGATCGAAGAGCTGGCAGACAGACTGCTCTAGCAGGGCCTAGGACTTCGTCCCGTAGTTCGGGGACTGGGAATATGGTGAAGATATGACAGACGAAATCAGGGCGGCTACGCTGACGGCACGTGTTGCGTCTCGGGTTTTGGCCCAGGCTTCGGAATCCGAGCGTAATGCGGCGCTCGAAGCGATGGCTCTGGCGATCGAGAGTCGGGCAGGAGAGATCCTCGAAGCAAATGCTCAGGATATGGCTGCCGCTGACCAGATGCTGTCCGATGGCAAGCTGAGTCAAGCGCTCGTGGACCGGATGAAGCTGTCCGATTCGAAGATCGCCAACACGATAGTCGTGGGTGTTAGGAGCGTGGCTAGTCAGCCTGATCCGATCGGTTATACACAGGCGTCAACTGAGCTGGACAAGGATCTCAAGCTCTATCGGGTCTCTGTACCGATTGGCGTGATCGGCGTCGTATTCGAGTCACGGCCCGATGCACTGGTACAGATCGCGACGCTGTGTCTCAAGTCCGGTAATGCCGTTCTGCTAAAAGGAGGGAGCGAGTGTCGCCACACCAACCAGGCGCTCGGACAGATTCTCGTCCAGGCAACAGCCGGTCTTCCCGGTATCCCGGAGGGCTGGCTCCACGTTCTTCAAGCACGCGAAGAGGTGCAGACGATCCTGGATCAGGATGACCGTATCGACCTGATCATTCCCCGTGGCGGAAACGAGCTCGTACAGCATATCATGGCAAACACGAAGATCCCTGTGATGGGGCACGCGGACGGGATCTGCCACATCTATGTGGACCGCTGGGCCGATTTGGAGAAGGCTGCAGGTATCGTGCTCGACGCCAAGACTGACTACCCAAGCGCGTGCAACGCGGTGGAGACACTGCTCGTTCACGAAGCGGTCGCGAGGACATTCTTACCAGAAGTCTCTGAGAAGTTGGCGGGAGCAGGTGTCGAGCTGAGGTATGACGTTGCATCGCTCGAGATCATAGAAGATGGGGTGGCTGCGACGGACGCAGATTGGTGGACCGAGTATCTCGATCTTGTCCTCGCAGTGAAGGTCGTGTCCGATCTGGATGAGGAGATTGCACACGTCAATCAGTATGGCAGCCATCATACAGAGTCGATAGTGACCGAGAACAAGCAGACGGCTTCCCGTTTTCTCCAAGCAGTCGATGCCGCGTCAGTCCTGCATAACGCCTCTACGCGTTTCGCCGACGGCTTCCGGTATGGACTGGGTGCTGAGGTTGGGATCAGCACGAACCGTCTGCACAGTCGTGGACCCGTCGGGCTGGAAGGGTTGATGATCTACAAATATATCCTCCGCGGTGATGGTCATGTCGCTGGCGCCTATCAGGGAGAGGACGCGAAGTCCTTTACACACAAACCGCTCACGGAGACTTGGATACCTTACAACAGTGATTGACCGCATCGCTTGTGTCGAATCGTTCGCGCTGAAGATCCTGCGCGATGAGCCTTACCTCGGCCCGCTCGAAGAGGGAAACATCCCTAATGAGACGGGCTGCTTTATTCGCCCACGTAACAAGACCGTCTACAGCATCTACGATCACTGCGTAATCGTCCGTGTGACCACAGAATCGGGCGCAGTCGGATGGGGTGAGTGTGTGGCCGTTGTGACTCCTCACACGGTAACGACGATCATCGACGAGCTTCTTGGCCCTCTTGTCGTAGGACGAGACCCGAACGATGTGGCAGCGATTTACGATGATCACTACGATGCGATGCGTGTGAGGGGATTCTTCGGTGGCTTCTACCACGATGCAATTGCAGCAATCGACATCGCGCTTTGGGATCTGCGGGGACAGCTTACTGGACTGCCCCTCGCGAGTCTGCTGGGTGCCAGACGGACGGATCTCTTGCCCGTTTACGTTTCCGGGCTTCCCGGGGCGACCAGGGATGAGCGAGCAGAGCTCGGGAGGTCGTGGATCGACGAGGGCTTCACGGCCGTGAAGTTTGCGGCAGCCGTGTCAGACGAGGGTGAAGAAGCGGAGATTATTGCGATCCGGGAGGCAGTGGGACCAGGAACGGAGATCCTCGTTGATCTGCATTGGCGGTTCACTGCGCCCGAGGCGATCAAGCTGATCCATCGGATCGAACCCTACGACGTGGCGCTGGTCGAAGCCCCCGTTGCACCTGAAGACACTGAAGGGCTGGCTCAAGTTGCTCGATCGATTCGGACGAGCGTCGCAACGGGCGAGGAGTATCGAACGGTCTACGAGTATCGACCACGGTTTGTCGCTCGTTGCATGGATGTGATTCAGCCCGAGATGGGACGAACTGGTGTCACGTCCTTCATGAAGATTTGCGCAATGGCTGAGGCGTTTCACTGTCGGGTCATGCCGCATGCCTCGATCGGGATCGGGATTTACCAAGCTGCGAGCCTGCACGCTAGCGCTGCGGTGGCAACCTTTGCCATGCACGAGTATCAACACTCAATCACAAAGAAGAACAAGGCCTACATTGACGGTGAACTGACCTGCGAAGCCGGTTTCTTCCGCCTTCCCGAGGGGCCGGGGTTGGGGGTGAAGCCGAACGATAAAGCACTCGAACAGGCATATTGATGCCGGACTGGCACGAAACGGATGCCTTTTGGGAGGACTTCTACCCAGTGATGTTCCACGACGGCAGGTGGGAGGCTGCTAGGAGCGAAGTCGACGGGATTCTTAGCCTTTCCGGAATCGAACCTGGAGCGAGGATCCTTGATGTGTGTTGTGGGCCGGGGCGCCACTCCCTAGAGCTTGCTCGAAGAGGACACGTCGTCACCGGGATCGACCGAACGGCCTCCTACATCGTCGAAGCCAGAGACCGCGCAAGCCAGGCTGGGCTGGATCTGGATCTACGCGTCGGGGATGTGCGGGCGCTATCTGAGACGACGTCCTATGACGCCGCGATCAGCATCTATTCTTCGATCGGCTACTTTGATGACGTGAAGGAACGCAGCTTTCTGGCGAAGGTCTACGGATGTATCCGTTACCCAGGGGTTTTCGTGCTTGATACTGTGGGTAAGGAGATCGTGATCAGTGGGTTCAAGGAGCAAAACACGGAGGAAATCTCCGAAGGCTTAGTGCTTGAAGAGAACCGGAAGGCGGCGCCCGACTGGTCGTGGATCGAGAACAGGTGGACGCTTACCTGTGGTGACGTTTTTAAGGCAGGCACCTGGCGCACGAGACTTTACTCCGGACCCGAAATTTCTGCTGCCCTGCAAGACGTCGGGTTTGCCTCTGTTGAGCTCTTTGGCGACTGGCTAGGCAGCGAATATGACGATCAGGCCAGACGATTGATTGTCATTGCGAGGAAATAGCCATGGACGTGGGGGCACTTACATTCGATGTGTTCGGGACGGTCGTCGACTGGCGGTCTTCGGTCATACGGGATGCGTCTCGGCTTGGGGTTGAGAAAGGGATCGAACGAGACTGGGCGGCTTTCGCCGATGACTGGCGGGCCGGATATGGTCCGTCGATGAACCGGGTCAGAACCGTGGAACTGCCGTGGACGAAGATCGACGATCTTCATCGCACGATTTTGGACTCGCTAATCGAACCGCATGGTCTGACCGGGTTGACTGAAAACGAACTGGACAATCTGAACCGTGTGTGGCATAGGCTTGATCCTTGGCCCGACTCCGTGGGCGGGCTGTCTCGCCTGAAGAGCCGGTATTCGATTGTCACGCTCTCGAACGGGAACGTGTCGCTTCTGTCGAACATGGCGAAACACGCAGGTCTGCCCTGGGACATAATTCTGTCGGCGGAAACAGCGAAGCATTACAAGCCGGACCGCGAAGTTTATGAGCACGCAGCTGTGATGTTGAGTGAGCCCCCAGAGAGAATGATGATGGTAGCAGCCCACAAAGGGGATCTCAAGGCTGCACGTGAGGTCGGGTTCAAGACCGCTTTCGTTGTGCGTCCTCTCGAATGCGGTCCCAACAAGGATGTCGACACGGGGGAAGAAGATTGGATGGATTTGTATGCGCTCGATTTTCACGATTTGGCCACTCAGATGAGTTGTTGAGGTTAGGGTGATGGATGAGCACGATTGACCTCGCATACGGAAAGGGATCGATCTCGCTGGACATGGATCCGTCGGTTGCGGATTGGACGTCGATTCGGCCGAGGTTTGAAGCGGCCATGGCAGACCCGGAATCCGGGTTCCGAGATGCCGTTGCGAACCCGATCGCATCCGAGCCGCTCGCTGGACTGATCGAGCCGTCAGATCACGTCGCTGTAGTGACGTCCGATGGGACACGGCCCGTGCCGAACCGCCAGTTGATTCCTTGGATACTCGATGCGCTCCCGGTGCCCAACGAGCAGGTTACGGTGATTCTGGGAACCGGAACGCACCGACCAAATAACGAAACCGAGATCGAGAAAATGTTCGGGGCGGATGTCGTGGATCGTGTTTCGATCGTGAATCACGACGCTTTCGATGCGAACTCTAACGTGAAGCTCGGGCAGATTTCCACGGGAACGGATGCATATCTGGACAGGACCTATGTGGAAGCGGACAAACGGATTGTAGTCGGGTTTATCGAGCCCCACTTCTTTGCCGGGTTTTCGGGAGGTGCGAAGGGTGTGGCGCCCGGGGTTGCCGGCATCGACACGATTCTTCGGTTGCACCGCGCGGACCTGATCGGAAACGAGAACAGCACGTGGGGTGTCCTCGACGGGAATCCGATCCAGACCGAGATCGCCGAGATCGTGGCGATGTGTCCGCCCGATTTCATGGTGAACGTCACACTCAATGGGGAGAAAGAAATTTCGGGATACTACCTCGGTGACTATGTAACTGCGCATCTCGCCGGGTGTGACGCGGCAAAGCACACAGCGATGCAATCAGTGGACAGACCTTTTCCGGTTGTGGTTACCTCCAACAGTGGCTTCCCTT
>DPVD01000118.1:10436-11836 GCA_003526745.1 Candidatus Latescibacterota bacterium
ACCTCCAACAGTGGCTTCCCTTTGGACCAGAATCTGTATCAGACGGTCAAGGGTATCTCTGCGGCGGCTAGGATCGTCGAGGAGGGAGGGCGCATCTTTGTGGTGAGTGAATGTTCAGACGGCGTCCCCGATCACGGTAACTTCGCTCAGATTATGGGAGATGGAGCCACGCCAGCAGATGTGCTCGCATATATAAAAGCACTGGATCGTCCGATCCTAGATCAGTGGCAGGCCCAGATCTTGGCCGGGATCCTCGAACGCGTTGAAATCTCCGTGCTATCGAAAATGACGAAGTCCGAGATCGAGGCTTGCAAGCTTAATACAATCGACAACCTGGACGCGAGCCTACGGGACGCACTTTTGTCCTACGGTGAACCGCGAGCCGCCGTGCTGCCCGATGGCCCATTGACCATACCTTTTGTAGAAGGCACAGCGTGAGCAATCCAAAGCTCGATCGGTTCGATCCTTTGTCCCGAATCATCACGTTCGATGATTTTGATACGGGCTTGAACGGTTGGACGAACCTGATCGGAAATTACGAAGGCTCCCTCGACTCGATGCTGCCCGAGTATCGCGACCTGCGAGGTCCAATGCTCAGCAACGCCTCTATGTGGGATACGGGGTCGGCCGGATCCTGGGATGGCACCTACTCTATGAAGCTTGCCACACGGCCTCAGACGGGAAGTCTTGCGGTCGCAGTCAAACGGTTGACTTGGCGCAAGCTCGACAAGATCCGCGTGGAATCCTACGTAACGTTCAAGCCTGAGGCGACCGAGATGGTTCTCTCCGAACTGGACGTGAGAGCGTTTGGGGTCGTCTTCGACCTGCAGGATGCGGAGCATCGCGTCATGCCTCATCTGCGCTATCTGAACGCGCTTGACGGTCAAGCGGTTTCACGATGGCAATGCAAGTCCCGCCGCGAATCGCTCGAAGCTATCGGTGGGTCGGGCAAGACGCAGTCGCACTTTCACCTTGCAGGTGAAGGATGGGAGAACCTGCCTGGTGCGCAACAGCGGCTTTGCTACAACGAGATCGCGACCAAGCAGAACTGGCATTATATGTGTATGACCTTCGATCTCGCAGACATGTCGTATGCCTCTTTTCGGCTGAATGACAGGGAATACGATGTGACGGGTATCGTACCGATGGTGATGCCGGCAATGGCGAATCTCTGGTGCATGCTTAATCTCGTTTTCTTCGTCGAGACCGACACGGACAAAAGGGCATTCCTCAGCGTGGATTCCGTGCTGCTTTCAGGCGACTTCTAGGAGGAAGGACTTGCGACACAGTCATACCGCAATAATCGAACGGGATGTGACCTGGGAGGGGCGGTTCGAGACCGAGTTCTACGAGGTCGGGTGGGCTTCTGAAGCTATCTACTTTGTGCGTGTACTCGCAGT
>DPVD01000118.1:12125-13940 GCA_003526745.1 Candidatus Latescibacterota bacterium
CTTTGTGCGTGTACTCGAAGTCGAGGGGGCGATAGGACGTGGTCACGCGAAACCGCAAATCTCGCCGGATGGCGTGCATTGGGCAGACGAGGGGACGCTGATGGGCTTTCTCGATAGCCGTGAGGTCGCCTTCGTGCGAGTGGCTCGATTCGGAAACTACCTGCGTTTGGTGGGTGAACTGCCTCCGGGAACGAAGGCCAGAGTGATCGTTTATCTTTCGCTGAAATCGTGAAGCACTCTCGCCTGATCGTCCTGTTCTTGGTTGCACCTGTTCGTGCAGACGAGTCCGTGTCGACGATAGTTTTGAAGCTGTTCACATCCGAGGTGTCCGGAAGCTGTCCCGAGCCGATGACGTCCTAGGTGAGTTTGCGTGGAAGCGATGGGAAGACGGAATGATCATTGGGTAGGTGTCCCTCATTGAGCAGGTCGCCCGTGTGACAGCGAAGCTCGCTATCGATGTTAAGTGATGCGCGTGAATGGCCCCGATCGTCGAGATCACGCAGCGTGATGCTTCCACAGATGTGAGCCACGGTGAGAACGCTGGTCGGCGACTGAATCGCAGTCACGTAGCTAGGGCTTTCAAACAGTTTTCCGAGGGCAAGTCGGCGCGTGGCAAGACTTCGAATACCGGATGAGGTCAATCCAGCCGCCTTCGATGCGGTGGCCTGCGTTCAAAATCCTTCGTTGATGGCCTGCTTGGGGGCGGTACAGGTAGCACTGAAAGGAGAAAAGTGATGGCCGATCCGATCACGGTCGGTGTTGTCGGGCTTGGGCAGCGTGGACTCCAACACCTGAAAGCACTCTGGACCCTCCATCAACAGGGCCGGACCCGAATTGTGACGATTTGTGATGCCTTCGAGTCGAACCTAGATGAGCAGAAAATCAGTGGTTTTGTAGAGGGTATCGACTTCGGGGGTATCCTGAAGACGACTGATTTCGACAAGGCATTGGATGTGGGGCCACAGGCAATGTACTTTGCAATCCCCCCCGGTTTGCACGATGGACAGTTGATCAAGGCGGCCAAGGCTGGTGTGCACATTTTTGCAGAGAAGCCGCAGAGTCTATTTCTCGATGAAGCGATAGAAATGGGTGAGGAGATCGAGAAAGCAGGTGTGATATCCACCGTTGGATTCCAGCGTCGATACGAATCACAGAGCGAGACGATCCATTCTTTTATCTCCGATAGACGGCCTGTGATGACGACGATCGTTGACGAGGGATTTTTGGAGGCGCATTCTGTCAAGCACACGGATACAGGATCTATGGGGGGCCCTAAGGATAAGGTCTGGGCTAAGAGTTTCGAGTGGTCGGGATCGACGGTTGTCGAGGCCGGTATACACCAGACGGATCTGATGCGATTCTGGATGGGGGATATCGCCTGGACACAGGCAGCCTACGTTCCCCGAGACGAGACTGACATCGAGGACGCGGGGGACAACCCTTACAGCTACACGGTGACCTTCGGCTTCAAGAACGGTGCCGTGGGTAACCTGATTATGTCCCGTTTGCGTAAGGTCTACCGAAACGACGACTACATAAACGTCCTGTGGGATCACGGTCATCTTAAGATCGAAGGCCGAGAGGTGACGGCCTACTTTTATGACGGACCCTACCCTCCAGAGAGCCAACCAGCGGCCGGTGAGATTCGTCATCCTGTTCCGACACCGTCACCCCGTGATACCACTCTTGAGATTGCGAAGTCTTTTGTGACTGCGATTGAGACAGGGAACCACGATTCGCTGCTGAGCACGTACGCGTCGAGCATGAACAGCCTGGCTGCTGTCCTAGCGGCGAACTTCTCGCACCAGCTCAACG
>DPVD01000100.1:0-4188 GCA_003526745.1 Candidatus Latescibacterota bacterium
AGACACCGACCCTTCATGGAAAAGAATCAGCGTCTCCTGAACGACCTCCTGAAGCCGGATCCGACGGCGAGAGCCAAGCGGATGACCGCTCCCAACTACGAGAGAAAGACGGTCCTCGTGGAGCGTCAGCGTTTCAATCTTCGGGTGTGAGAAAGGCAGCGTCATCAGCGCGAACTCTGATCGTCCTCTGAGCAGATCGTCTGCGAGAAAGCGCGATGCGTCGACCTGGATAGAGATGTCCATGTTCGGAAACCGTGCGTGATACAACTCCAGTATCCCCGGGATCAAATAGATCACCGCTGCATCGATCGAACCAAAACGGAAGCTCTCTCCGGGCTCGACCTCCAGTCGATGGATCCTGTCCTGCGCCTCGGTCCTTAGATCGTGAATCTGCTCGGCGTAGGACAACAGTAGACGGCCTTCCATGGTCAGAGAGATCGATCGCCCGGATCGGTTGAACAGCTTCACGCCAAGAGAGCGTTCGAGCTCGCTGACCCCGCTGCTGACGGTGGGCTGCGTCAGGTGCAACTCATTGGCTGCCCTCGTGAAGCTCTGGAGTCTTGCTACCCTCAGGAAGGTATTGAGATGATGCAGGTTCACTGCAGCCTCCTATATAGAGATTCTCAATATTTTATATAAAATATATTGATTTGTCCTATAAGTGGCAATCGGCCTACTTCTAATCTGTCACAGCTTCAAGCGATCACCTTTATCCAGGAGAACATCCTTCGTGGGACGACATAAACTTAGGGTTGCTATCGTTGGCGTCGGCAACTGCGCTTCATCATTCGTACAGGGCAGGCAGTACTACCGGGATGCGTCAGAGGATTCATTCGTACCTGGTCTCATGCACCCGAACCTCGGTGGTTACCACATCAGTGACATCGAGTTCTCGGCCGCTTTCGACATCGACTCGGAGAAAGTCGGCAAAGACCTGAGCGCAGCAATCTTCGCCGGGCCGAACAACACGTTCAAGTTCAGCGAAGTACCTTTCCTCGATGTTCCTGTTCAGCGAGGTATGACGCACGACGGTCTCGGGAAGTATTTGTCCGAGGTCATCACGAAGGCCGACGGCGATACAGTCGACGTAGCCGAAGTCCTCAAGGCCACGAGAACGGATGTAGTTGTCAACTACCTTCCCGTTGGCAGTGAAGAAGCCACGAAGTGGTATGTGGAACAGGTCCTGCAGGCAGGCTGTGGTTTCGTGAACTGCGTGCCGGTTTTCATCGCCAGCACCGGGCATTGGCCGGAGCGATTCGCAAAACGCGGTCTCCCCATCGTAGGCGACGACATCAAGTCGCAGGTCGGTGCCACGATCACGCACCGTGTCCTGACGCGTCTGTTCCGTGAACGAGGTGTGAAGCTGAAGCGCACTTATCAGCTGAACTTCGGGGGCAACACCGATTTCTACAACATGCTCGAACGCTCACGTCTCGAGTCGAAGAAACTCAGCAAGACGCAGGCGGTCACATCCCAGCTCGACTACGACCTCGGTGACGACAACGTCCACGTCGGCCCGAGCGACCATATTCCGTGGCTTCAAGATCAGAAGTGGTGCCACATCCGGATGGAAGGCGAGACCTTTGGAGGCGTGCCTCTGACAGCAGAGCTCAAGCTCGAGGTCTGGGACAGTCCGAACTCTGCCGGTGTCGTGATCGACGCGGTTCGCTGCTGCAAACTTGCGCTCGACCACGGTATTAAGGGCCCGCTGCCGGGACCATCGGCCTATTTCATGAAGTCGCCCCCGGATCAGTTCAGCGACGACACCGCTCGCCAGATGGTCGACGACTTCATTCTTCAGTACGGGCAGAAGTAGGCCGCTTGGTTTCATGCGACCACACCTAGTGTACTCACTTCCCTCGATACGCTTTACCCTAACAGAATCGGCGGGTACTTACATTCTAGTGTCCGCCGTTGTACTTTCCCGTTTTTACTCCTAGTTTGGAGATTTCCATGTCATCTTGTCCATCGTTCCT
Source organism: Candidatus Latescibacterota bacterium (assembly GCA_003526745.1). Classification (GTDB taxonomy): domain Bacteria; phylum Latescibacterota; class UBA2968; order UBA2968; family UBA2968; genus UBA2968. Next base: position 1,977 of record DPVD01000100.1, read on the forward strand.
CGTTCTTCACCAGATCGTGGCGTTGGGTCTGTGAAGCAATCACGGCGTAAAGTAAGGCCGATAAAGCTTGTTAGCGAATTCGGCTTGGAAGTTCAGCGAAGACGATATGGTGTCAAACAAAGTGAAGATAGGATTCATCGGTGCCGGGTGGTGGGCTACCAGCAATCACCTGCCGATCCTGGTGGATCGTGATGACGTCGAAATGGTTGGGGTCTGCCGTCTCGGGCAAACGGAGCTGAAGCAGGTTCAGGAACGCTTTGGCTTCGCCTATGCGACTGAAGACTACCGTAAACTGCTCAATGACTGCGAGCTTGATGGTGTGGTCGTGGCTTCCCCGCATACGCTGCATCACGAGCATGCGTTGGCTGCTCTGGATGCCGGTCTGCACGTGATGTGCGAGAAACCAATGACGACTCGTGCCCATCACGCACGCAAGCTAGTCAATAGGGCAAGGGAAAAGGGCCGCCACCTCCTGGTTCCGTATGGGTGGCACTATAAGTCTTTCGTTCAGCGCGCGAAGGAACTTCTTGATGCGAGCAGCGTGGGAACCATCGAGTATGTACTATGTCATATGGCTTCACCCGTCCGGACGCTTCTGTCAGGCCAGGAATTCGATACGGGCGCAGACAGTGGCAGCTCTGGCCCCGGCGTGTTTGAACCCGATCTGTCCACTTGGTCCGATCCCGTCAAATCAGACGGCGGCTATGGCCACGCTCAACTTTCTCACGCCTTGGGTATGCTGTTCTGGATTACGGGACTGCGAGCCAAATCGATCTTCGCGTTGATGTCTGGACCCGGCGCCGAGGTAGATCTTTACGACGCCATGACGGTGCGTTTCGATGCCGGTGCCATCGGCACGTTCTCCGGATCGGGAAGTATACCCGTTGGGCAAGGCTTTCAGGTGGACCTGCGGATCTTCGGCGACGAAGGGATGCTCCTGCTGGACTGCGAACGTGCTCGAATGGAACTCATCCGGCACGATGGTGGGAGTGAGTCTGTAGATCTCGAACCCAACGCGGGGGCCTACGCCTGCACGGACCCACCGAAAAACTTCGTCGACCTTATCAGCGGGGCGACCGAGGTCAACTACGCGCCCGGTGAGGTTGCTATGCGCAGTGTGGAGGTTTTGGATGCCGCATACCGATCGTCGGTTTCTGGTAAGGAAGAGGATGTATGACTAAACTAAGCCAGCGCCGTTTTCTCGTACTCTCAGAAATTCCTGTCCTTGAGCCAGTCTCTAACAATCTTCGACTTGCTTGCTCGCCTGTTCGTGCGCCGCATCCCCAGTAGGGCTCAGCCAAGAAGGATCCGCACCTTTCTCGAGCAATCGCCCCGCAACCGAAACCGAAACGCGTCCCTTCCAGCACTCCGGCTCAACCGCACCGTTGAGAGCCTCCTCCGAAGCCCCGGATCCGACCACTTGGGCGGCCATCTCCCCTTTAGCATTGCCCCCCATCACCGCAGCAGCCCACGTCTTCCAGATGCGTCAACTTGTATGTTGTGAAAAGATGGTCGGCAACGGCGCGACCGAGTGATGAACAGGTGGATGTGCTCAGCAACCTCACCTAGTTCGTTCCCCAGAACGTTGTGTCCTGCATCTTCCTCACCGTGTGCACAAGGCTGTCGACCATATCTACATCCTCGTATCGGATCACTTCTCCTCTTGCGACATCTTTCAGAAGCCTGGCTCCCGCGCTCAACCCGAGTGGAAGCAGCCGCTCTCTCACAGAAACGTCTGCTCGTTCGATCAGACCGTTGACCGTGTAACCGCCTCCACCATCCAAGATTTCGCCGGTCTCCAGGTCCTTCTTGGCCACCGTGATCACATCGGAGGTGTGACCAATCGGAGCTCCCGTCGGAAGCCCATACAGGGCTGCCTTGGCGATCGTGATCGGAGCCTCAACGGCCACAAGGTGATACGGGCGGTAGAGCAGATGATTTGCGCCGTTCCCGCCCTCGATCGAAATGTATCCTTTGAGGTCCTCTTGGATAAACGGGTGGTCGGTCCGGATCACCACGAACACGCCCATATTCAGTGGTCTCTCGAGCGGCGTCTTACTGTCTTCGGCGATACTGTTTGCCAGCTCGACAACACCGCTGCTCTGGAGTATGCCGCCTTCCGAATCCAAACTCATCACTCGTGCGATATCCGAGATGCTGACCGAAGGCTCGTGCATCTCGCGGCAATCGGGCGGCAGACCTTCCATATTCG
>DPVD01000100.1:4480-6388 GCA_003526745.1 Candidatus Latescibacterota bacterium
GGCAGACCTGCCATATTCGAGAGCGACGTCATCTCGACCTGCGCCTTGGTACCGTCTCGGAAGGAGTTGTACATCTTAGCGTTGATCTTCCGTCGAGCGATCATCTCCTCGTTGAACCCAAATCTTTCCGGAACCGTATCTGGCAAACCCTCTCGATCGTCGCCCAACATAATCGTGCCGCGTCCCGCTGCCACGATCTCGAACCCGAGTGCAGACGCCCAGTCGATCATGTTCATCGTGCATCCTGGCTGGTCGCCGTCCACAAGCGAGTAGACTACGCCCGCAGCGTCCGCAAGCCGCTTCAGATACGGGCCAACCGTCACATCCGCTTCGACGTTCACCATCACGATGTGCTTGTTGTTCGCAATCGCATCGTGAGCCGTTCGGGTTCCGACAGAGGGTAGACCGGTCGCATCCACGACCACATCGATCTGGTCGCTCGTCGTGATCAGGTTCGCATCGTCCGTGATGGCTCTCTTCCCGGTCGCCAACGCATCCTCCAACCCATTTCCGTTCTGAACGACATACGTCTGCTCCGCAGCGTGTCCTCCTGCTCCAAAGGCCTCCCTCGCGTTATCAAGGTTGATATCCGCGATCGCACAGACATCCATGCCGCGCATGCCTGCAACTTGCGCGACCAACCCTGTCCCGAACTTGCCTGAACCAACAAGTCCGACTCGGATTGGATTCCCATTTCTCTCGCGTTCGGCGAGCAATCCGCTCAGCATACTCTGGCCTCTCGAACTCTTTCTCTAGAAGTTGCAGTAGCGGGCCGCCGTGTAGACAGGGCGTGTGCGTTCACGCAAGGAGCTCCTGCGTGTAAGCAAACAGAGCAGGCGTACCACCGGTATGCAGGAAGACCACCGTATCGTCCTTGCCCAACTCGCCCTTTCGAACCAGATCGATAATCCCGGACAGCGCTTTCCCCGTGTAGATCGGATCGAGCAGAATCCCTTCCTTCGATGCCATCAACCGGAGTGCCTCGTTCCCCGCCTCCGAGCAGTAACCGTATCCTTCTTCGCCTATATAGGCTGCCGAGTTCCACACGTCATCTGATTCGAAGCTTACATCAAGCTCGAGAATCTCCGCCATCCGAGACAGGAGTCCGAGGAACGCGTCGGTGATATCGTAGGACCATTCGATAGGCGCGATCCCTCGGATCTTCGCATCCACCCCGAGCACCTTGTTGCCGAAGATCATGCCCGGCTGCGTACAGCTTCCGGAACAGCCGACGATCGCGTCGATTGTCTCTCCCATCTGCGCCATCTGCTCCGCCATCTCGGCCACGGCGAGCGCGTAACCCATAGCACCGTAGGGGCGGTTTTCTGGCTGCATCACGATAAACGGTTTCTTCCCCTCCGCTTCCAGCTCCTTTGCGAGCTCCTGCTTCGCATCATCGAGCAGCTCCTGTGTCGGCACATCGATCATCTGCACAGAAGCCCCCAGCAGATCATCGAGTAGAAGGTTCCCCTGCATGGTCTTCGACTTGTGGTCCGAAACGACCGCGACTGCACACTCGACACCCAGCTTGGCAGAGGCGGCGGACAGCTGTCTACAGTGATTCGACTGTGATCCCGCGCCCCCGATCAGCACATTCGCGCCCTGATCGATACCAAGACCGACGGTGAATTCGAGTTGTCGCGTCTTATTTCCGCCAAAGGCAAGCCCGGTGCAGTCGTCACGTTTGATGAAGATCTTCGGTCCGCCTAAGGCGTCAGACAAACGCGGCAGGTATTCCAATGGTGTCGGGAAGTGTCCTAGGGCAACGCGTGGTAGCTTCGAAATACGGGAACGAAGGGCTTCGATCGTCAACACGGTTGATCCTCGTCAAATCAGGTAATTTTGGTGGTATTCGGCGCGCTCTTCTATAAGGAAATCGCCTGAACAGAGCAAGCCTCCTGAGGCTCC
>DPVD01000100.1:6674-9079 GCA_003526745.1 Candidatus Latescibacterota bacterium
TGCCTGAACAGAGCAAGCCTCCGGAGTCTCCGGGCCTTGCTCATCGTGCGCACATGGCTTATCCATAGATTCCCCTTTCGATGGAAACGGAGACAGGAATGAAGATTCTGATCACGGGTATCACGGGTCGCATCGGAGCGAACGTCGCAGCGAAGCTGAGAACGGAAGGTCACGACATTCGTGGCCTCGTCTGGCCGAAGGATCCGCGGATCGAGAAACTTGAGCCGCTGGGTATTGAGCTTATCGAGGGTTCGCTGACGAGCGTGGACGACGTTAACGGCGTGGTGGAGGGTGTCGACGCGATCTACCATCTCGGGGCCGCCTTCCAGGGAGGCGGACCTTTCAGCGAGAACGACTACTTTGACATCAACATCCGAGGCACCTTCAACGTCCTCGAGGCGGCTCGAGCGAACAAAGGATTAAAGCACCTTCTGTTCGCGAGCACCGACGCCCAGTATGCAAAATATCCGCCGGAAGGGCTCGACAACCCGATCCGAGAAAATGATATGCCGCGGTGTCCGACGGGCTGGTATGCACTCTCGAAGTCTGCCGGCGAGGAGCTCTGCAACGGGTACATCCGAACCTTCCACACGCCGATCACGATCATCCGCTTCTGTCTGGTCGTCGGCGCCGGAGAAATACTGACATTCCGCCAATTCTACCTGAGCAGCGTGAAATCAAGCCCGGCTCTGGAACAATACTGGAAGGGCGACGAACGTCTCGTCCTCCTTCGGGACAAGAAGAACCGACCCTACAAGAAGCACATCGCGGATGTACGGGACATCGTTCAGGGCTGCGTTGACGCGCTCGACAAAGAGCCCGCTCACGGTGAGACGATACAGATCGCCGGGCCCAAGCCCTTCACCTGGGACGAAACGATCCCATATTTATCCGAGAAGCTCGACATCCCGTACATTGATGTGGTGTCTCCCGGCACACCGACACACTATCAGTTCGACCTGTCCAAAGCACGCAACTTGATTGGGTTTGAGCCGCAGTATGATATCATCACAATGATCGATGACGCCCTCAGGTATCAGAACGGCGAAGACATCGATGTTCTGCCCACATAGACCGATCTGAGACAATGAAAAACTTCTGGCCTGACGACATCAAGGGCGCGGTCTCTCTGACTTTCGACGACGGCATCGTCACGCAGTTGGACAACGCGATCCCTCTCCTGGACACACAAGACCTCAAGGGAACCTTCTACCTGAATCCAGGCAAAGGCGATCGATGGAAGACGCTTCTACCTCGGTGGCAAGAAGCCAGCCAGTCAGGACACGAGATGGGGAACCATACGTGTAGTCACCCCTGTTCGTGTAACTACGGGTTCAGCAGCGAGCACTGTCTGGAAAAACTGACGCTCAACGACATCGCGTCTACGATCGACGAGGCGACACAAGCGATGAACCGGGCATTTCCAGAGCAGAAGGGCCATCGAAGCTTCTGTTACCCGTGCTATCAGAGCTACGTTGGATCTGGACGCAACCGGGAGTCGTACGTGCCTCTAGTCGCAGAACGATTCGTGTGCGGACGAGGCGGCGGTGAGCGCGTTAACGATCCTCTCCTAATCGACCTCGCATACACCTGGTCTTGGGCGGTCCAGCACATCCCAGGGTCTGAGATGATTGAGTTTATCGAGTTGGCAGCAGAGCGTGGACACTGGGCGATCATCTGCCTGCACGGTGTGGGCGGCGAACATATCCCTGTCGAAACCGAAGCACTTGCCGAAGTCTGCGAGCACCTGGGCGCAAACCGGAATCGCATCTGGACAGGAACGGTCGTCGAGGTCGCTGATTATATGGCGGAACGACGGAAAGAACTGGGCGTGGTTGCGCCATGATCAATCGATAGAGGCATCATAGGGCCGATGATTCCAAGCCTGACGCCAGAGTACCTCCAGAACCGCCTGAGAACGTCGGGTGCGCTGCCAGACGGAAGTGTCACGGCCATCCTGCCGGGTGACATGGGCGATGATCTCATCCGATTCGATGCCCTCTTCTCTCCTGACACACCACCCACCGTTCCCCGAAGCTACATCATCAAAACCAACACAGACGGTTTCCCGAAGGCTTCCTGCGAGTTCGCCTTCTACGCGAACATCGCCCCGCGCATAGGCAAACTCGTCAGCCCGCCGACTTACGACGCACACCTAGACGAAGAGTCGGGCAACAGTTTCATTCTTCAGGCAGACCTCAGCAACACACACAGCTTCGCAGTCACCTCCGACCGCGAACCGACCGTCGAAGGGCTCGGGGCCGTTGTCGATCAAATCGCATCGATCCACGCAACGTGCTGGGACCAGCCCTTCATCCAAGACGATACCTACACCACGAAACGGAACGACATCTGCGACATGGCGCAAGCGGGCGATCCCGCCGACCTGTGGGCGACGACCGAAC
>DPVD01000100.1:9393-16953 GCA_003526745.1 Candidatus Latescibacterota bacterium
ATCTTGAGCGTATGTTCAAGATCGCGCCGGATCTGCCTGCCGACCTGCTTCCCGCGTGTCGAGCCGCCATCGAAGCTTGGCCATCGATTATCGAGAATCGGTACTGCGCCCCGAACCTGACGCTGATACACGCCGACCTGCATCCCTGGAACATCTTCGTCCCAAACGAAGGCAGCGGACCGCCTCTTATTTTCGATTGGGAGCTCCTCAGTCGCGGGATAGGCGTCTACGATGTCTCGTATCTGATCATCCGGTGCCGTCTCAATCCGGAAGAGCGTCACTCCTTCGAGGAGGCTCTAATCCCGCGATATCACACCCAACTTTGTGAGTGCGGTGTCGATGGATACTCACTCTAGGCTTGTCGCTCTGACTACAGACTCTCGATCATCCCGAACATCCGTCCGCCTTTGATATGGAGACGCCCACTGAACCTTGTCTCGACGATGGAAGCATTCACGGACTGGAAATGCCGTGAACTCATCAGTTTGATCTGAAGAATGCCACCCGGCTCATCCGTCCCCGCATCTATCCTCTGCTCGCATCCAAGGACGCGATCGTCATCCTAGTTCTTGTAGGCCAAGGGCCCTACGAAGGGCTCTGGAACCTACCTGATGGGGTATCGAGTTCTGCGAGGCACCTGAAGAAGAGCTACGACGCTAGCTGCAAGAAGATACCGTCTGACGGATCTTCCTAAGCGGAAGCTGGTTGACTACCTTTCCGCAAGCGAGAAACGCCCTGAGCTCCCGAAACCAAGCTGCATCTGCTGAGATTACTGCTCCGGCTGGAGTGTCCGTGTCGGATGTCGGTGAAGTCACAAACTGACGGGAACAACTCGCTCGACGCTGAATGGGTCGATGCTTGAAAGATTGGTCGGCTCGCACAACGTGGCGTCACCGTGTAGCTGCCTGAAAGGAGAACCGTATGATTCTGTCGTGCTGTGCCTGGGCACTCGATGACCCGGAACCCGATATCCTGACGACGCTCTCCGATCTAGGTCTTGGCGCCGTCGACATTCGACCCAGCTGGCTTCGGTCAGAGGCATCACGTGATCGTCGGCAGGAGCTCGGGCTCGACGTGCTCTGCCTTGCAGCATCACATGAGCGACCGGAAGGCGCCACCTTTGATTCCGAAGACTCTGCTGCAGTCAAATCGATGGCCGCACACATCAAAAACGCGCTCGATCACGTGGCCGAACAGGGCGCTGGGTTCGCATACGTTGTCCCGGATCGCCCTGTAGATTCGAGCACCTATTCTCGCTATGCTGAACACTACACGGACATCGCCTCCCATGCGGAACCGCTTGGGATCAAGGTGTGTATCGAGCACTTTCCGGGTACGGCCTTCCCTACCGTAAGCGAGACAATGTCGTTCATTCGGGATACGGGTCACCCGAATCTGTATCTGCTGTTCGACATCGGTCACGCACAAATGGCCGACGAGAATCCGGTGGAGGTATTGGCAGATGTGGGCGACCGTCTAGGATACGTGCACCTGGATGACAACGATGGCGATAACGACCTGCATCTGGCCCTGACGGATGGCGTTCAGACGCAGGAATCGCTGGAGCGTCTTTTCGATGTGCTGCGTGGAATCGAATACGATGGTCCGGTCAGTCTTGAGATCAAGAATGACCTCCCCGATCCGTTGGATGCAGTGACGAGAAGTTTTGCGATTACGAAAGATCTGGTGGGTTAGGTTGCCCCGTGGAGACTCCAGCCCCCTTATAACCGTCCATTCGTTGCCTTCCAACCTTGCACACCGGCATAATCCTGTCTAGGTCCGACCACTTGAGCGCAAGACGACGCCACGCACCCGCTTACAAGGTCTGATATCAATCCCACCTGCACTTCCTAACGAGCATTTTTGTGAATTGGATCCCGTTGTTCATTGATAGGGATCAGGTCGACGTGCTCGTCTCTTCAATCAGATACTTGCACGATGCTCAAAGGTTGATTCTCCGTATATCCGTCACCATAAGAACCATTCCCATCTAATTGCAGCAACGACCGCTTCCATCGGGATATCCAAAACCTCAAAACTTTTACTGCCACACAGAGCATAGAGCCAATCGTTATCGATCGAGGCTAGACGAACTCAGGTGGAGGAAGCTTCAGCACAAGAAGGGCTAGACCTTTAAGGTCTAGCGGGATGGGATCCTGCCTATCGAGAGGGTAAAGACCTAAAAGCAGAGGAAAGAGCCTCGTGGGCGACGACGCCGTTTCCCAGGACGAGCCGAGATCCCAGCAAGTTGTCTGTTTGCGCGGAATACAGACGGGACTCTGCTAGAGGCTCCTCGTCACGCTCTTCCCTGCCTCGCCACCCTGGGGATACTCAATGGTCAGTTCACGGACCGCATCTCGCTCTCGTAATTCAACCTCTATCCGCTCTGATAGCTGATTCGGATTGGCAACGGTCAGCTCGGCATCTCGCACCATCAAGACACAGCCCTGGTTGACTGCCACCGATCTGCCCTCTAACAGCTCGATCTCTCCGGGCTTCCAGAAGACGGCCTGTGTTAGGCCGCTACCCCACCTGACGGCTTGCATATCAGCGGTGTTTGCCACGATTTCGAATGGCGGTGACCCGCTCACATCCGCCGTCTGCTTGACATCGACACCCATAACGACGGCATAGGCGTAATGTGCGTCCAGCGGGCCTATGCCGTGGTCGATCCAGAGGCTGAAGACATCGCGCATCACACGATCGGCTGATGTGTTGCCGTTGATGTCCTTCCACGCTCCCCACTGGGGTTCCTTGCGCAGATCGACGGCCATCTGCTGGAGGAGCAGGTAGCCGATCCCGTCGTGATGAACCCACGGGAGACCGCCAAACAGCCTGTCGGTATATAGAAACTCCTGAAATCCTTCTGACGTGCCGATATACACGTCGCTCTTCATCAGACACTGGTTGATCGACGTCGTCACAGGATAACGAGCGTGGGATGCGATGTCCGAGCCCAAACATACGAGTGTTTCATCCTGACAGAACCAGGCCTTCCGAGCCGATACACCGTCACGAACAATGCGCATCCCAGCCGCCCCGTCACGACCATCGCTCGCGCCACCCACGAACAGATCCGACCCCAGATCCTTGCCCACACTCAGCGGATCCAACGGTTCATCCGATCGCTGGCACGTCACCCCCGGAATACGCTTCCAATCCCAGGCAGGGAAGATTCCGTCATACTCGTCGCCACGCGTCACGAAAAGGGTGACGCCATCGCCCATGTGATAGTTCTGCAGGCCTTCAGAGTTGCAGGACTCGCTCCGTACTGTCCGCGTAGAACTCATGCGGATCGAAAGGTAGCGTTCTTGGGCCCGGTGGACCATAAAGTCAGACCTCCAGAAGTAACGATTGCCTGCGGGTGCACCTTGACCCGGAGGCACACTGTCTTCGAGTCGATCTCTGAATGCCAAGAGTGATTCAGATGCCCCGGCGTCTACCTCTGCAAGATGCTCGCAGGGCTCAACCAGCTTCTCTGATTCCCATCGACTCCGATGCGGGCTCGAGATGAACCGACCGACAACGTTGAAGTCCATCCGACTCCCCCACGTCATCCAGCTCGTACCTTCGAGCGTCAGTCGGGTCAGCAGACCGACCTGTTCGTGAGACAGCTCTAACTGCGTTCCATTCAGAAGAGTCGCATAGGGAGCCACCGTCTCTAAAAAATGCGCGCCATAGTTGCCCTGATAGAGCTGGGGTCCATGCTGATGGAAACTCCATCCGGGCTGAATGCCCTCAGGGCCATCCGAAACGGCCACTTCACCAAGCACTTCCGCGAGGGCGACACGAACCAGCTCCTCGTCTTCGATCAGAACACTCCGCACGAAGTTGATCGTGGAAACCCACGCACGGTTCTGACCCGTCATCCCGATTTCGACATCTGCCAGGATGTTGAGCGTCGCTTCGCGAAGATCCGACTCCAGATCCTCACCGAACAGAATCAGAAGGCGCATCAAAGACGAGGGACCACCGATTGTGTTATGCCACCAGTTGTCGCTTTCCGGTCGTCGACCGAGCCAGAACCTTTGGGCCGAGCGAGCGGCGTCCAACAGTGTGAGGCGATCTACATCCGCAACATCCCGATGTCTCGCACCCCGCAGCATAACGTTTGTGCGACCCAGATGCATCGCGGGCAACCACGTTGATCTCCCCCGATCGTGGTAGTTAATGTCCGCCCAGCTTCCGGCATCCTGAAGCGCGGATGCGTAGGCAATCGCAAGACTCCGATTGAACGAACTACGCTCGTGATATCCGTAGACCTCTCGCTCTAAGAGTCTCTCACGGATGGTTTCGAAGTCACTCATCCGTCTGTCTTAAGATTCTCGTCCATCCACGTTATCGACCGACCTACATAGTCAGGTACGGGCTCGTCGGCTCCTCCAAATCGTGCTCCGTGACCGCCCCCGGGAATCGTTAGCAGCTCCGATTTGACGCCTGCCCTCTGCAGCGCTTCCAGCATGATCACGGACTGGTTGTATGCCACGACATCATCGTTAGTACCATGCGTGAGCAACGTTGGTGGCGAGTCACTCGTCACGTGAGATATCGGTGATGCCTCGTAATGGGTGTGATATTCCAGAGATGTCCTATCGTCAGCTGCGGGTGGGCGACAGCTTAGGAAGCCATACAGACTCTGGTTATCAGCCAGGAAATTCGAAGGCGCCGCGCGCGCGACCACGCATTGTACGTTAGCACTCTCTCGGAGAAGCGGGTCCCCGCTCTCCGGATCACCATCCGCCGGCATACATCCAAGCATCAGAGAGAGATGGCCTCCGGATGACCCGCCAAGTGCCCCGATCCTGTCCTTATCGATCCCGTATATCTGGGCGTGACGCCTAATGAAGCGAACGGCGCGCTGCGCATCTTCGATCGCGGCCGGGTAGGTAAACCTCGGAGCAGCTCGGTGATTGATTGCGAAAGTCGTGTAGCCGGCCTCCATCAAAGGCACCGCATAGACCTGCTCCTGCCCGCTGTGCTTGAGTTCTCTCGACTCGAGTCCCAGAGGCGCACTCCACCCGCTTCCAGAAATGAACACTACAGCATATCCGTTGGGCTCTTCCGGCTCGTATACATCGAGCAGGAGCGCCAGTCCCGAATACATCCCGTAAACCACGTTGCTCTGCATACCTATCCCCTGTCTCGTAGTTAATGGCGGTGGGCGATTGCCTCATAGTTCAGCCTCTCGCCCAGCTCGGTAGTGTTTCACAAAGGCGATCCGATTATCCGTCAGTATCGCCAGCGCAGCCTCGTCCTCTCGCCTTTGGTCTCGCGTTTCGTGGCCATCCTTCCCTAGGGAACAAGGCTGCCCGCCTGAAACACTGCCCGCACCCGCCTTGTCGCCAGAATGTCCTTCGACGGATCGCCCTCGAAAGCGACCAGGTCTGCGACCTTGCCTGCCTCGATCGTCCCGATCGACTCGCTCAGACCGATCGCATCGGCTGAGATCCGGGTTGCCGAAAGGATCGCTTCCGCTGGCGTGAACCCGACCTCTACCAACAACTCTAAGTCATAGTCCAGATGTCCGAAGGCCAGCATCCCCACGCCTGAGTCTGTTCCGGGCAGAACACGCTCCTTTACATCATACTCCAGCAGCTTTCGCATCACACCGAGTCTACCCTCTGCCCGTTTTGCCAATCCCTCGAGCTCCAATTCGCCTTCGTGCGAAAGAGATCCCATGTCACGCTGATTCCGCAGCTCGACGATTCGCGAGTACTTGGTCCAAGCCTGGAGCGTCGGGCTGATCCAGATACGGCTTTCCTCCATCATAGCCGCGATCTCCGAATCAAACCGCATCTCGTCGTCAGGATCCAGAAACTCTGCGTGCTCCATTAGATCGATCCCAGCTTGAATGGCCCGTTTCATCGACTCGCGAGCGCGACAGTGTGCGGCCGTCGTTCTATCGAAATGATGGGCTTCGTGAACGGCAGCGTGTAATTCCGCCTCAGTGTACGACGCCCGACCAGGGATCGTTCCTCGTGTTCCCCCTCCCGAAGCCATGATCTTGATGTAGTCGGCCCCCTCGTGCACGAGGCGCCTGACCGACTTTCGGATCTCGTCCTCGCCGTCCGCCGCCTCGTTACAGAACCAGAAGTGTCCACCCGTACACGTGATAGGTCGTCCGCTGACCTGCATGCGTGGCCCCGGCAGATACCCTCGCTGAAGACCTTCCTTCAGTGCGAAACCAACCTGGTTCCTAGCCCCGTGTTCCCGAATCGTCGTAATACCTGCGCGTAGATGCTTCATCATATTCATCGCGCCCGTAATCACCATCATTTCGTCCGTTTCCGAGAACATCTCGTCGTAGTTGCGACCGTCTCCCGCGAGGCTGAGGTGTGTATGACCGTCGATGAGACCTGGACAGAGCGTCGCACCCGACAGGTCTACGGTCACCGTACCGTTCGGGCAGTCCTGCTTCACGCGCTCAGTCTCGCCGACACTCTGGATCACCCCGTGTTCGACCAGGAGAGCTCGGCCCGCCTTGGATTCACCATCACTTCCGTCAATTACGGCGTCAGGCAGGAGAAGCTGTGGATGCTCGATCTGTGGATACATCATGGCTCGGCCTCGTCATTTGGCTCAATCTGTTTTAGTCAATGCGCCCTGTCTACGAAGTCTTGGAGAGAAAACTCCTGTTGCGACGACTACGAGCAACGTGCCGATCCCGCCGCTTACGACCGAGACGACCGGCCCGAAGTAGTGTGCGACCACGCCAGACTCTAAACCACCAAGCTCGTTCGAGGCGCTGACGAACACACCGCTCACCGCACTCACTCTACCACGCATACCATCCGGCGTCGACAGCTGAATTAGCGTATGTCGGATCACCATACTCACGTTGTCGAACAGCCCCGTAAGAAACAGCATGGCGAAGGAAAGCCCGAAGGAGTCCGAGATTCCGAAGATGATCGTCACGACGCCAAAAGCCCCGACGGCAAGGAGCAAGTTACACCCCGCGCGCTGCATAGGCGGTAGATGGGCGATCAAGATCGCCATGCAGAAGGCACCCATCGCGGGAGCTGCGCGCAACCAGCCGAAACCCGTTGGGCCGACGCGCAGGATCTCTTCTGCGTATATCGGTAACAGGTATACGGCCCCACCGAATAGAACGGCGAACATATCGAGAGACATCAGCGTCAGGACCAGCCGATTCTCTTTCAGGAAGTGCAGCCCGCCGAACAGCGCCTGCATCGGTGCCTCGGCCTTCACACTCCCGGTCGCCCGGAACGACATCGTGAGAAGCAGCATCGCATAGATCGCCGAACCCGATGCAGCAATCAGGTAGGCACCCGGGATGCTCCAGATGATGATCACGCCCCCCAATGCGGGGCCGACGACCCATCCGAGCTGCATCATGCTCGTGCTCCAAGCGACGGCGTTGGGGTAGACATCACGCGGCACGAGTTGAGGTAGGAGAGCTGATCGTGCAGGGCGTCCGATCGTAGCAAACGTAGCGTCAATAATTAAGAACGCATACATCCAAGCAATCGATCCCTGAGAGGAGGACAGGACGGCCAGACAAATCGACGTTGCCGTCATGCCTGTCAGGCTTAGAATAAC
>DPVD01000100.1:17248-30834 GCA_003526745.1 Candidatus Latescibacterota bacterium
GCTTAGAATAACCAACTTGCGTCGAGAGAATAGATCGGCGAGGTATCCAGCAGGCAAAGCTAGGATCATCGTCGGCGCAGCCTGTGCGAGCCCGACAAACCCTAACGCCAGTGCTTCCCCCGTCCTCTGATACATCTCCCACGCGATCGCCACGCCCTGTATCTGCGTTCCGGTCAGGACCGCGAACCACCCGGACAGGTATCGACGGTAGTCTGGGATCCGGAACGCGGCATATGCATCGTGTGACTCTGACTCGATATACCCTCCCTAACATCTGATGAACCACACCTCAGCTTAACTCGCGGCAGGCTCCGACACCCAGGCACGAAGCAAAAGGCAGATGCACGAAACCCGGGGCAACCTATTCACCAGGGTCTCAGTATCAAGCTGTTACCGTCCTTCCGTGCTCTTGCGTGTTTTTCTTGGCCATTCTTTTCTTAGCCAACCAGAATGCCAACGTCTTCAGAAACTGCACGATCATACACGGCCTTTGCAGCAACCAGATCCTCGATAGCCAACCCCAACGATTTGAATACGGTGATATCGTTCGGATGGGTTCGGCCCTCTGCCCTGTCGGTGATCAACTCGCCTAGCTCTGCCAAGATGTGATCGTCAGTGATTGCGCCTGCCTGCTTCGGGATCAGGATATCCCCAGCTTCGACGCTTGCAGAGGCTCTCGAATCGACAAATAACTTGGACCGTTTGACCGTCTCCGTCGAAAGCTCTCTTGAAGAGGGCGTGAACGAACCGACAGCGTTGATGTGGCATCCCTGCTTCAACCACTCCGCTTGCACGATCGGTTCAGTCGAGGCCGTCACGGTACAAATCACATTGGCCCCGTTGACCGCTTCCTCGGCAGTAACGCACAGGGAGGGCAGTATTCCCGTCTCTGCCTCAACCCACTGTGCGAACGTCTCGGCGTGCTCACGCGTTCTGCTCCACACTCTAATACGATTAATCTCGCGAACGCTCCGTATCGCCATCGTATGGGTTCGTGCCTGTACACCCGAACCCAGTATGCAGAGCGTCGACGCGTCCCGCCCGGCGAGGATATCCGTCGCAAGCCCACTGACTGCAGCCGTCCGCAGACCTGTGATGGATCCGGCCTCGATCAGGGCGAGCGGATCCCCAAGCTCTTCCCCAAACAGAAGGATGTGGCCTTGATGAGACTCGATCCCGAGATCATGGTTCTCCGGGTAGATGGTCATGACTTTGGCAGCTGATCCGTATCCAGGAGCATACACCGGCATGGATCCTAAAAAGCCCAGCCGATCCTGCATCCGGATCACCGTCCTCTGAGGTGCCTGAACAGTCTTACCCGCAAGGGCCTGAAATGCCGATCGCATGCTGTCAATACAACTCGGCATCGACAGAAGCGACACCACGTCTCTACGACTGAGCACTCTCATCACATTCCTACAGGGGATCCGAATCCTGACCGAACGTCAGCAGGTCCAGACGCGTGACGGCTACGTGGCCGGACGACACCACTGCCGTGTCCGATGCCGGCGTTTCGTCAGGTACTGGCGAGTCGACATCGTGTACATAGATCTCTCCTCGTTGCTTAAAGATCGACCCGTAGAATGCGTGGCCGAGGAAAGCCGAAACGGGCTTGCAGTCTTCGGCAGGCAACACGGGCATGTTCACGTTCCAAGTGATCGGATCCCGGAGCCAGTCTTCGCGCCTCGACAAAGCCTCCCAAGTCATGTCCATCTGCGGCAGAATGCGGTCTCGAAGTACGTTCATCGTTCCCTCAGGGACTCGTCGATTGTCTGCCCAGTCGAAGAACACCGTCCGGTCGAGTGCCTGAGAGAATGCGATCCCAGGAACGCCTGCGATATTGGCCTCCAGGCAAGCACCCACCGTACCAGATGAACAGGTAAAGGAAACTCCTGTATTTGCGCCGATGTTGATCCCCGAAACGACAATGTCAGGCTTCTGTTCTTCGTAGAGATTATAGATCGCGAAGTTAGTGCAGTCGGCAGGGGTACCCGAAAAGGTGCATCCCTGGACACCGTGTATCTCGCAGGGCTCAGCAACCATGTCACTGAAGCGGGTGATCGATTTGCCTTTCCAACTCTGTTCTTCCCTCGGGACGACCACCTTCAAGTTTCCCTTCGAACGCAGGAAATCGATGGCGAGTTCCAGGAACGGTGAATCTATGCTATCGTCATTTGTCAGGAGTATTTGCAATGTCTAGCCCTCTTCGCGTAAAAAAGAATCAGAGTCACGATACTATCTTCTCCCGACACACCCGCTGCCACTCACCACGGCTGAGGCACTCGGGATGAACGGTGTGCGTTTGCCTAAGAATTTCAGGTGCAAAAATGCTGGGGAGTCGATGGAGGAGAGTATGTAACACGCAGATGATCGGTGTCGAGCCGCTTGTGGCCTGCCATCATGGAGTCAAGGCAGGATTCCAGTATCCCGCAGACGATCTGTGTGCGCTCGACGGGGATGGGAGACTCCTCCGTTTCGAGCATCTCGCAGATCTTGTGGACCAGTGAGGCGGAGTAGTTCACGTTCGGGATAGGTGTGACAAGGAACTGTGTGGACACGGGCTTGGATTCACCTTGGATGCGCGCGGCGAAGCAGTAATCGAAGATGCCGCCGTTTAGCATCAGCAGTGTCGTCCTTGTGCCGTCCAGATAATCGATCAGGTAGGCTGCCGGTTTTGGCACTCTCTGCAGAAGTTCTCCTGTACCGAAGAGATCAATTGTACGACCGTCTTCATCTGGGAGCCCCTTGGGTGAGTCGCATCGAGACAGGGCAGCGATCAGAAGTTCCTCAGACCAAATCCCATCACGCCCTGCCCGCCATACTGCATCCCCCTCGATCAACTGAACGGATCTAACTCCGGTCTCGCCACCCTCTCGATGCTCGACCATGCATTGCATCGCCTCCAAGCAGTGGTAGTCCATCGCGTCAGAGCCACCAACACCGATCATCAGAGCTTCCTCGATCACACACCCCGAATCCAGTTCGAGATCGGGCAGTCGCCAAGTGACCGGCAGCGACGATCCCGCGAGCATGGGGAAGCCTAGACGTTTCGAATCGGCGACCATCTCCTCCGCTTTCTGCCAGCTGTAGGAAAGATGCTTGTCATTGTATACGGGTACCGATCGGCCATCCGCCTCGAAAACTTCAACACATTGTTTGAAGAACTCGTACCGCGGATACAGCTTCTGGCCTTTCTCGTTCGAGGGATACTCCCCGTGTTCTGCAATGATCAACACACCGTCTACGGCGAGCTTATCCTCACCGCAGCGCAAGGCTTCGGCGATCGTCGGATACACATCGAACCCGAATTCACGCGATCTATCAAGGCTCTGATCTCCTTCGGGCTTCTGGTCTACATAGAGCGACACGACCTCGACATCTGGTCGAATCCATTCCCCTTCGTACGGATACCCGACGAGCAGCCGGTCGATGAAGTGTTGGGTGTGCTTCAGGTAGACATAGATCGTGGAGATGACGGCAACCCGCTTCATCTCAGCTCCTCCAGAAGGTCGACTGTTCAGGAACGGTGTATGTGATCGCGAGATGTGGCGTCTCAATTCTTGCGCCATCCTGATGCAGGCTTTCGACCCCGGCCGCGGTCAGACCGGTCGTGACGAGAGTTCGTTCGAGCGGATACGTCTCGCGCCCTGTTTCGAACATCAATTCGATGTTATTGACGAGCGGTGTGAAGAAGCTCGCCAGAGTCGTCCGCGCAGGCGGCATGGGTAGATACATCTGGGTCGACAGCTTGCTACAGTCCTTCATCCGAGCAGCAAAGTTGAAATCCTGAACGAGGCCGCTAACCAGAATCATAGTGCACTGAGTTCCATCCGAGTGCCTATAGACATAGGCTACCGGATCCTCGACGAGTCGCTTCATCTCATCCACAGTTGGGAACACGTGGTTGTACCCGTCACGCGACGGTGTGAGGGTATGGCTTCTGCAAAGCGCGGTGTCGAAAAGCTCGCGTGACCAAACACCCTCAGAGAACGCTTCCCAGAATGCATCACCACGATACGCCTGCAGCCAAGCAACCCCCGTTTCTCCTCCCTTTCTCCGCTCGACCATGCATTGCAGCGTTTCGAGCCCATGGAAGTCGTAGCTGTCCACGCCGCCATAGCACACGCATACCGCCTCCTCGACTTCCGCACCATAGGGAAAGTCTATAGACGGTGTCCGCCACGTCACGGGAAGAGACGAACCGGCCATAAAGGGAAATCCCATCTCTCGCGAGATGTCATACATCTCCTGCGCCTGTTCCCAGTTCCAAGACAGATGCTTGTCATTGAAAACAGGCACAGAGCTTCCGGAGGCCTTGAATACAGCGACGATCTGCTTAAACAACTCGTATCTCGGGTAAAGCCGCTGTCCCTTCTCGTTCAGGCCATACTGACCGTGTTCACCGATCAGGAGCACACCGTCGACGGCAAGCAAATCCGTGCCCAGCATTAGGGCGTCCGCAACCGTCGGATAGATCTGCATTCCGGGGAATCTGCGAGCCCGATCCCGGCTCAGATCGCCTTCAGGCGTCTGGTCCACATACAGTGACACCAGGTCCATTTCTGGATAGTGATGGCTACCTTCCCATCCGTACCCCTCAAGGAACCGATCCACGATGTGTTGGGTATGGGAATACTTCCGGTATTCCGTCGTAATCGCCGCGATCCTGGGTCTACTCATTTCGTTCGCTCTCGTTATCCGTTTCCACACTTCAAAAAGGGTTGAGTGACCCGTCGGGACAACCCATTTCTGGTATGCACGGGTCGTTCGTGCTGGCCTGATCTAGGACAAAGCGCCATCTTAGGTTTAGGAGGCAGTGCCTTGAGCTTGCAGATCGTCACCAAGACCAAACTAACTGAGCAGGACAAGGAGTCGTTGTTTCGTTGGGGGACGGACCTCTGGGACAACGACCGCTATGCCTTGACCTGGCGGAGTACCGACATACACTGCGTCGGCTATGAGGAGAATGTAGCCGTCACGCAGGCAGGTGCCTGTCTCCATATCCTGAACCACGAGAGTAACGAACTCCGGATCGGTGGCCTGAACGGCGTGATCACCCGCCCCGAAGCTCGCGGAAAGGGTTATGGAAACCTTGTCGTGGGAGCCGCCGAGGCGCACATGCGAGACGAGATGGACGCGGACTTCGGGATGCTCTTTTGTCACCCAGAACTGGAGCCATACTACGACTCAAGAGGCTGGGTCAAAGTCGAGAGTCCCGTCACCATAGTTCAGCCTGAAGGTCCCAGGAAAACATCCCACACGGTTATGGTGCTCGCTTTTAGAAACGCTGTATGGAGCGATACACCCGTTGTCCTGAACAGCCTGCCCTGGTAGACAGGGCACACTCAAAGTCGACCACAAGATGAAGCTCGGCACACTGGTGTATCTGAAACAGAACGGAAAAACTCTGATGCTTCATCGCGTCAAGAAGGAACAGGACTTCCACGAAGGGAAGTGGAACGGGCTCGGTGGAAAGCTCGATCCGGGTGAGACACCCGAAGAATGTGCCATTCGGGAGGTAAAGGAGGAAAGCGGTCTCGACCTGAAGGCCCTGAAACTGCGAGGCATCATCACATTCCCTTTGTTTGACCAAGTCGACGACTGGTATGTCTATCTATTCACGGGCACGGAGTTCTCGGGTGACCTTATAGACTCACCCGAGGGGGATCTCGAGTGGATCGACAACGACAAGCTGCTCGATCTCAACCTCTGGGAGGGGGACTACATTTTCCTGCAGTGGATTGAGCAGGAGAGGTTCTTCTCGGGGAAGTTCGTATACGAAGAGAAGCAGCTCGTAGATCACTCGGTTGTGTTTTATTGAAAACCAAGAGAATCACAGATAGTTAGTCCTCTTTCCACTTCTTGGAGGGGCCTCGCGGCGGGCACTAACAGCACGAGGGCTGACCGAAGGCTATGGTAGACTCATCGTTTCTGCAACACAGTTGACTTAAGCCCCACTTCTCGCCTCTCCTTTCCGTTTCCTCTGCCTGCCCGCCACAGCCTTGACGACGGCAGGCACCTCCATTCGACTCCACTGATTTGGTCATCGGAATTCTCCCAAGGTGTGGAATAACAAGAAATTATACGCTTCAAATGGTCGTTTTTATTACTTTTCTGCCTTCGAGAAACCACAGCACAAATCCGAGGGTGACCGGCATCGATCCATCTAGAATCCGCAACATCGCGATCATCGCACACGTCGACCATGGCAAGACTACGCTGGTCGATGGGATGCTCAAGCAGACCAACGTCTTCCGCGACAATCAGGAGGTCCGTGAACGCGTCCTAGACTCGAACGACCTCGAAAGGGAACGAGGGATCACGATCACGGCCAAGAACACCGGGATTGTGTTCAGCGATACGACGATCAACATCGTCGACACACCGGGTCACGCGGATTTTGGGAGCGAAGTCGAGCGAATAATGAACATGGTAGACGGCGTTCTGCTGCTCGTCGACGCGGTCGAGGGTCCTATGCCGCAGACACGATTCGTCCTTCGCCACGCGTTGCAGAGAGGTCTCAAGGCGATCCTCGTCGTCAACAAGATTGACCGCCCTGCAGCGCGACCGGACTGGGTCGTCAACGAAACCTTCGACCTCTTCGTCGAGCTCGGAGCAACGGATGAGCAGGCAGACTTCCCCGTCCTCTATACGCAGGCCATAGAGGGACGTTCCGGGCTCTCTCCTAACGAACTTGCCGACAACCTCGTCCCTCTCTTCGACGCCATCATCGAAACGCTCCCCCATCCCAAGGTAGCCGTCGACGGCCCCCCGCAGCTTCTGGTGACCACGCTCGAATACAGCAGCTACGTCGGCAAGATCGCTGTTGGTCGTTTGAGCGGAGGATCGCTCGCGACAGGTCAGACTGTCGCCCTCGTGACGGCCTCTGGGGATACGCGATCGGCAAAAATCGGTGAAGTGTATACGTTTAGAAATCTGAAACGAGAGGCGCAGACCATCGTCAACGCGGGGAACATAATCGCACTGTCTGGCCTAGAAGACGTTGCGATCGGAGACACGATCACGGACATCGACGATCCGCAGCCCCTTCCCCCGATCGAGGTAGAGCAGCCGACCGTGCGGATGGCATTCAGTGCCAACACAAGTCCCTTCTCCGGTCGGGATGGCAAGTATGTGACGAGTCGCCAGCTTCGCGAACGACTCACGCTTGAGCTCGAGAGGAACGTAGCCCTTCGCGTCGATGATACGGCATCTGCTGGTGAATGGAACGTGTCGGGCCGCGGCGAGCTACATCTGGCGATCCTGATCGAGACCATGCGTCGCGAGGGGTATGAATTCTCAGTCAGTCAGCCGGAGGTCATCTACCACGACACAGAGAATGGCCGGGAAGAGCCGTTCGAGCAAGTCTACATAGAAGTCTCTGCCGACTGCATCGGTTCGGTGACCGAGATGATGGGCCGCAGAAAGGGCAGACTCCTCGACACCAGACACGCCGATGACGGAACCGTGCATAGCACCTATCTGGTCCCTACAAGGGGAATGCTCGGTTTCCGGCAACCCTTTCTGACGGTGACACGCGGCAACGGCATCTTCCACGCAGTCTTCGATAGCTACGACACATTTTCTGGACAGATCGAGACTCGTGATTTAGGGTCCTTGGTCTCTCAAGATCAGGGCGTATCGACGACCTACGCGCTCACGAATCTAAAACAGCGCGGCATCTTCTTCATCCCGCCAGGATCGGACGTGTATTCCGGGCAGGTCATCGGTCAACACATCAGGGAAGGCGACCTGACGCTCAACATCTGTCGCCAGAAAGTCGGAACGGGGCACCGCTCCAAGCCAACCGGGGATGACGAGCAGCTTTCGCCGCACCGCGCCATGTCGCTCGACGACTCGCTTGAGTATTTAAACTCCGACGAACTTCTCGAAGTCACACCGAATCATCTCCGAATTCGCAAACGAGAGCTCAAACACCACCTTCGAGAAAAGGCCGCCAAGAAGAACAAACCGTAGCGGGCCCCTTCAACCGACCCTTTGTCCTTGTCACGCAGCACGGCTATCTTTCTTGAACAGCTAGACGGGGAACGGTTTCTCTAGGAAGACACCCCTAAGTCCTACATCACTGACGTGTGCGTTTCTGCTCGGGCGTAATGGATTCAGCAACCAAGAAAGTGGGCCTCATCGGAATCGGCCTTGTCGGTACGGCACTTGTCAAGCGGTTCACGGACGCCGGATTCACCTGCATCGGATATGACATCGACCCGGGCGCTCTCTCGCGGGCCGAGTTTTTAGGTCTACAAAGCGTCGACTCCCCTGCTGAGGTGGGATCCGAAGCCCGGCGTATCGTGCTTTCCCTTCCGAACTCGGATTTCGTCGAAGAAGCGGTCGAAGGCCCTTCTGGGCTCGCCAGCACGCTCAGGGCTGGGGATATCGTCATCGACACGACCACCTCGGATCCTGAGCGCTCTATGGAACTGGCCAGTCGGCTCGGTCAGCAAAACATTGACTTTCTAGATGCAACGATACTCGGTTCTAGCAAGATGGTGGCTATTGGCACCTCGCTTGTCATGGTCGGCGGACAGGCTGAGCAGATCGACAAGGGGCGCGATCTTCTGGAGACCTTCTCGAACAGCATCCATCACGTCGGCCCAAACGGAAAGGGCGCCGAAGCTAAGCTGATCGTGAACCTGGTCTTGGGGTTGAACCGTCTCGTGCTGGCAGAAGGTCTTCTTCTGGGCAAGAAGGCCGGCGTCAATCTCGGGACACTCCTAGGCGTCCTCAAGGGTGGAGCCGCTTACTCGAAGGCGATGGATCAGAAGGGCAACAAGATGGTGCACGAAGACTTCGAACCTGAGGCTCGGCTTGCTCAGCATCTCAAAGATGTGGGTCTGATACTCGACATGGGTATGAAGCACGACACGAAGCTGCCGATCAGTTCGCTTCATGCGGACATACTGCGAGCAGGCGTTGAGGCCGGTTACGGTGAGCAGGATAACTCGGCCGTCATCAAGGCCCTGGAGCATTATGTGGCCAGATAGATGGGCGAACACTAAAGCACCGTTCATCCTGAGTGCTTTCTGGCGAAATTTTGGCCAAAGTATGTATCGTATCGCGGTCCTGAAACAGACTATCCACCCTAATCTTTAGATCTTCAATTCACGATCCCATGCGTCCCCACATCTTCGTAACAGCTGATCCCGTCGACGGTCTACGTTCGGTCGAAGACATCCGGCAGAACATTCGTTCCGGGCACGCTGGGAACCTCTGGTCTTCACAGAAGGAAATCGCAGACGCAGAGCTTAAAAACAAGGTCTACGAGCCGGGAGACGTGTTCCCCGGTCGCGACGCGATGAGCGCTGGACATTCAAATCGTGACTACACGATCGTCCATCGTGCCGGGACTCGAACGATGAGAGCGGCACTTGCCTGCCTGATCACTGAGGATAAGCGATACCGTGACGACGCTCTCGCACAGATGTATGCACTCTTCGATACGAGCCGATGGCCTGAGTGGAGAGACATCGCACATACGGGCATGAACATTGACCTGCGTGCGGGACAGCTCAGTCGGGCTGTTTCGATTGCCTACGACTGGCTCTACCCTTTCATCGACGCAGATCAACGACGATGGATCGTCGAAGGGCTCGACCGATGTGGTATCCAGCCCTTCTTCAAGGATATCGAGGCCGGTGTCGGGTGGGCGAACGGCACGAACAACTGGATGACTTGCGTTGTAGGAGGACACGGGATCGCTGGGCTGGCGCTTGGCGAGGATCATCCTCAGTCTCAGGAGCTGATCGACTACGCGCATCCACGCCTCGACGCGTACTTCGACAACTACGGTCCTGAAGGTGAGTTCAACGAGTCCGTATCCTACGCGAACGCACACGCGCTGCCTCTGGTCTACTTCAGTGCGCATCGGTATGCATCAGGCGGGGGCGAGAACCGGCTCGCTTCGTTCCCAATCGCCGATACCTGCCGCTGGATGATTTACTTCACTGTTCCGCCGGGACACGTCGTGCCATTTGGTGACTCGCATATCGGGCTTCCACCTTCTGCTCCGATGTTCGCGACGGTCGCTGATGCGTCGCGTGACGCCGCTCTACAGTGGTTCTACCTCGAGCATTCAAAACCAGACGATCCAGACGCCGACCCCTGGGAGCTACTTTGGTATGATCCTTCTCTCGAACCTCGTGAACCCGATCTGCCTCTGGGACGTGCCTACCACGGGCACAGCCAAAACATCAGTGTTCGCTCGAGCTGGGACCCCAGATCTGCAACGTGTGTAGTCTACGGGAAGGGCGGACACGGAGCAGAAGGTCACGGCAACCACGATGCCGGCCAAGTGTGTATCGACGCGTATGGCGATCGCCTGATCACCGACCCTGGATCGCCCCCAGGATACCCTTTAGACTTCTTCGGAAAAAATCGCTACCGGTACTACAACGCGTCAGCCTTAGGGCACAACATCCTGACCTTCGATGACAAGGAGATGCGACGCGAACGCGCCGACCAAGCAAGGATCACAGACAGTCTCTTCGAAGATGAAAGAGGCGGATGGTGGCAGATCGACCTGACGGATCTGTATGATGGTGTTACATCTGTTCGGCGGACCGTCTGCTATCTGGCACCCAATACTACAGTGGTATTTGATGAAGCAACTCTGCCGAGTGCTAGAACGATCTCCCTTCGATGGCACACGGTTACGGACCCGATCTGGTCTGCCGACGGCTCCTTCACGGTTGAGCAAGAGCGTGGCGCGCTAGATGCCCTGGTCACATCGCTCAGTGGAGCGAACCTGACCTGCTCGCTCGAACACCACGAATACAAAAATCCATACAACCGGTTCAGACTTGGTGACGTCTTCACTCAGGTCAACGAACCGTATCTGGACTTCCGGGAAAGTACGGATACTGTCAGCATCCTCTCCCTCTTCAGGATTCGTTCGGTGTCCGGTGCCCCTCAACCGTGGCAACCGACTGATGACGGCTGGACCATCAAGGATACATCAGTGACCTGTTCCACCTCGTTGCTCTCCATACAGAGCGGGGAGGGCCACTCTTGGGAGATCCAACTTTGAGCAAAAACGGCCAGATCCTGCTCGTTGGTTGCGGCGACAGAACTTTCGACGACATTCAGCAAGAGTTCGAGTCGGATGGCTTAGTCTATGTAGACGATCTTCACTTCGCTCAGAACAATGCAGATCGCTACGCTGCGGCTCTGGGAAACATCAACCAACGGGATTTCATAGAACGAGCAGATAACCTGAGGTGGATCCAATCGTTTAGTGCTGGCGTCAACGTCTTCCCGTTCGACCTCCTGTCAGAAAGGGGCATCACGCTCACGAATGCTGCGGGCGTGTATGGGCCCAATATCGCCGATCATACGATCGCGATGGCCTTGATGCTCTGCCGAGAGATCGAACCGATCAGGCGCGTTGCGCTGCACGAGGGCTGGCCAAAGCAGAAGCGTACACCGTCTCCGGGGGAGCTTGCTGGTCAGACCATGCTTGTCATCGGGCTTGGCGGCATCGGACTCGAAACGGCCAAACGAGCTTGGGGACATGGCATGCGAGTTGTTGCCACGCGACGCCGTTTGGACAGGAACAAACCCGACTTCATCGAGTCCGTACACCCACCTCAACACCTCCATCGCCTCATTCCTGACGCCGACTGGATCGCGGTCTGTGTGCCACACACACCCGACACGATCGATCTCATCTCCACCCCTGAATTTGGATTGATGAAACCGAGCGCTCATATCTTGTGTGCGACTCGTGGCGGGATCATCAACACGCTTGCCTTAATAGATGCACTCGACGAGGGCACGCTTGCTGGAGCCGGTCTCGACGTCACGGATCCGGAACCCCTTCCGGTCGACCATCCGCTCTGGCGGTATAAGAACGTAATCATTACACCGCATCAATCTGGCTACTCCGGGGCTGCAAATCAGCGGCTCGAGAATCTGATCCGTCATAACCTCGGCAGCTTCCTGTCCGGCGCTCCGATGCGGAACGTCGTCGACTTGGACCTTCAGTACTAAACCTTGCGTGACCGACCTCGTTCCTTGGTCCGAAGACAAGATGGTCGCTCTCTTCCTGAAGACCAAGATCATCCCTGAGCATTTCGCTGAAGAGATTGAGGTGCTCCTCGATCGCGACGAACTCGATCGCTCCTTCATGTTCACCTTGACACCACCGACGCAGAATGACACGCCAATCGTATTCCTCTGTTCGGAGACTTCAGAGGTTACTGACAGGATCGCTCACTGTTCAAGGACTTTCCGAAAGACGTCAGGCGGTTCAGCACATTTCTCTCTCCTCGTGGCCAAGGCACCCGGGGCGGGTCTGATCATCCTATAGGGCCAAGTCAAGCTGACCGAATACACACTTGCGCCCGACCATATTCCAGATGAGACCAAGGTCACGCTCGGTCTCTCACCAGACATCTCCGACTAAGACTAACCGAACCGAGGACCGCTATGATTGTCGACGCGCACACACACTTTTACGATCCCACACGGAAGCAGGGCATTCCCTGGCCACCAAAGGACAACAAGCTGCTATACCGCACGGTCCTTCCCGCCAACTTCAGAGATGTAGCAAACCCCTGCGGCGTGACCAACACGGTCGTCGTCGAAGCCAGCGTGTGGGTAGAAGACAACGAATGGATCCTGGAGCTCGCGAAGAACGATCCCACGATCGTCGGCTTTGTCGGCAACCTCGACACGGAGGATCCCGCCTACATCAGCAATCTGGATCGATTGTCACAGAACCAGATATTCCGTGGCGTTCGTTTGCGTCGAAAAGAACTTCACAACGTAGGTCGAGATGGGACCATCGGTGCAATGAAGGCCCTCTGTGATCGCGATTTAGAGATGGACCTGCTGGCACAGCCTGGTGACCTGAAAACAGTCGCCTCGATTGCAACCCAGATCCCGGATCTCCGGATTGTCTGCAATCATGTCGCTCATGTCTTGGTCACAGGGACAAAACCCGACCCGGAGTGGATCGCCGGCCTGAACGCCATAGCTGCACACGAGAACGTTTATATGAAGGTTTCCGGTTTCGTAGAGTGCGCTAAGCAGCAACCCGCGCCAGGGGATCCCGGTTACTACAAGCCAACCTTCGATGCCATGTGGGACACGCTTGGCGAGGACAGATTGATCTACGGTAGTAATTGGCCTGTCTGCGAACGATCCGGTTCATATGCCACCGTCTTTGGGATCGCAGACGCGTTCTTCAGCGATAAGGGCAAGGATGCAAGGAAGAAGTACTTTGTTGAGAATGGGAGGCGGGCGTATGGGTGGGTTGAAAGACAAGTTAATGAGGACCTGGTTTAGTTAGTGCGCAGGAGTGGAGCGGAAGATGCGGTAAAAGGAAAAACCACAACTGCGGAGGTTCAATAGCTAATAGAAAGAATCACAAAGATCTTGATGTTGACAGACTAACGAATTAGAAAGCGTTAGAGATCTTTTGGCTTCCAAAATTCTTTCCCCGACAGAAGACCTATTCGCTTACAGACCAGGAAGGCATCTCGTTCTATCTTGTCGAACATCACTGAGGCCTAGAGAAAGCGCCGCTACAAGGCCAGTTTCGTGCACATACTCAGCGATGCTAGTGC
>DPVD01000100.1:31220-32942 GCA_003526745.1 Candidatus Latescibacterota bacterium
GTAATAGCCTATCGCGAAACACTATAACAGGATACTGGGCAACCAAGTTTGAATGATGAACGTGCCAGAAATGTAGAACCTGGCCCTCCCAAGCGGGCGAAGTGATCCTGCTCCCTCCTCTTCCACTCCTCAAACCGAGAATATGAAAGCATGCTTCAGAACAAAATGAGAAGGAAACTTAAACAGAACCTTCCCACATTCGGTGTCTCTATCATGATCCCTTCACCTCAACTGGTCGACATAGTCGCAAAGCTGGGTTTCGATTGGGTCTTGATAGACTGTGAACACGGGACGATGAATCCGGAGACGGTCGAAGTGCTAGCGATTGCAGCACAGGCGAATGGGATAACCCCGATCGCGCGGCCCCGGACAAAAGACCCAGCCGACATCCAGCAAGTGATGGATAGAGGCGTGATGGGTGTGCAGGTACCTCACGTCAGCACAGCCGCCGACGCCCAGAAAATCGTAGATGCCGTGAAGTACCATCCCATAGGGAGGCGTGGGCTGGCAGCTGGGACACGACCGGCGAACTACGGGTTTGGAATCACGCAGAGGGAATACGTGGAACAGGCTAACAGGGAGACGCTGATCTGTATCCAGTTCGAGGACAAAGAAGCGCTTGAGAACGTGGACGAAATCCTGAAGGTACCAAACATCGATGTGTACTTCATCGGACCGTCGGATCTGTCACAGTCGATGGGATATCCGGGTCAGTATGATGAGCCGTCTGTCGCACACGCGATCGAATCTACGTTCGAGAAGATCTTGGCGTCGGGTCAGGTGGCTGGTATGCCTGCCAACGCGGACAATATTGTGTCCACCCTCGACAAGGGTGTTCTCTATACGTACACGCACACAACCAAGCTTCTGGGAGCTGGAGCAGATGGCTTCTTTGCAGCAGCAAAGCAATAGCACGCCTCTGATTGGAATTACAACGAGCTTCGAGTCGAAATCCGACAGCCAACCTGCGTTGATCTCGCTCAACGCGGATTACGTGTCGGCGATCGAGCGCGCAGGAGGCGTCCCGGTCGTCATTCCCGTGATGACATCGCTCGAAACGATGCAGATCGCGATCTCGCACATTCACGGCCTGGTAATCCCGGGGGGGCCGGGCATCACAGAGGGTCTGGTGGGTGATCTCCCTGACGACCTTCCACCTGCTGCCCCAGAGCGGACGCAGTCTGATAGGTTGGCCTTCGAGGCCGCGGTGGAATACGAGATACCCATCCTCGGTATCTGCTACGGTATGCAATTCATCAACAGCAGGTTGGGCGGGACTATATACGGGAACGTGGAGACCCAACTCGGCATCCGACCACATCATCACCACCAAACGGAACAGACCGATGTCGAACATCCTGTAAACATCGAGCCAAACACCCATCTTAGCGCACTAATAGGGCAGGCAGAACCGGTGAACAGCTTCCACGTTCAGGCAATTCAGGATCTGGGCAAGGGGCTACGCAAAACGATCTCATCCGAAGATGGCCTCGTGGAGGGTTTCGAGTCTGTAGACGGTCAGATCGTCGGAGTTCAGTTTCACCCCGAACGCATGGCCGACACCGTTTGGGACAGTCTGTTCCACGATCTGGTTAACCGCGTTAGGGAACATACACGTGTCTCGGACTGATGCCAAAAAATGGGACGCCAAGTATGCGGGGCCCGGTCGACCCGATCCTGACCCGATCCCATTCTTGAAGGACCATATCGGGAATCTCGGTT
>DPVD01000470.1:0-2245 GCA_003526745.1 Candidatus Latescibacterota bacterium
ATCTGGCGACCAGTCAAAGTCGAGCGCGCTCGCCAAGAGGTTGGTCACAACCATCTCAGGTTCGTCACCGTCGATATCGGCGACGTAGATGTTGCCCACACCCGTGCGATCCGAGATGTAAGCGAGCGTCTTGCCATCCTGCCCCCACTTCGGGTAGGACTCCTTCGCCTCGTTCTCGACGACTCGTCGCATCTCCGAGCCATCCGGGCGGATTACATAGATGTCATACTGCCCGTATGCGAAGTCCTTGCGGCCGTCGAAGGTCAGGGACTCGTCCGGATTATCCGAACTCATGGCGATCCATTTCCCATCCGGTGACCAACTCAGGTTCGTCTCGTCGTAGGGGTCGTGTGTGATCCGATGAAGTGCATCGGTCTCAACGTCCACCACATAGATGTCCGACCAACCGTCCTTGAGGCCAGAGAAGGCGATTCGCTTACCATCGGGCGACCAAGCGGGCTCGAACAGCCCATCCAGATCGAAGTTAAACCGCTTCTTCAGCTTCCTCCGCTTCACGTCCAGCGTGTAGAGCGTGTTCTTGTTCTTGGACTTGGCGGCAAACGCTATATACTGCCCGTTCGGCGACCACGTGATACCTGGCCGGAGCACGAACATCCACTCGAAATCGCTCGAGCGCTCCCCTTCGACGAGACGGCCCAGATCTTTCCCGTCGATAGCGGATCGGAGGTAGATGTCAAACGTGCCGTTTCGGTCAGAGAGATACGCGATCTTGTCTCCCTGTGGAGAGAACTGAGGAGCCCGGTTGAAGAAGCCGCCCTCTTCCTCCCGGTCCGTAAGCGACTTGGCGATCTCGTCCGGGCTGTCGTGCTTATTGATCTCGTTCCAGTGCTGACGTTTCAGCCAAATGTGCCACTTCTCGTTCAGCTCCTCGACACCCACACCCAGCGCAGACTTCAGGGCCTTGTCGATCGTCTTCGCGGTGCGAACATCGCGAATAACCTGCCCCACCTTCTCCCGACCATACTCCTGCTCAATCATATAAAATATGGACTGCCCACCCTTGTAAGCGAACAGGCCACCCTGGGGGATGAACTCGATCGGCGGCACGTAACCCGTTATCGTGGCATCTCGCATCTGGTTGTCGGCGGCGATATCCCAGCCGTACCGCGAAAGGTATTCCGCGATCCCCTCGACGACCCATAGAGGGGGGATCGTCGCCTGCTGGTTCAGCATCGCACCCAGCCAGCCCCCACCCGTCCAGAGTTCGACGGTCACAGAGTGCACCAGCTCGTGGTGGATGACGTGCCGGAAGTCGGCGTAGGAGCCGGTGTATGGAATCACAACACGGCCTTGCGCAAACTCGGTGAACCCACCTGTGAACTCGGTCAGTTCGGCACCAGAGATGTTACTGACGGCGAAACCGTTGTGGGAGTTGTAGAAAACGAGAGGATACCGACCTTTCATCTCGTAGTTTAGGGCCTCCTCGATCTCGACCAGGGAACGTTCAGCCTCTTTCGCGGCGAACTCGGCCACAGGAAGTGAGTTTTTGTCGAAATAGATCGTGAAGTGCTCAGTCTCTATGTAGTGCCAGTCGAAATCACCCAGACTCACCTTGTTCTTCCCGAAATACTCCTGCGCTTCCGCTGTGTTCAGCGTCAGGCCGAGAACGGCAAGGAAGAAAAACACGTGTCGCCTTGTTCGCATGGTCTACTCCTTGTCTCTGAAGAGCACACTAGGCTATAGACTACCAGACAACACCAGTGCTGATGCTCTCAGATCTGCATTTGGCAATCCTCCTACACTGGACCACCAAAACCAAATCAAAAAAACTTAAACAATTGCAGAAGAACACTTTGCGAAAATAGTTTAAACTTACACTTGAATCGCAAGAACCTGCCTTAGTCGACAGGGGAAGATGTTCCCCTTCGCATCCATCTCTTTTTTAAATCACGAGAGCGTCCAAAGTTGCATCGATTCGTCCGGGCCCGCAATCCCGTTTCTACCCGGGACTTCACGCTTGACTACCCACGGCTACCCAACTAAAGTTAGGAGTCTTCAGAACGCTATGTCAGACCACGATAACAATAGCCTCTACACCGAGGCGCTCGAAGCAGCAGAGCGCGAAGCCACCGAGCTTGATCAAGAGATCGCCCAGCTCAAAACGCTTCTCCGACGCCTTGAGGCGCAAAAAAGCGCGGTAGACGAAGTCTACTTGGCACTCAGCAAATGGGTCGAGCTTTCTGGCACCCAGCCTGAGCCCACTGCCGCCCCGTTCGATTCGCTG
>DPVD01000470.1:2523-8008 GCA_003526745.1 Candidatus Latescibacterota bacterium
CCTGAGCCCACTGCCGACCCGTTCGATTCGCTGTTTGAGGATCAGGGTGAGACGATCCGTCTCTCCGAAGAAGAGGTATCGCTGATCGCCTACCCCGACGGCCGCCCTCCTGAAGAAGAATCTCACTAGCCAATCACAGGGTTGTTGTCGTTCTCCTGCCGAACCGTCGTAATCGGTCCGTGTCCCGGGAATACTTTTGTGTCCGAAGGAAGGGACATCACCTTCTGTCTAACCGCTTCGATCTGTCCCGTGTAAGCCTCTCTCCGCGCCCCACCCAGAGATGCCGCAAACAGCGCGTCTCCCGGGAAACAGACCCCTTCCGTCGCGTAGGCTATCCCCCCAGCCGTATGACCGGGCAGTGACAACGCGTTGACTTCAAGCGAACCAATCCGGTCCGCCCAGCCGTCATCCACGCGCACATCCACCGGCCCGCCGAACATCTGAGCATCGACCTCAGAACAGCAAACCTTCGCACCTGTCCTCGATTTCATCTCCGCTGTCGCACCAACGTGGTCAGCGTGCCCGTGGGTCAGAAGAATATGTGTGATCCGTGCCCCCGTCTGCTCAATCAACGCAGAGATCCTGTCCGGCTGCCCACCGGCGTCGATCAACGCTCCTTCACCTGTCTCCAAACACTTCATCACGTAGGCGTTTACCTCCATGCCTGCGCTCAGAATCACCCGGTCGACGTTTACTCTCTCTGACTGGAAACGATCGTTCCCACCCTCCGGGACCCACCCATTCGCCACTCGTGTCAGCTTCTTTCCGTCCAGCCCAAGGGTATCCGCGATCTTGTGGATCATCGCCTCGTCGGGTATCAGATCATAGGAAGTGACCCGTCCGATATCGAAGACGCTCAGTCCAGACTGCTTGGCCAACGCGTGCGAGCTGACACCGCGTCCAACCATCGCTTTGCCCACGATATCACCGAAGTAATCTTCGAGGTTTGAATAGCCCAAATCCGGCTCCTTCCAAGGTCCTTACTCAGAAAAACGTGTCCAACTTCCAAGATACCCAGATCGGTCAAACACGCCAAGTTACAAGCCTGATTCTGATTGCTCGGGTCGCAGCCGCAACCTATCTTCTGTCCCATGCCGGATCAAGTTACACAACAGGACAGAGCAAAGAAACTGGCGGGGGAGCGAGCTGCAAACTTCGTCAAAGACGGCCAGATCGTAGGGCTTGGGACGGGTTCGACTGCCTTTTTTTCAATCGTGCGCCTCGGTGAAAGGATCCGTGAAGGACTCAGGATACAAGGGATTCCGACATCCGAAGCCTCACGCACGCTGGCGACCGAGCAGCAGATACCGTTGGTCGACTTCCGAGACACGGTCTCCATCGATGTAACCATCGACGGAGCAGATGAGGTGGACTGTAAGTTCAACCTGATCAAGGGTGGCGGCGGAGCGTTATTGAGAGAGAAAATCGTTGCCCAAGCTACGGCTACACAGATCATCGTAGCCGATGATTCGAAGCTCAAAGAAAGGCTCGGGTCTTTCGCTCTGCCCGTCGAGGTCACTCCCTTCGGCTGGCAGGCGACGGGCAGAAGAATCGAAGCTCTGGGTTGCGAGCCTGTCTTGAGGCAGACCGACGAGCGCCCCTTCACCACGGACAACGGCAATCTTATCCTCGACTGTCCATTCAGAGAAATCGTGGATCCGAACCAGCTAGAGCAGGATCTCAGATCGATCACCGGCGTCGTTGAATGCGGGCTTTTTGTTGGACTGACAGATAGGGTTATCATCGGGCAGGGCGACGGGACAATCCGTGAGCTCGACACGCCCGCAGCGTCATGAAATTGGAGGCGAGATGAGCATACTCATCGATTCTGACACAAAGCTGATCGTGCAGGGCATCACCGGTGGTGAAGGAACGTTCCACACGCAGCAGATGCTGGAGTACGGGACGAACGTGGTCGGCGGCGTCACGCCGGGCAAGGGCGGTCAGAAGGCGGAGGGCGTCCCCGTTTTCAACACTGTATCGGAGGCTGTCGCCGCGACAGGCGCGAACGCTTCGGTCATTTTCGTTCCGGGCACCTTCGCCGCCGACGCGATCGTTGAGGCAGCCGACGCCGGTATCGCCTTGGTCGTGTGCATCAGCGAATATATCCCGGTCCTCCAGATGATTCGTGCCAAGCACTACCTCTCGACGGCCGGCACGCGTCTAGTAGGTCCCAACTGTCCTGGTGTCATAACGCCGGGAAAGTGCAAAATCGGGATTATGCCCGGATCTATCCACCGGGAAGGCAGTGTAGGCGTGATCTCTCGAAGCGGGACGCTCACATACGAGGCAGTCCACCAGCTGAGCCACGTGGGCCTCGGACAATCGACCTGCGTGGGAATAGGCGGAGACCCTGTGAACGGAACCAACTTCACGGACTGCCTGAAGCTGTTCAGGGATGACAACCAGACCGAAGCGGTCGTCATGATCGGCGAAATCGGTGGTACGGCAGAAGAAGAGGCCGCTCACTACATCAAGGCAGAGTTCAATAAGCCGGTGGTTAGCTTTATTGCAGGACAGACAGCTCCCCCGGGCCGCAGGATGGGACACGCCGGTGCCATCATCTCCGGTGGGCACGGAACCGCGGCGGAGAAGATGTCCGCTCTCGAGGAGGCCGGTATCCACGTCACGAAAAGCCCTGCGGACATTGGGGACGCCGTGGTATCGGCACTTAAGGAGTAACCCAACGCCAGTACGTCAGACTACCCCATCCCGCCCTGACCGCCATCCATTTGCACCCAGCACGGACACCCCCTAAAGTCCCCAGACCATAGGCGTCCGGTAGCCCCCCCAAAAAACGTTCGAATACTCGGCGAGCGCCCACGCGATGCGCCATGTATTTAAGCTGGTCGATCGCGTTGCGGCCACCTTGGCGACCATCGTTTTGACGAGAAAGAGCGGGACGGACAAGGAGGCCGTAGCCCCGGAGCTCCGAGACCACGGCAGCTGACTGGGCGAGCCCCCCGTTTGTTTACGTCAACTGCGCGGCGATCACCTCGGATCTGATCGAGACAGAGTTCTTCAACTACCAAAGAGGCGCTTTCACCGACGCCAAGATTTACAGGAAGGGCCTATTCGAGTTCGACAAGGTCGGTCTTGTGTCGCTCGAGCTTCAGACAAAGCTGTTCAGAGATCTCAAAGGCAGCCGGCGCCGAGGGTTTGCGCTCAAGGACGCTAGCAGATCTGGACGACTGGGTTACAGACAGCGCCCCGGAAACTGCCGAAAACACCAGACGTGAAGCTGGCACGATCTTCGTTTGGGAGAGACAAGATAGGTGCTGAGGATGGATCGCACCTTGACCAAGCACACACAAGTGCGCAAGAGAGACAACCCGATAAGCCAAGGGGCCTAGGTTCTCACACACGTATTTCCAACGGCCCAAGTGACGACAGGACCCGGGTGGGCCTATTCAGGATGGTCGGGAACAGTCGGGTGCCCCTAAGGCTAATCGGCCGCTTTTTTATCGTAGGATATCTTCCAGATACGACTTCGCCGCGAGCAGACCCTCCTTGTTTAGGTCTTCGCTGCCGCTGTAGCGATGATCCTCGAGTTCGATTGCCAGCGGACCATCGTATCCTAGCTCTTCCAGCCTTGCCACGACCCAGTTCCAGTCCACATCTCCCCATCCGGGGATACAGTATCGCCACCAGCCCTCGCCGTAGCTGTAGCGATGACCAAAGCTCTGGCCAAGACACCCAAATTCGTACAACCCGTCGTCCAGGATCTCCGTATCCTTCGCGTGCACGTGCTTGACCCGATCACCGAACTCCATCAGGAGACGCTGATAGTCTACACCGATCCGAACGAAGTGTGACGGATCAAAGCAGATCCCGAAGTTCGGCGAGGGCACCGCATCGAACACGGCACGTAACGTCTCTGGAGTACAGCCCAGAAATGGATAAGTCGGGGCAGGTCCAGGGTAGGGTTCGATCGCCAGATGCACACCGGACTTCTCTGCCTGTGCGAGAATACTCGGATAAACCTTCTTCAGAATGTCGAAAGTTTCCGCCCGCGACTGTTTTCGATCATCCGGTGCCAGACACAGAAAGACGACGTTGCTTCCGAAAGCAGCCGTGTCGCGGATTCGCTTCTTCATCGCCGTAGAAGCCTTCCGCCGCTTCACGGTATCCTTGCTGAGGAGATTCCCACCCACACCCCAGTCGACCGTACCGATTTTGATCCCGATCTCGGCACATCGCTTCTTGAGCGCAGGCGTCACCTCAGGCAGGTCAACCGAACCAAAGTCGTTCTTGGCCGCCCACCTAATCGTCGCGTCGACCCCGATCTCCCGAGTCATTGGAGGCATTCGCATCCCAACGTGCATTTCGATTTATCCCTTTATCTTTAGGCGTTATTGTGTCGAACGGCCGCAAGCATAGGCCGGGTGGTGGCTTGGGTCAACACGAATCATTGACCGGCACCCAGCCCGGGGCTACCATTAAACCCTGATGCAGATCAACACCAAAAAGCTCGATTCCTTCCGCTCGCTGATCCAGAGTATCGACCTAGAAGGCCCTCCCTCTGCCGCCTTCGTGGGGAGCCCCGTTGACTCCCCGGCCCGCTGTCTGGTCCTCGACGCAGCCTTCAATCCCCCAACGGTCGCACACTGGGGGCTGGCACGATCGGGGGCCCTGGCCTCAGGTGCGTCCCACGTGATCCTTCAGCTTTCCTGTAGCAATGTCGACAAGGGCATCATGGAAGCCAACCTCGCACAGAGGTTATATATGGTCGCCGCACTCGCGACTCTCAAGGAACAGACCTCGGTGACCGTTTGCAGTCATGCAAGGTTCATCGACAAAGCCAATGCGCTGGCCGCCCTAGACCGTCAGATCCAGCCGATCTTCGCGATCGGCTACGACACGCTCGTCCGTCTGTTCGACCCAAAGTATTACGAAGACATGGCCGGCGAACTCGAGATCCTGTTCGAAAAAGCCGAGTTTGTAGTGGGAAACAGGGGAGATACAGACCAATCCGAAATGGATCGATACCTGGAGGATCGCACGGAGTATGGTGGGCGGATACACACGGTCACGCTCGACGCATCATTCTCCGATGTGTCGTCGTCGAACGTCCGTAGACGTTCAGGTCAAGGTGAGAATGTTCGGGCGCTCGTCCCCGAACCAGTTGCGGATCTGATCAAGGCTTTCGGGCTGTACACTTAACAGGCCTGCGGTCTAACGACCGAAGGCCCTCATCCCGCCCTGTCCGCTCTCGCTACCCTTCAGCAACCTCATCGATATGAGCTGTGAGCATCTCCAACGCGGCCACATAGCCGCGCCACCTGAACCCGGCAACTAGCCCGAGAGCAACTGACGAGAAGCAGGAATGCCGCCTGAACTCCTCCCGTGCGTGGATGTTCGACAGGTGGACTTCGACCATCGGCAGCCCGCTGTCCTCTACCGCATCTCTGAGCGAGTAGCCAAAACCAGTAAGCCCGGCAGGGTTGAGGATGATGCCGTCGACCTCGTCTCGCAACTGTTGGAC
>DPVD01000462.1:0-3777 GCA_003526745.1 Candidatus Latescibacterota bacterium
GACTTGTAGACAAAGACCAGGTCCCCGGCTTCTACGCACTTCGCTGGGATGGCATGGACACGGTCGGACGAAGCGTTGCGAGTGGTGTGTACCTCTACAAGATTCAGGCAATCGGAGAGACACAGCACTTCTCGCAGGTTCACAAAATGCTGCTTCTGAAGTAGGGGAGCAGTTATAGCGCAGCGGTGAACGGGCCGGCCGGGGCGTCTCGGTCGGCCCTTCCCATGTGCTCTATTTAACAGAGAGACGAGACGAAAGGCTCGGAGTGACGGCCGTTCGTATCCCTCGGTATTTGGTCTGGCTGCCAGCAAATCGGTGTTCGGCCCGGTCTTGAATCTGGATGGAGGCGCAGCCATAGATTTCCCTATTTTCTGCTCTTTCTCGCGGTATTCGAAGGTGTGACATCTTCTTGAAATCGCTTGACTTCGGTGATCGTGGCGCATAGACTTCCGGCGCTTGAAAACGAGCTTACGAACAGCCTGAACTTCCTCCTTTTTCGAGGCGCATGATCGTCAT
Organism: Candidatus Latescibacterota bacterium; assembly: GCA_003526745.1. Taxonomy (GTDB): domain Bacteria; phylum Latescibacterota; class UBA2968; order UBA2968; family UBA2968; genus UBA2968. Next base: position 517 of record DPVD01000462.1, read on the forward strand.
TCCTCCAGCCGGAAAACGACCGGGCTCGATCCTGTCTCCTGTCCTGGCATCACTCCTGACTTTCCTGATCGTCGTACACGTCGACGCTCAAACGCTTACGTCCTCACAGTCGCTGACGGGCGTGTGGAACGCCACGACCACGTGGGCGGATATCGACGGGGACGGCGATGCTGATCTGCTCGTAACCGGGTTGACCGGTTCAGCTGACGACTGCACTCCGGTCGCGCAACTCTACCTGAACAACGGCGGCATCCTGACCGAGCAATCGTCCAGCCTGATCGGCGTTCAGGGCGGCGCCGTAGCTTTTGGCGACTACGACGGGGACGGCGATCTCGATCTCGCCCTGTCCGGCCTGACAGCTTCCAACAAGGGCTCGCTCGTCCTCTACAGGAACACGGCCGCTGGCTTCGTTGAGGACCTCTCCCAGTCTGACCTTCAAGCCGAAACGCTCAGATACAGCGCTCTTGCCTGGGGAGACTACGATGGGGACGGCGATCCCGACCTTCTCGCTTCCGGGATGACGGCCGCCGGCAACGCGCGCACTGTTCTATTCAGGAATGCCCGCATCGACGCCGGCCGAGTCGGCAGCCCTCTCGCCGGCTCGCCCCGTCTCGAGGTCGATGCTCCGAACTCTGAACGGTTGCTTAACCTCTACCAAGGCAACCTCGCTTTAGGGGACCTAGACGGGGACGGCGATCTCGATCTGGCCCTGACCGGCTACGGAACTGATGGCAGCCGTCGGGCCGCACTCTACGTGAACGAACCACTCGGCAACCTGACCCTGGATACTCGAAACAGCCAGCTGCCCGCGATCTCCGGGGGCGACCTCAAGTGGGCGGACTACGACAGCGATGGAGATCTCGATCTGGCGGTCTCAGGATGGAATGGTGACTGGGAGGCGACCTTCCAGATTTTCACGAACGCTGCGGGAATCCTGCGCGAAGACCTGACCTTCAGTTCACGTCGAATCGTGGGCTCACTGGCCTGGGGGGACTACGACAACGACGGGGATCTCGACCTCGCCGCCAGCGGCCAGACGAACATCTCCGAGCGGTTGACTTTTATCCTCGAGAACGATCCACCCGGAACGCTGACTGAAGATCAAGGACAGACCCTTACAGGATCTAGAGGTGGTGATCTGGCGTGGGGCGATGCAAACGGTGACGGTCATCTGGACTTGGTCGTGGCCGGCGAAGTCGACGGCGAATCTCGTGCGACCACGCTCTACGCCAGCCAAGGAGGCTCTGTAGCAAACACCTCACCTCAACCCCCGGACCGACTGGGCAAGCCCTTCGTCACAAGTCAGGGAGTTTCCCTAGACTGGAACGATGGATCGGACTCACAATCGACCTCCACGGCGCTCACCTATAACCTCCGCATCGGAACATCTCCTAGCGGCAACGACGTCTTCTCGGGCGCCGCAACAGTCGGTGTTGGAAACGTGGGGTCTGCAAAGACGCTGGCCCTCGCAATCCCGCTTGCCAGAGACACTTACTACTGGGCAGTTCAAGCAGTCGACCCGAGCTTCGCCGTGTCGGTAGAGAGTCAGGAGGAACTGTTCCGCGTTCAGGATCTCGTTAGCTCATCACAGAATCTCAGACCGCTTCGAGATGCAGCTCTCGAATGGGGTGACTACGACAACGATGGCGATGCCGACCTGATCCTTCTGGGCCGGGATGTCGACAGCCGTGGGCGTACGATCCTCTACCGGAACGATGCAGGTGTCCTGACCGAGCACATACAAGCTGTATTTCAAGGCCTTCTCAGCGGTGATGCCGCCTGGGGTGACTACGACAACGATGGTGATCTCGACCTAGCGCTCGTCGGGACGGACGCTGCCGGGAATCGATTCTCCCACCTCTACCGCAATCGACTTGAACTCGGGGACTTCGCCCTCAACCTCGCAAACGTCGAAGTGCTTGATCAACTGAGCTCCGGGGACATTGACTGGGGTGATTTCGACAATGATGGCGATCTCGATCTGGCGGCGATGGGACAGATCAGCGGGCAACGTGTCGCGAAGATCTACAGGAACGACAACGGCTCCTTTGCGGAAGAGACATCCATATCGCTCACGGGCGCCGACAATGGCGACTTGGGCTGGGGTGATTACGATTCCGACGGCGACCTCGACTTGGCGATCATCGGCCAGTCGTCCGACACCTTCGAGGCCTCGCTCACGATCTACCAGAACAATCCTACGGGCACACTCACAGAGGACGCGCGATCGACTCTCCGTGGCTCCTTCGCCAGCTCTCTGGCTTGGGGCGATTACGACAGCGATGGTGATCTCGACCTGGTAACCAGCGGCTTCGACATCACGGTTGGCCGGATCACGCGGCTCCACGAGAACGACGGTACAGGTCTTCTCACAGAAAAGAGCCAGAGCATCTTGGGTGGTGCGGCATCGGACCTCGAGTGGGGTGATTTCGATAACGACGGCGATCTCGATCTCGCCATCCTCGGAAACGGTGACACCGGACCGCTATTGGAGATCTACCGGAACGAGTCGGGGAGCTTTGTGCAGCAATCGATCGATGTTCTGCGAGGTGTCGATTTCGGAGCACTGGGCTGGGCCGACATCGATTCAGACGGCGATCTCGACCTTCTGAGCGCTGGGCGATCTTCTGAGGACGGGATCGACTTCGAGCTCGTGTCGCGCGCCAACGACAACCTCGAATCACGCTTCAACCCGAACCGTGCGCCGATCGCTCCCCGGGAATTGTCAGCCACTACAAGTGGCGCGGATGCGGCCCTGACGTGGCTTACGGGTGAGGACACGGGCACGACACCCACACCCGCCGCCGCGCTGACATATGAGGTCCGCGTCGGGTTCACGACCAAGTCCAACGACGTTCGTTCGGGCGTCTCTCCAATCGATTTCGGTGCGCTCCAATCGAACACTCTTGTCCTGCGTAACCTCGAGAGCGGACGCTATTTCTGGTCAGCACGCACGATCGACAGCGCGCTCCTTTCATCCGACTGGGCAGAGGACGAGAGCTTCATCGTTGATACGGTCAGTCCCGTAATAGACAGCGTCACCGTTCGTCCACGCGTGCTGACTATGGGTCGCCGCGCGTCGGTGGTCATCGACTTCAACGATCAGCCGGCCGGCATGGACAACAACGTATCACCCACCGTCACACTGCAACTTGCGAGCGAACCTCGGCCGTTGACGCTGACCCAGCTGAGCTTCAGCGGTGACCTCTGGATCGGTGAAGTCGATATCAAGGATGATGTGCCTTCAGGCAGCTTCGTCGT
>DPVD01000339.1:0-5049 GCA_003526745.1 Candidatus Latescibacterota bacterium
TGGCGGTTTCCAGACCCGTATGATGACCGCCGACACCGACGGTTCGCACCTGCACATCGTTGACGACTACGGCAAGATGTCACACTTCATCTGGCGAGACCCTGAGACAATAACAGCTTGGTCTTGGCATCCATCGCACGAAGGCGCATTCTACGTCTACAAGGATCGCACGGATCAGGTGGAAGTCATCGCCAAGGACAAGATGACGCTCAATGGTCATAACACCTATCTTGCGGATACCGACTGGATCCTGAACGACTGCTATCCGCAGGGAGACAGACGTGAACAAACCCTCTACCTGTATCACGTGCCGACAGACAGACGGATCGACCTGGGCAGGTTCGACTCACGAGCAGAGTATACGGGTGAACTGAGGTGTGATCTGCATCCAAGATCGAGCCGGGATGGAAGTCTGATCACGATCGATTCGACGCACGGTGAGAATGGCAGACAGATGTATCTAGTAGATGTTGAGGAAATAGTTGGCTAAACCCACTCGAGGCCAGTCTGCACAGCACGTGTCACGCTGAGCAGAGTTGAATAGACGATCCCGTGGGCTCCAAGTTGCCTGGTCTTTGTCTCGACACGGCGGAATGTTCGTATGGCTCGTAATCCACAGGAGTAACGAACGACCTCGCCATCCGAGTCTGACAGCACATAGACACTTGGCAACATTACACGTACTCGCAACGCCAGCTCCGATTCGTTTTCAGAATCGCACATCACATACGAATGCACGCGGATTCGCTGGTAGGGCATCTTTCAACTCCACTCAGGATGACCGGAAAGAGGCAGTATGACAGAAACCGAGAATGCAATAATTGAAATCGACGTATACGGCTTCACGATCCTCGAGCGCGTTCTGACGGAGGAAGAAGCGAAAGAGATGAGAGAAGCCCTGATCAGGTCAGAGCAGGAAGTCGGTACGGATCATAAGCACCGAGGGACGGCACGACACGTTGCCAACCTGCCCGTACTCGATCGGTCGTTTCACAAGACCATAGATCACCAACGTGTGCTCCCGGTTCTCGAACACTACCTTAGCGAAAACATGATTCTGGGCAGTCTGAACTCTCGTATCGTCCGACCGGGCGACGGATACCAAGACCTGCACAGCGACATCCCGCAGTATGCGCTGAACATGGATTCTCCGGTAATGATGAACACCGTGTGGATGCTGGATGAGTTCACGTCAGATATCGGCGCAACGCGATGTGTGCCCGGTTCGCACAAGAGCGGGCTGGCATTGCCGCCTGAGGGCCTAGATCTCAAGCACGTGGCGGAAGCGATAGCTCCGATCGGAAGTGTACTGGTGTTCAACGGACAGACTTGGCACGGTGGCGGTAAGAACACAGGTGACCGGAACCGACACGCGCTCTTCGGCCACTACAGGAATCCCATGTGCGTCTTCCAGGTCGACCCGCACGACGGGTTCCCGCCGGAATGGTTCGACGGTCTAACGGAACGCCAGAAGCAGCTGATGAGGATGACGAAGGGTCTGGCAACCAAGAACTCAGCAGAAAGCCATTTCCGATAGCCCAATACCGCGACTTTGGTCAGAAAGACTTCGAGAGGGTTAGACCGCGCCTGAAAGGCATCCCGTGCTCCAAGCACCTGCGTGCTGTTGACGGCGCGGCGGAGGGCTATCCAATAGTGGCTTCGACGATCACATTGGAAAGATTGTGAACGCTCTATTCACGACAACCGATCCCGGTTAAGACGCCGAGTGCATATAGTTGGGGCCCCGACCTCCCCCTCGGAGTGTCTCCGAAAGACCTGGGGCATTGCAAAAACGTTTGCCATATGCCTGGAGGGAAAAGACAGCCTATCAGATCGGTCAGGTCATTCAAGGCCGGTCTGATGCTTGATAGGCCCATTACCATCTGGACATACGGCAGCGACCAGAGCGATCCTGTCGAAAGACGTTTTTCAAATGACCCGCTCTGAGTATGACCGAATTACCAGATCCGAGACAACGGCACTTGTGAATCGGCTGGCAAGCGCTACAAACACCACACAGTAGAGGATATGGACGCCAAAGCTCTCGTTACAAACGCACACCAGCGCTTCTCGATCGAAAGTGTCAGCCTTCCGGATCCGGGCCCCCGACAGATCAAGGTGCAAACGCTCTACTCCGGCGTCAGCATCGGGACTGAGTTCGCCGTGATAAAGGGAAAACTCAACTGGGGGCCCTACCCGCTTGTAACGGGCTACCAGGGCGTTGGGATCGTAGAGCAGGTCGGTTCTGAGGTCACGGAATACGCGATCGATGACCGCGTCTATTACCGCAACAACATGGAAATCAAATCTACCGACGGCACCCCCATCTCATCCGCATCTGGTGTACACTGTTCTCACGCAGTCAACAACATAGACGGAAACCACGCGGCCGCAAAGCTGCCCGAGGGGGCGGATGAAGAGACAGCCAGCACGTTCGTGATGCCCGCTGTCGGCCTCAATGGTGTCGACATCGCAAACCCGCGAATGGGTCAGACGGTCGTCGTTTATGGATCGGGACTGATCGGGCTGGGTGTGGTAGCCGCCTGCAGTCACCGAGGGTGCATCGTGATCGCTGCAGACATCGAAGGGGGTCGGCTGGAAATCGCGAAGCGGCTGGGGGCGGACTATGCGATCAACCTCGAGAAGGAAGACATCGGAGAACGTGTGGAGGAGATTTCACCCGACGGAGCCGATATTGTGTTCGAATCAACCGGAGTCTCGGACTGCATAGATCCGGCCATCGCACTTTGCAAGCGTGAGGGTAAGTTCGTCCTTCAGGGAAACTATGGCGCCAAACCAATTTCTTACCACTTCCTGCCGCCGCACAGCAAACGGCTTACGATGTACTATCCGTGTGACGACGGCCTGGAGATGTGTCGCAGAGCAGTGATCAAAAACATGGCCGCCGGCGTTCTCCCCTGGCACCACACGATCACACATCGTTGCAGCTTCGAAGACGCGCCTCAACTGTTTGATGCATTGAATCGCGGAAGGGCGGCAACCGTTCTGGGTGCTGTAATCAGGTGGGCTTAGGCATGGGGGTATCGGGGAGAAAGACACGATCAGCATATGAGCGATTTGAGTTTTCGGACGGTGCTATTAGGGCTGGTGAGCACGGGTCAATCAAGGACCGCAGACACTGCTCGAAGTTCCTTGGCTGCAGAGACATCACGACGTTGCATTCAGAAAGGTTGTCCGCCTGCACGGCGACCAACTGATTGTGCTTCTCAGGTCGGCCATCAAGCATCGCTTCCATGGCCCCTTCTGCACAGATCGTCTCAATAGAAGCGCCGCCTCCGATCTGGTTGAACTCCTCTTCCATCGGCGGCACGCTTGTCCAAAAGAAAAAGTCGCCAGCATACCGATCCGATTCCACGTCTCGACGGCCTCTTCTAACATCGCTTCATTCAGCTTCAGCATAGACAGTGAATCGGAATCACGCTTAAAAGTGTCGATTTCCAGGCCAAAGGCTGAGCACGTAAACAAGATCGCATCCACCTTGGTGCTCTGCGCATACCTACGCAAGGTCGCAAACCGCTCGATCATCCCCTCGTCCAGAGATCCAGCACCTTCAGGTCCGGTGAAAGCGAGTCCTCTAGCAGGTTGGTAACGTTAGCCTCGGGCTACCCTTCCGCAAAAGCATCCGCAACCGGCTAATCCGCCACTGGCGTCGCCTATATCAGCGCAATTCTCGGCACTCGACGCCTCATCGTCCGTCACTTGCCAGTTGCCTGCCCCTTTTTAGTGCTTACGCGACGGGGGACACACTGGCCCTACCTCAGTATCTTCCACTGATCCGCATTACCGCTCGGCACGGTCGCCTCCTGATAAGACACGATGAAAGCCCTTCGCACCCTATCTGTTCCGTTCCCTTTCGAATGGTGCCAGAGATCCGATCTAAACAGCAGGATCGACCCGGCTTTAACCGCACACGGAATCGCACCCTCAGCAACCATATCTGCCGGGCCCATTGACTTCGGGCACTGCCCGCCATACTGCCCGTGTTCCTTGACCCCCCCAGTGTGTGATCCTGGGACAACCCACAGACAGCCGTTCTCCTCGTCAACATCGACCATCGGGATCCACACCGACATCCTTGTCTTACTCAAGGCATGGGCGTTGTAGTAGGCGTTGTCTTGGTGCCAGTGACAGATGTCTTCGGACTTGGGCATCTTCGCGGTGAGCTTGGCCGAGTAGATCGCGATTCCGGGTTTGACAATTTCCTCGATCAGATCAAGCACACGCTCGTCCTGTGCGAATCGTCTGGTGATCTCTGATCTCAAACCGAGCTGGAGCAACCAGCCCTTGTTCCGGTGGGACGCCTGAGACCCGATCCCTGAGGTACCACTCTCTTCCGCTTCTCCCACGAGCCGATCGAGCTCGGCGTCGATCGATTCCAGTTCTTCAATCGGAAAGAGGCCATCTACGACGACGTAGCCGTTCTCGTCGTAGAACCCGACCTCCTCTGGACGCAGCTTGCGTTTCTGGGTTGACGACATCAAGACTTCCTGAAGCTCCAGAAGAGCAGACCGATCCCGACCAGAATCAAGATCGCGATCGTCAGATCCCCTTGGAAAAACACTATCGAAATCTGTTCAGGCCGTACGACCACCGAACTGTCTCTTACGGGGATCGTCGGTAGGAAATTCCAGTTCTGATCGGCCGGAGGCTGGGGCGCATTGAGGCTGCACCTATGCTCAATATCGTCGATGTTCAGACGCCCTCCTACTTGGCCACCTCCCTGCTTGAACATCCCGAAATCGATAAAGACGTTTTGGCCGCAGGCGCCGGGAAGCGTCACGGATCGGCGTCCTGCCGCCCATTGGTTGTTCGAGTTCGGAATCTGCCAGACTCGCTTCTGGTTCGGTGTTCGCATGCGAACCCATGCGAGTTCGCCTTGCAGGAGAAGCGTTCGGAATCGAAATGAAACAGTGCAGTGATTGCCGAGCGACACGGAGTCCACACAGGCGAACCAGGTGAACATGCGGCTTGGATTCTCTCCATTCAAGCCGCGTCCGTCCGCATCCCCAACGTGGCCATATCGATTCC
>DPVD01000455.1:0-14796 GCA_003526745.1 Candidatus Latescibacterota bacterium
ATTGGCGACGGTATGGTCGGTCAATGGGCGGCGCAGACACTGGCGTGGCGAGGGGCGGATGTGATGCTCGTGGGCAGACATCCGGATCGGCTGGCAAAGTTCACTCAAGGAATCTGCGTGAACGCGCACGAGACCGATTGGGTCCAGACCGCGCTGGACCGGTATGGGAAGATCGTCCAGGTCTGCGTCGACACAGTAGGGTCAGTATCAGCGGTCGAAGCCTCATACGCCCTGATGCGGAAGTATGGACACATCGTGTCCGCGGGCTTCTACGGGACGAAGGACCAGCTCCGACTTCAGCCGCCGAGGTATGGCGAGCTGTCGATCGACCTCGTGTCCGGTTGGGCCCGGGACCGCATGGATAAGACGCTGGAGCTGATCGCTGAAGGCGTGCTGAAGACTGCCGAACTGATCACGCATCGTTTTCCGGTCGATCAGGCAGCCGAGGCTTGGGAGCTGATTGAGTCCAAACGCAAGCCCGTCCTGGGGGTCATTTTAGAGTGGTAAGAAGATCTAAACCCCAACGGGGTTGCATCATACAGCCCGAGGTTGCCGCAGGCTACCCCGGGATTTCGCATACCGATAGCCAGGACGCGCCGCTCTATTCGTGCGGATAGGCCTCAGGATCACGCACGTCGTGCTGAGTCGAATTCAGATCAGGTTACAATCGCGTTAGGAACACTCTTGACCGAAAGAATGAATGTCATACAGATCGTCGAGCCCGGTCGCGCTGAAGTGGCCGAGTGGCCCGTACCCGAGCCTCAAACCGGTCAGGCGCTGATCAAGGTATTCGGTGTGACGACCTGTCCGCATTGGGATATGCACATCATGGCCGGCGAACCTATGTTCCCGGGCGGGAAGCTCGAGTACCCGTATACACCGGGTCAGCCAGGTCACGAAGCGACGGGAGAGGTGGAAGCGGTCGGACCGGAAACGGCCGGTGTGCAGGTCGGTGATAGCGTGTCTCTTTGGCGGGATCAGGGCCCTAAACGTCCGGGCTTCTACGCGCAGTATGCGATCGCTGATGCGGCCAACCTGATCCAGGTACCAGAAGACCTTACGGAGGAGGCGACGGCGCCGACCGAACTGGCGATGTGCGTGCACGTGTCGATTGATCAGCTGCTGTCGATCTCACGAGTTACCGGGACGCGATTCGGTGTCGGTGGGCTGGGGCCTGCCGGACTGATCGCCATCCAGATGGCGAAGGCCTACGGCGCCAGCGAAGTGGTCGCCTTCGATCCGGTGGCGTCGAGGAGAGAACTCGCGCTGTCTATGGGGGCGGATCATGCCCTCGAGCCGACATCGGATGCTTTCCCCGATGACAGGTTCAGCGATGGCGCCCTGGATGTGGCGATAGATTGCACGGGACTGCCGGTTTCTATCGAGTTCCTGATGGACCGAACGCGTGATAGCGTTGCGCTCTTTGGCGTGCTCCGTGAAGAAGTGAGGTTCACGATGAACCACTGGCGGAGAGCGCTGAAGCTGATCGGCTACGACGCGCACAACCGATCGGCAGCAGAGCGAGCTGTGCAACTGATCCGGGCGGACAAGCTCGATCTGAAGCCGCTCACCAGTGCACGGTTGCCCTTCTCGCGGTACGCGGAAGGTGTGGAGATGCTGAAGGAGAAGAAGGCGATCAAGATACTCTACGATCCCTGGATGGACGGATGACAGGAGGGGCAGAGGTGGGACGGCAAGAGTAGAGCGTAGCGGTTGGACGGGGGATTGGGTTAGGCCTAAAGTCTGGGACGATCATTAATACGGATGGTCCAAAACTTGAAGGATACTCTCGACTACGCTTGGGGCAAGCTCTTCGCTGCGCGAAAGATGACTGAAGGCATAAATACATACAACGAGAATCCACTGCATAAGGGGCTCAAGGAGTGGGCGGCCGGTCCCGGTGCCGAGTACGAAGTTCCAATGGATGGGTTTATTATTGACGCGATCGTAGACGGGATTCTGATCGAGGTCCAGACGCGGAATTTCACGAAGATGCGAGCGAAGCTCAAGAAGTTGGTAGAGTCGCATCCTGTAAGGCTCGTGCATCCCGTGTCCTACGAGAAGTGGATCGTGCGAACCAGCCCTGATGGGGAACAACTGAGTCGACGCAAATCCCCCAAGAGAGGCAGGATTGAGGATGTGTTCGGCGAACTCGTGACGTTTCCAAAGCTGATGGCTGAGCGAAATTTCTCGCTGGAAGTAGCGATGATTCAGGAGGAAGAGCTTCGTGTTGTGGACGGAAGGAAGCGAGGACGTCGATGGAAGCGCGACTTCGTTCGAGAGGAGCGCAGGCTGCTAAGCGTAGTCGAAAGCCGACGGTTCGCGCACCCACGTGATATGGCCGGGCTGATCCCTGACTCGGTTGCCGAACCTTTCACGACAACAGACCTTGCGAAGGCGTGCAACTTGCCCCGATTCATGGCTCAGAAGATGGCTTACTGCCTGCGTGAGATGGGTGCCATCGTTTCTTTGGAGAGGAAGAAAAGCGGGATACAGTACGCACGGTCGGCGGAGAACGATACGAGTGTGACGATAGGGAAAATCTCCGGTTACGAGCCGATCGGTGTTGTGGCCTGATGGTCGAGCACCGTTTTAAGTGTCCGTGCTGCTGGGAAGAGATTACGATGGTTCTTGATACGAGTGTGGAGGAGCAATCGTATGTTGAGGACTGTGAGGTCTGCTGTCGACCGTTGACTATCACTTACCGAGTTGATTCCGACACGGACCAGGTTACTTCGTTCACAGCCGAGCCCGGCTAGAGCCGTCTTCGGCCGCGCCTTTGTGCTATGTTCTTCGCCCGGGTTCCTCCCGGGCTTTTTTGTTGGCCTACAACGGACGCGGCTTTATTTTCATGGCCTGATCTATACTTAAACCCGAAATCTTTGTAATTCAAAGGCTTATAGCTTTTTCGTTTCGACGGGTCTGGGTGGGGATCCGGATGATATACGGTCGTTATTTCTACTAATCCACTATTCAAATCTATTCAGGGTGGATGGGATCACTTCGTGTACGGGACCGGCAAGCGAGGACGGTATAAACTGGGCCAAACATTCTGACAACACCGTGTTTGGGCCGAATCCAGACCGCGGCTGGGAATCCCATTACACGACGAGCCAGTCGATCCACGTGCAACCCGACGGCTCGTTACGGATGTATTACGCTTCGAGAACGAAGCCGCCGTTTACGCAGAAGTACTATGCGATCGGCACCGCGATATGTGAAAGAATTGAGAGTGATAATCAGTTCTTGGACTGATCAGGAAAGCTTGCAGAAGCGCAGTCAGATGGTCTAAGCGTTAAGGACAAAGACGCCATATGAGCGACGAGCCGAAAATTATCTACTCGATGGTTCGAGTCAGTAAGTACTACGACAAGAAGCCAGTCATTGAGAACATCAGCCTGTCCTATTTCTACGGGGCGAAGATCGGCGTCTTGGGGCTGAATGGTTCCGGGAAAAGCACGTTGTTGAAGATTCTGGCCGGTGTGGACACGAAGTTCAACGGGGAGACGCATCTGGCTCCTGGACACACAGTTGGGTATCTGCCGCAGGAACCGGAGTTGGATGACAGCAAGACCGTAAAGGATATCGTCGAAGAGGGCGCGCGGGAGCTCGTAGATCTGGTTCGTGAATACAACGAGATGAGCGAGAAGTTCGCAGAGCCGATGGACGATGATGAGATGAACCAGCTGATCGAGCGTCAGGGCGTGCTTCAGGAACAGATTGATTCGAAAAACGCATGGGATCTGGAGTCGCAGCTCGATCAGGCTATGGATGCGCTGCGCTGTCCACCACCGGACACGAAGGTCGATGTGCTTTCAGGAGGAGAGCGTCGAAGGGTTGCCCTGTGCCGACTCCTTTTGCAGAAGCCGGACATCCTGCTTCTGGATGAGCCGACAAACCATCTGGACGCAGAAACGGTCGGATGGCTGGAGCAACACCTGAAAAGATATGAAGGTACGGTAATCGCCGTGACCCACGATCGTTACTTCCTCGACAATGTCGCCGGGTGGATCCTAGAGCTGGATCGAGGGCGGGGGATTCCGTGGAAGGGGAACTACTCGTCCTGGCTGGAACAGAAGGAGAAGCGGCTGGAGACCGAAGAGAAAGAAGCGAGCGGTCGCCGGCAGACACTGCAGCGCGAGCTCGAATGGATCCAGATGTCTGCTCGTGGTCGGCACGCGAAGTCCAAGGCCCGCATCTCGTCGTATGAGGCGATGCTCGGGCAGGACCAGCTCGAAAAGGAGCAAGAGCTGGAGATCTTTATCCCACCGGGACCGAGGCTCGGAGACGTCGTGATCGAGGCCGACAAGGTGACGAAGGGGTATGACAACCAGCTTCTCGTTGAAGATATGTCGTTTGCGCTCCCACCCGGAAGCATCGTGGGTGTGATTGGGCCGAACGGCGCAGGAAAGACGACGCTATATAGGATGATCACGGGAGGTGAAGATCCGGATACAGGAGATATACGGTTGGGCGATACCGTCGAGCTGGCATACGTCGAGCAGGGTAGGGATGACCTCGATCCTGCGAAGACGATCTGGCAGGTCATCTCCGACGAGCAGGATGTGATCGACCTCGGCGGACGAGCGGTGAACTCACGCGCCTACGTCGCCCGGTTCAACTTTTCGGGAGGGGATCAGCAGAAGCTCGTGAGCCAGCTGTCCGGTGGCGAGCGGAATCGAGTGCACCTTGCCAGGATGCTAAAGTCAGGTGCGAACGTGCTTCTTCTTGATGAGCCGACGAACGATCTGGATGTGAATACGATGAGGGCTCTGGAAGAGGCGCTTGAGAGCTTTGCCGGATGCGCGGTTGTGATCAGTCACGACCGTTGGTTCCTCGACCGGTTGACTACACATATCCTGGCGTTCGAGGGAGACAGCCAGGTCGTGTTCTACGACGGGAATTACAGCCAGTACGAAGAGGATCGACGTCAGCGCTTGGGTGAGAAGGCGGATCAGCCGCATCGGATCAAGTACAGGAGACTCACCAGAGGATAGAAGACAGAAGATTGTATGGCAGCTTCGGTTTTGGCTATAGGTGTTCTACTTCGAGTGCAGTCCCGAAATTCTGTCTGATGGAGACATGTCGAGAGGATCGTGACGAGTTACCTTTAAAGAGTATGTCTGATCTGCTTATAGAACCGACCGGGGCGGCACTTGGAGCGTATGTGAGCGGAGTTGATGTGTCGCAGTGCGTTTCTGAAAGGAATCGGCTGTATCTGCAGGGGGCCTTTTGGGAGCATTCGGTCCTGGTGTTCCGGGATCAAGAGTTGAATGAAGAACAGCAGGTCACTTTCAGTCGAGTGTTCTGCGATCCGGTACCGCACCCAACAAACGTGAAAAACGTCGGTAAGTTGCCCGAGATTTGTGTGATCTCTAATGTCGAAGAGGACGGTCAACCGATTGGAGCACTCGGAAACTCCGAGGTGAGCTTTCACTCGGATCTAGCGTTCTGTGTCGAGGCTGGGACCGTGTCCGTTCTTTATGCCGTTGAAGCGCCGAGCGACAGTGGGCAAACATTCTGGGCGAGCGGAATCGCATCGTACGACGCGCTAGACGCGCAATCGCGTGAACGCTTGGAATCTGTGTCGATTGTATATGGACACGCGAAGGCGAGCTACCGATCCGATACACCAGTCAGCCATCCGGCCGTGATCACGCACCCGGAGTCTGGACGGAAGAGCCTCTACTTCAGCTCGAATCACGCAGCTCGTGTCGTCGATGAGAATGACGAAGAGAGTGAATCTCTGATCGCGCGGCTCCGGTCCTACACGACAGAAGATCGGTTCGTCTGGATGCACGGATGGCAGCCAGGGGACCTTGTGATTTGGGATAACCGGACGACGCAGCATCGACGAACAACCGTAGAAGAGACCAAGCGCCGTCTGATGAGACGGACTCAAGCTGTCGGCTTTCCCGAGGGAGATCCGGCGATATTTCCAAAGGAGGAGGCATGAACCAGCAGGGACTCGACCAGATTCAGGTCGATACAGAGAACATGTACCGAGAAGAGTCGTTCACTGATCTGAAGGTGGCGTCGATCCGTCGGCTGATTCCGATTAAGACTGATGGCTCGGAGGACGACTCGAGACCCGCGATCTATACCGGCTCCGCGCAGATCATGTCGCAAATGGGACCTGTGCCTGTGAGCACGCAGATCGAAGCGGCCTCGCTTGAGGAAGCCCTCCAGAAGTTCCCGGACGCGATCAAGGATGCGATCGAAAAGATGATCGAGGAGGCAAAAGAGATTCAGCGACAGGAGTCCTCCCGTATTGTCGTGCCAAAGACGGGACCGCCGAATATCACCGGTCCGGGGCAGGCGGGTGGGGCACCGGGAGGAGGGAACATCATACTCGGTAGTTGACGCGAAGTGTTTTACGGGTCCCGTTATTCGAGCAGAGGCGAGCGGGGGGAAGTTGCAGTTGCTCCCACTCACCTGCTCGCCTTCCGGGCTCGAGTAGGCGCAGAAGTTGGGTTGAGATAGAGGGCAGAGCACAACAGGCAGGTCCATTGTGGCTGAAGAGTTTGACTACGACGTTGTCGTGATTGGTAGCGGCCCCGGCGGTGAAGGGGCGGCGATGAAGGCGGCGAAGTCCGGCAAGAAGGTGGCGATTATCGAGGATAAGCCGCTTGTTGGGGGGAACTGCACTCATCGCGGCACGATCCCGAGCAAGGCGCTGCGCCAGTCGATCCAGATGCTTGCAGATACGGGAACGTTCAACGAGCAGGATTATCAAACCTTGTTGGTGAACGCCGAAGCCGTGATCAAGCAGCAAGTCGATGTACGGCAGGGGCACTACGACCGGAACGATCTGGATGTCTACAACGGACGGGGACGATTCGTCGGTCCACACAAGGTGGAGGTCGAGTTGAGCGCTGGCGGGACCGAGCAGTTCACAGCTTCTGGTTTCCTGATCGCAACGGGATCTCACCCGTATCACCCGCCGGATGTCGACTTTGGAAATCCGCGTGTCGTTGACAGCGACTCGGTCCTCAAGACCGACCAGAATCCGAGAACGATTACGATCTACGGCGCGGGTGTGATTGGGTGTGAATATGCATCGATTTTTCGGGGGCTCCGGATCAAAACGAACCTGATCAACAGCCGCCATCAATTATTGTCTTTCCTTGATGACGAGATCATCGATGCGCTTGCCTATCACCTGCGAGATCAGGGCGTGGTGATTCGTCACAACGAGGAATACGAGAAGGTGGAAGCGGATGACAATGAGGTGCGCCTCTACCTGAAGTCGAACAAGGTGATTCGGAGCGATATGCTCCTCTGGGCACAGGGCCGTACGGGCAACTCGTCCGGGATCGGGCTTGAGGCACTTGGGATTAAGACGGATGAGCGTGGTTCGATCGTCGTCAACGAGAACTACCAGACGGCACAACCGCACATCTACGCAGTCGGGGATGTCGTCGGGTTCCCCAATCTGGCGAGCGCAGCTTACGATCAGGGTCGTTTCGCGTCTACACACATGGTCGAGGGGCTGTGTGACACGAACTTGATCGATTATATGCCTACGGGGATCTATACAATTCCCGAGATCAGTTCCGTGGGGATGAACGAGAAGGAACTGACGCAGAAGAAGATTCCGTATGAGGTGGGCCACGCGTTCTTCCGACACCTGGCGCGTGCGCAGATCACAGGGCGGAAAACGGGGATGCTCAAGATCCTATTCCACCAAGAGACGCTCCAACTCCTCGGAATCCACTGCTTCGGGTATCAGGCGTCCGAGATCATCCACATCGGACAGGCGATCATCGCACAGGAAGGTGAAGCGAATACGCTGATGTATTTCATCAACACGACGTTCAACTATCCGACGATGGCCGAGGCGTATCGTGTGGCGGCGCTGAACGGGTTGAATCGGGTGAAGTGAGGCGAAGAGCACTGAGCGAAGAGCGGAAAAACGGAGGAAGAGCCTTGCCTAATGGCAGGGCTTCGCTGTGTACGGCTGGATTAGCGCAGAAAGTGTCTGTGCAGGCACTAATAGCTTACAGCAGCTGCCTGAGGTTAAAAGTGCACTGTGTCCAAGTACTTGTGCCAACGTTGATAGAGGTTGTGTTGGCTAGATACGACCCTTTGAGGTCAAGTCGTCTGCGAGTTTACGGCGGTATTCGGAGAGCTCTTCCGTGCGTTCTTTGGCGCAGGAGGAGAGATAGACTAGGCCGATTGCTCTACGGGGGCGGTCGATGGACCGATTCGAGTCAGCGCGATGAATGGCAAGGGCGTGATGTGCGAGCACGTCGCCAGGAGATGCTGTATAGGCTTTTTCGTTAGTTAAGTCACCCTCGGTTCCAAAGTCGGTTATCCCCTGAGAAAATCCGAGTGTTTGCGTTCTACTGTGAGGACGAAGTCCCAGACGGTGAGAACCTTTCACGTAGCGCAGACATCCGTTCTCCTCATCCGCGTGATCCATCCCGATCCACATCGTAAGGCCCTCGACAGGTTCAATCATGAAATAGTATCCGTCCTGATGGGGTGGTGTCGCTTGGCCTGTTTGGGGTGGTTTGCACAGGTATTGTGCGTTCTTCGGTACGACTTCGCCATCCAGCAACATTTCCGCAAGCTCACGGAACGGGCTCTTGTTCAGCATCCGGTTGAAATAAGGGTCGTGGAGATGCATATGTGGCAGCTGTTTGAGCGTCGAGAGATCTGAGGTGTCTTCGTAGAAGGCGTTCTCGGGCGGTACGGTTGGAACCACTTTATTTATATAGCGATCGACGTTGTCGATCAGGTCAGTCGTTCCGTCGTCGCCTAGGAAACTCCTGAGAACGACGAATCCGTCGCGGTCAAAGGCTTGTTTTGCTTTTTTGAAGTCTGGCAACGGTGCTCCTGTTTTATGAATTCTTTTTTATGGGGTTCTCAACTCTGTAGGTCATGAGGTTACTCTCCACCTCATCCTGTAGGTGCTAAGGCTTCGTCGGGCAAGGCAGGGTGAACGGCAGTCAATAGGCTTCCTGAACCAAAACGAACAGATCGGCCTGGTTCATCCTTCGTGGATTGTTGCCGAGTCTCTCCACATTGACGGCATCGACAATTGAACCCAGATCCGATCGACAAATTCCGTAATCCCGGAGGCGAGGTGAGAGGCCTAGGTCTGATAAGAGTTGGGTCAGCGCCCCAGCAGTCTGATCGGAGGTGACCTCGGTGAACTGTGCACACACCTCAGTTACGGTACTACGGACGTAATCGGCACCACGAGTGTCATTGCAATCAGTCTCTGAGATGGCGGCGTTGTATTGGATCAGCGGTGGGATGGTCAAAGCGACGGCCAGACCGTGAGGAATCCCAAACGCGGTCGTTAGATGGTAGGATAGCGCGTGGGATGCTGTAGTCTTGCTGATGTTGATCGCCTTTCCTGAGAGATGGGCGGATCTGGCCATTGCCTCGAGGGATAGGGTGTTGGAAAGGTCGACGGCGCCTCGAATGTTGTCGATACCGAGTTTCAATCCCTCGAGTGCGAAGTCGATTGAATCGGATGTCGAGAGAATACTCCAGGCAGATTCGATGCATTGGCTGATCGCGTCTAGTCCCGTGTGCGCCATTACTGATGAGGGAGCACTCGCAAGGAGATCGGGATCGATCAGAGCAACGTCGGGAAGCACGTCCTGCCGGGCGATCGAGTGCTTGGTGCCATCGATATACAACACTGCAAAATGTGTAGCTTCGCTTCCTGTGCCCGCCGTCGTGGGAATCGCAAGCAAGAGGGGTTTGCGCGTTGGTTCTGTCGCACCGGATATGAGTTCGTTGAGATCTGATTCCATGGTGACGCTGACGAGTTTTGCGATGTCGATCGCCGTGCCACCCCCTACCGCAATCACACAGTCGTAGACCGATCCCTCTGCCGCCGCAAGTGCGGACTTGACGGCCTCTAGGGTCGGGTTTGACGCGAAGTTCGTAAAAGTGGTGAGACGGTCGAGCTGACGAAATGTTGCTTGGAGATGATTCCTCGCGCCCGATGCATCGTAGGCGACGCCGTCCGCGACCAGAAAGCAGGAACGGATCCCATACTCGGCCAGGAGTGCTTCAGCCTTTCGGATGGAGCCCGCTCCAAAATGTTCAATCTGATTTCGACGGTTCGTCACGAGCGTTTCGCCAAGAGTATCACGTCCCTCTCTTCACAATCGAGCTTGAAGCGGTCGGACGCCTAGTCGGTATCGATTCGTGTTAGCGCAGGATGGTAACCTCAGCGTGCGAGGGTTTCGTTGAGGTAACAACATACAAGACTCCTTGCGCTCTTAGGCTGTGTGTCAAAAAAGCGTCAGTTGATCTTGCTGTCGATGTATCGGCCAGTCCGGTATCTCTCCTACGGAGATACGGGATGCGAGCATCTCATGAAAATTTGTCGCAAGCCGCGGAGCGTGGTAGTCTACCGGTGCGTGATGTAGGAAGACATATGGTTCTCGCCCTTCCCGTATCCACCCCGCTACCACATCCGCCCATTTATCGAGATGAGGAAGATTATCCTCTACGTGGGGTGGCCCCACGAATCGTACAAAGGGTCTGGGTCCTGTTGCAAAGGTTCTATGCGGAACGTGCGGCTTCTGTCGTTGCGACTCGATCAAATCCGGGTCTTCCGTCTGAACCGCCAAGAGCGTGTTTGTATGAAAGAGCACCCGATCCACGCCTCGGTCTTCGAGAAACCTGTTGGCGTCCTCTTCCGCCTCACGGAAGAACGCAGGGTGTCTGAATTCGACAGCATAAGAAAAATCTTCCGGCAGGATCTCCAAGAAGCCAGCCAGCACATCCATCGAACACGGGTCGAACGTAGCCGGCAATCCGACTAAAAACGGGCCTAGCTGATGCGCGATCGGGTCGAGCAGCTCGAGAAACTCGACGACCTCTCGCCTGACGTTACGAAGCTTCCTTTCGTGTGTGATCAACTTCGGAAACTTGAAGCAGAAGCGAAAGTGCGCGCTCGTTTCTTCACTCCACCGCTGAATTGTCTCCGGCTTAGGGTTCGCGTAGAATGTCGTGTTTCCCTCGACACTGTTGAAGACGCTGGCATACTCCCCAAGCAGCTTGCTCTGCGGCGTTTTGGGTGCGAAGAACTCTCCGATCCAGAGTTTGTGTGCCCACATGGGGAGGCCGAGGTAGTAATTGGTGATCATCTGTTTTAGTATGGGGGTGGTGTATACGGGTTCTGAGATTTCTATGTGAAGCAGAAGAGCAGGGGCTACCACACCTGCTCCACCGCTTTTGATTCTCTGCGACCGTTAGGGTTCCAACGTAACCTTGATCGAGCTTTGGCCGTCTGCAACGAGATCGATCCCCTTTTGGAACGCGGCAAGAGGTAGGCGATGGGTGACGATATCGTCTAGAGGTATCAGGCCCTGTTCGATCATCCGGATGGCGATAGGGTAGCAGTGCGGTCCGAGGTGCGAGCCGTGGATGTTGAGTTCTTTCGTGTCGCCGATGATGGTCCAGTCGACCGTGACGGGTTCACGCATCACGCTGAACTCGACGAAGGTTCCTAGCTTTCGGATCATCTGGAGGCCCTGCAGGACTGCGTTAGGATGTCCGGTCGCTTCGATGTAGACGTCGCAGCCGTAGCCCTCGGTCAACGCAAGGACTTCGTCAACGGCATCGACCGTTGACGGGTTGATTCCTAGGTCAGCTCCGCAGGCTTTGGCGATCTCCAGACGCTGGTCGTTCAGGTCGAGCGAGATCAGCAGGGCTGGATTTTTCATCCTGGCTGTTGCGATCATGCCGAGTCCGAGGGGGCCCGCACCCGCTATGACGACGACGTCCTGAAGCTCGATTTTGCCTCTCTGGACCGCGTGAATCGAGCAGGCGAGGGGTTCGATGAACGCTGCGTGGTGCGACGGGATCGATTCGGGGACCTTGTAGTTGAGTGCCTTTGCCGGAAACCGCATATACTCCGCCATCGCACCAAAGGTTGCCTGGCGAAACCCGTAGATGTCGTGCACGTCACACATCCAGTACTGGCCGCACTGACAGTATCGACAATCTCCACAGGGGACGATCTGCTCAGAAACCGCACGATCTCCGATCTCGAGACCATACTTCGCAGCCGCGCCGTCGCCGAGGGCGGCGACCGTCCCCACAAATTCGTGACCCGGTATGATCGGCGCCTGACAGTAGCCCTCCCGCGTATTATCCCCCCAGAACATCGGAGCGCCCAAGTAACATTTCAGGTCACTCGCACAGATTCCCACGGAATCCACTCGTATCACTACCTCTTCCGCTCCGGGTTTAGGAACCGCCTGCTCCTCGAGGCGATAGTCCTCCGGCGCGTGGCAGATGACTGCCGACATTGTTCGTGGCATTTCAGAACTCATCTTTTCGACCCTGTCGATGTTTCACTTCTCCCTGAAAAACTGTAGTCTCAATAGTCCCATCTCGCCAGATCCATCCACTGGGTGAGCTCCAGGCGAGTGTCGTCAAACCGACTGCGAACCTCGGGCGGGAAGTAGAAATGGTGGCAGTTTCTGGGCTCTCGGGTCATCACGTTATAGTGTGCGTGGACGTAGTTGTAGTAGAGGTTTGTTCGCACACCGTCTGTGGTCTTGGGCAGACCGTCGTGCAGTGTGGCTTCCGAGAAGATCAAACAGTCACCGGCCCGCCCGGTGATCGGGGTCGCGCCCGGCATCTCGTAAGCAGGACGAGCCTGGAGGTCGATATCGATGTTGCTTTTGTGCGAGCCCGGAATGGCGACGACACACCCGTCTTCCGGGCCGTTGTCTTTTAGGAAGTAAACAGTGTTGAGCATCCGCGTCCGAATGATACCGTTTCTATACGCGTGGTCCGTGGTTGGGATGCCTCTATGCCAGCCGCTGAATGCTGCTCCTTTGCTTTTTGAGATCGACCAAGTATTGATCAGCTGGGGTTCGCCGACGAACTCATGCAGGTAGGGGAGAACGCGATCATGACCGATCAACGAATCGAAGATCGGGTCCAGTCTGGGGAGCCCGTTCAGCCGGATTTGATTTTCTCGCTGTGCTTCCTTTGTTGGTCTTCCGCCACCGATCGCCTCGATCCACGTGTCCTCATATTCCTTGGCCTCTAGGTCCGACAACACGTCCAGAATGACGTTACACTCCTCTTGAGTTAGCACGTTCTCCAGCACGATGAAACCTTGCAGGTCGAAGAGGTAGCTGTGGTCTTTAGGTATAGACATTGAGCTATTGCTTACGGAACGTGAGTTCGAAACTGGCGGTGTCCAAAGTACTTGTGTACGTGGCCGAGACAACGGATTTCTCTTTCTGCACGTGAACATCCGATAGGTCTGTCTTAACAGAAACGGACATCCCATTTAGACGCCAAGTATCCGCAGTGATGTCACCCTCGGTCAGTCTTGGTGCGTAGAACTCGAACGTGAAGGTTGTGCTATCTCCTTCACGTGCGGAGATATTTTTGCTCGTTGGTGCCGCGATGGTGACCCGGCCCTCATCCGCTCGCGCATCGATTGAGCCGATGTGTTTGAGGCGCAGCCAGCCAACCTCTCCGTTCTCGCAGAGCCAGTGTGCCGTGACCGGGTGAAACTGGTAGCTCTGGAAAACATATCCACCTGTGGATTCCGCGCCGAGCATGTAGTCGTCTTGCATCCACGTTGTGGCGACCCGATCTGGCTCGGTCATGATCTGCTTTTCGCGCCGTCTTGGTCCGATGAAGGTCCTGAATGATTCGAGCACGTCGTCGGGCGCGTTCGAGTCGTAGATGGCCATACATGGTCCATAGACGAACTCGTGGTCGATTCCCTGCCGGGTGGTCAGGCTGCGGTCCTGTGCAGGAAACGGTGTGATGTCCTTACCGAAGGCCATCCAGAAGGCTAGGGTGACGAGTGCAGTGTAGCGCGTCATGTCCATTCCGTAGCTGCGTGAGAATGGCCCGCATAGGTTGCGCAGCCCTGCGTGGTAGTAGGCAGCCGTGTCCCTCCAGAGTTCAGCTTCCATATAAGCGCCCCATTCGTGCAACGGGGATCCATCTAGGTATCTCCGCCAAAACCCCAAGGCGTAAAAATTTGTGCCGTAGTAGGTCGGCGAGTTGTATTCCGCATAGGCATCGGTTTGGCGGAACAGGTCGTAGATTTCTCGTCCGAATGTCTCACCATACTCGACCATATCCGACCGATTCAGGCGTTTCCCGACCCAAACGTTGAGAGCTGCCTTCATCAGAGCGATGTTTGTGTATCGTGGTGGACATCGATTCGGTGGTTCACCGATAACCGCGAGTTCGAGCGACCTGTCGATGCGTTCGATCAGGTCTGCTGGAAGTCGGTGTTCGTATTCCTCTATTGTAGTAGCCAGTCCAAGACCTATGAACTGGCGCCAGTTCGGGTCGAAGTCTCGCCACATTACCGCGTCCATCCCGGGTGGGTTCGGCTCGCCTATCCATCGGTAGTAGGTGCCGTGATAGGGCACGCCGGGTTCGTCGATCTGTGCGTCGATGATCGCGTGTAGGGTGCGTACGGCACGGTCGGTGTCTCCCTTGCCGTTCCTAAGCAGGAATCCAACGGCGAGCCAGACCGAGTTCCTCACGATCGATCTAGGATTCGAAACCCCTTCTCCTGGTTTGCTGGAGAGCAACAGAGCTGACTCGGGATCCCAATAAGGTTCGGACCAGCTGAGCGATTGTTCGGCCAGGTCTTTGGCGTGGGGTGAGAGATTGTGGAATGAAGTGTCAGGCATAGGTTTTGATTGCTCCGGGTCTGTGGATTCGCTGTGGAAACTTCGTCCGGGTGTTCCGCCGGGCCTCATATCGGTGAAATTGAGGCCGGCTGACGGATGCGGGTCGAACTGACATATGTACTGCCGCGGGTCCGAT
>DPVD01000214.1:0-1947 GCA_003526745.1 Candidatus Latescibacterota bacterium
GTTCGGCAGGGAAAGCGAGATTTGGCTTTCGCAGGGCACACGACCACGCACGATTTTGAGATTTTGTGCGCCGGGCATATAGATGGCCACCGGACATTGAAACAGGTAGACGCCGCATACATTGTGGGTCTTGAGGCGAGAGGGTTATCGCCACAGGCTCGCCGCGTGATGCAGAGTGGTGATGTCGAGGTGTCCGAGTGGTCGAATCTCGCACTTGCGGCGAGGATCAGGGCTGCTGCCGCCGGTCTGTCGTTTATGCCGCTGCGAAGCCTGATGGGTACTCAGACGCTTGAGCGCTCGGGAGCCCGAGTGATTGACTGTCCATACACGGGTAAGCGGACACCTGTTGTACCGGCTCTTTATCCGGATGTCGGCTTTGTACACGTTCACGCTTGCGATGTCTTCGGTAACGCCAGGATACAAGGAATCTCCGTAGCTGACACCGATCTAGCCCGTGCATCCAAGCGACTGGTCTTGACAACTGAACGGATCGTGTCGACCGAAGAGATCCGAAGCTGTCCTGAACAGACTGTGATCCCGTCTTTGTGTGTGGATGCTGTCTGCGAAGTCTCATTTGGCTCGTATCCTGGGAACATGGCCGGTTGCTACTTTTCTGACGAACAGCATTTGAAGGAGTGGCTAGATGCTGAACGAGACGAGGAGACGCTGAAATCGTTTATGCATCGCCTTATCCACGGGACGGATAACTTCGAGGCCTACCTCGATGCCTGCGGGGCTCGGGAGAGGCTTTCGGAGCTGCAGGATCTAGAGGTCTCCTGATGGATTACAATTCTCACGAGCTGATGATTTGCGTTGCCTCCAGACTGCTGGAAGATGGCGCGACCGTCGGTGTGGGAACGGGAGCGCCTTGTGCGGCTGCCATGGTCGCTCAGCGCACTCACGCCCCGTCGTTGTTTATTGTGTTCGAAGCGGGGGGATGCGGTCCTCAGCTGCCCGCCATGCCGATTTCAGTCGGTGATTCGAGGACCTACCACAAGGCGGTGATGGCGACTTCGATGATCGACATCTTCGAAATGTGCCAGAGGGGCGCTGTCGACTATGCGTTCCTTGGAGGCGCCCAGATTGATTCGCACGGTAATCTGAACTCTACGTGTATCGGCGATTTTGAATCTCCAAAAGTGCGATTTCCAGGGAGTGGCGGTGGGAATGACTTTGCGAGTCTCTGCTGGAGGACCCTCGTGATGACAGAACACGATCCGCGTCGCTTTGTCGAGTCGCTCGACTTTGTGACGAGTCCTGGATTCCTGGATGGGCCAGATGCCAGAGAGTGTGTGGGGCTGCCGGCGGATACTGGACCCTACAGGGTGATTACCGATCTCTGCGTGATGGGATACTCGGATAGGGAGAAGCGGATGGAGGTTCTGAGCCTGCATCCTGGTGTATCGATCGATGATGTAAAGTCCAAAACAGGTTTTGCGGTGGATGCCTCGAGCGAGTTGGTGGAAACGCCTCCTCCCACAGACCAAGAATTGGACGTGTTGCGACACGATGTTGATCCAGAGAAAGTCGTGATTGGGCGGGAATAGCCAGAGGAAACTATGAAGTTTGCGATTGGAGTGGATTGCGAAGGTGTCGCGTGCGGCGTGGGCTCGCCTGGCGCATCTCTGAATTCCTCCAGAAACCTGGAGTTCGCGAAGAAGCAGGCGACAAGAGAGGCCAGCGCAGCCGCCAGCGGGCTTTTCGATTCGGGTGCCAACCAGGTCATCGTGTGGGACAACCATAACGGCAGCTTGAACCTGTCCTACGACGATTTAGATGAGCGCTGTGATATCGCGCTAGGCGTCGGGTTCGAGCATCGGTGGCCTGGCGTAGATGAGAGCTTCGACGGGATTCTTTTCGTTGGATATCACGCCATGGACAACACGGTCGACGGTGTGATGTGCCATAGCTTTAGTTCGGAAAGCTATCAATACATGAAGGTGAATG
>DPVD01000214.1:2206-8663 GCA_003526745.1 Candidatus Latescibacterota bacterium
CCATAGCTTTAGTTCGGAAACCTATCAATACATGAAGGTGAATGGGCGCGAGGTTGGTGAGATGGAGATCGACGCGGCAGTTGCCGGTAAGATGGGTATACCCGTAATTTTTGCGACAAGTGACGATAAGGCAATTGCAGAGGCAAACGAGTTCTTCGGGGATGTGCAGACGGTGACGACAAAGCAGGGAATGGGATGGAATGCGGCAGTGAGCAAGCATCCCAAGCGGGCGATTGGCGAGATCTACGAAGGGGCAAAGCAGGCCTACCTGCGCGTTGGTGAAGCAAAACCCTTCACCTTCGAGGAACCGCTCTTGTTCGAGATTCGGTACAAGCGGATCGAGTCGGCGCAGGCTGCGAGTCGGGGATACAAGGGTGGAGAGAGAATTGATCCTTATACGGTGCGGTTCGAGTTGGACTCGATCACGGATTACTACTAGAACCCGGGTGTCCCATCTTCGCTAACACTTCGGAGCGGCAGCGAGGGTAGGGCATGGTGTCCGGGCGACGGAATCAAGCAGACATGAAGGTCTATATCACGCTGGTTGAGGATGATGCGGAGTTTCTGCCTGAATATAGGGCGGAGGTCTGCGACTTTGCAAAAGTCTACCAGCATCCAGGTGTGAAGCGACCTACGGATGAAGAGAAGATCGCGGCCATCTGCGATGCCAGTGTCGTCATGATTGGGCGCACCGGCGGGGGATTGACGTCGCAGATCATTGATGCGGCGCAGGATCTGCGTGGGGTCGGAGTGGTGGGTGGTGCTGTTCGGATGGCGGCACCCGAATACGTGATCGAGAAGGGTATAGCGCTGTTTAACGCCGGGTGGGCGATGGCGGAGTCCGTTGCCGAGTTTACGGTGGCGATGATGCTCTGTGGCCTTCGAGACATTCCTCATATGATTTCTTCGATGAAGAGTGAAGGCTGGGGAAGGGCAAGAGCGCCCCGTGATCTTGGAGGACGACGTGTTGGGGTTGTTGGGTTTGGCGGGGTTGGGAGGCGTGTGGTGGAGCTGCTTTCGCCTTTCAGGTGTAATGTGGTCGCTTTCGATCCCTACGCTGATTTCGAAAACACGGGTGTACGATCGGTCGGCCTCGACGAACTTGTTTCGTCATCGGAAGTGGTTAGTATCCACGCCGGCATGACCGACGATACCAGAGGCCTGCTCGGTGCAGACCAACTCGCTGCAATGGCGGACCAAACGTTAATCGTAAACACCGCTCGTGCAGGTATCATCGATGAGGAAGCGCTAGTGGCGGAGCTGATAACCGGACGTTTGCGAGCTGCGCTCAATGTCTTCTGGAAAGAGCCGCTGCCGACTGACCACCCGCTGCGCGGTCTGGATAACGTGATCTTGACACCTCACGGTGGAGGGCTGACTCACGATCGACGAGTAAGGCAGAGTAGAAGCCTGGTGGAGGACATTCGGAGAATCTGTGAGGGCGAACGACCGAAGCACGAAGTCACGAAAGACATGCTACTCCGGATGACTTGAGTCGTCTCCTCTGCGGTGGTCGATGAGGTCGTCCAG
Organism: Candidatus Latescibacterota bacterium; assembly: GCA_003526745.1. GTDB lineage: Bacteria > Latescibacterota > UBA2968 > UBA2968 > UBA2968 > UBA2968. The sequence continues at coordinate 3,737 of DPVD01000214.1, forward strand.
CCCAAGCCCGATCAGAGAGAATTTATGATTAACGTGAGAGTGGCGGTTCTTGAGGATCTCGAACTCATCGTGTTGTTTCAGAAAGCCCTGGCCAGCGAGACTGAAGACACGGCCTTGGATTCAGATGTCCTTGTAGCGGGGGTTCGATCCGCGCTGGTCGACCCTGTTAAAGGCGAGTATTTGATCGCAGAGTACCAAGAAGAGCCTGTCGGCTGTTTGTTGACGGTGCGTGAGTGGAGCGATTGGCGGAACGGTGATGTGATCTGGATTCACTCACTCTACGTGAAGCAGGAAGTTCGTCGCAGGGGCGTTTTCAAGCAGCTGTATATGTATCTTCGCCACGCTGTCGAAACTGACGAAGATCTGAAGGGCATAAGACTCTACGTACATCGGGACAACGAGCTCGCTCAAAGTGCCTATCAGTCGTTCGGTATGGATGGAGATCACTATCGCCTATTTCAATGGATGCCTGACGACTGAGGCGTCCGGTGCGCCATCCTGATAGACGCGAAGAACGCCATCGAGGCCTTCTCTCAAAAGTGCTGCTTCGGATCGGCCTTGAGCCTTAGCGATTTCAGCGAGGCGTTTCAGCTGAGTTCTGCTGAAGTGGCTGGTCTTGGTAACCATCTGATCAGCCTCTGCGACACAGACACGCCCTCCCCCTTGCTCTAGGCTCTGATGTCTTGCCTCTCTGGCCTTCCGAAACAACTCCAACACTCCCGATGCGTGATTCGGGTATGTCGCAACGCCGATACTCAGACTAATCGGTTCTAGATCCGCGGTTTCCTGTGCGATCTCTCGCCGGAACCCTTCAGCTCTGAATGCAGCATCTTCTGCTCGAACACCGGGCAGTATGGCCAGAAATTCATCCGACCAAAGCCTGCCAGCGGATCCATCCAAGCCGAACGCAGCTTCGAGTGAATCAGATACCTCAGTCAGGATCTGATCCCCGGCGGCACGTCCGTGCCTGTCATTGACCTCATCGAGTTGGTCGACGTCGATATGCAGCAGGGAAAGAGGTGTCTCAGGGGCAAGTAAGATGCCCTGTAGGTTTTCCACCAAGGGATTATGGCCACCTTGAGAGCACTCCTCTGTGCGGTCGAGAATGACGACAGTGTCCTGAGATTCGCAAGCCTTGAGCCAAGCGGATGTTAGATCCTGAACCGTTTGATCTCGTTCGATCGGGAACTGAGCGGGCACGATTCCCAATGACACGGTTAGAGAATGAGAGATCTGGGTGCCATCAACGGTGAATCGGAGTCGGCTTCCACTGATCCGGTGGCGGAAACGCTCTGTCATTTGGACCAGGTCGTCGCGCGAGGCAACCTGGGCGAGACCAAACAGATGATCCTCGTCTGTTCGCGTCACGGGATTGAGGCTCAGGATGTCCACGGCAACGCTCGTAACGTGGTCTAGCACCTGATCGCCAAGCTGGAACCCGTATTCGCGCCTGAATTTGGTGAATCCATCCAAGCTGCAAATTGCGAACGCATAGAACTTGTCTGCTGATCGGGAAGCGGACGAAAGATCGTCCCAAACGGGGTGTGAAATAGTAACCATATATCCATATATGCATATATGTATAGTTAGTCAACTATTTATTAATTTATAGGTTAGCCTCTAAAAGACTTGAAGTGGATTTAGGATGGAAAGGTAATAGTTGATGTGGCGCCGTGGCGCTTAAACCAGTAGAGCCATTTTCAGGCGGCCAGTTTTCTGTCGTCCCCAAGATCAGGCCAAGGTTGCTAGCGGCCGTCAGGTAAGCAGCAGTAAGCTCCTTGTGAGATTCCGGGCGGTCATTACATCTAATGGACGGCGGAGATCTCTGGATTGGCTTGCAGGGCTACCTATAAATGATCTCTTGAATGTCCTCGCCTCTGAACCGAACTGTTTGGTCGTCGACCCGTTCTGCCCCCGGCTGGCTTGATGCGGCATCAGCTTCATCGGTGAAGTGGAACCGTTTCTCGAGCTCGTATGGTCCATCGATCGCGAACGGCGGGATAGGGTCCTTTCGCTGCTTCTCGACCGCTTTCGCTATTCCCTCACGAATCCGTCGATGGGCCTCTTGCGCTGAAACGGAGATGGCCTGGCTGCGTCCGAGTCCTGTCTTTACAGATACGGTCGACACGCCGTCGATCAGTTGCTCGGCTTCTCTGCACGCCATGTCTTCGCCGCTCAGGAAGAACATCTGGAGACCAAGAGCGCCGTGGTACAAGGCAAACTGAGCAATCTCTCCGATTAGCCGACCGTTCAGCTTGTAGTAGTCGATGGTTCGGCTGTTCTGCGTATGGTTCTGGTTGCTGGTACGGACTCCCGCCATGGCGTGTTGGCCGATCATCACACAGCCGTCATAGTTCCGCAGGATCGGGTCGCGGATGGACCTGGGGGCGGCAGGGCGTCCGTGGAGAAGCTTGGCGGCTGGGTGTAGATCCACGAATGAGACGGCTCCGGGGCCGTGACCATCTAACATCAGGATATCTTCGACACCCGCATCGAGGAGTCCATCTACTGCCGCGTTGAACTCGGCAGTGGCGATTCGCCGAGCCTCTTGGTAGTAGCGTCCGTCCGATCTGGCCTGGTCTAGAAGAGAGGTAGTTCCGGCACAGCCTTCCATGTCTGTTCCAACTACAATTCGTTTCATTCTTCGTTTCCTGATCCCGTTCGTGTGCTTCTCGACACGGCCTGTGTTTGCCTACTCGAAGTCACGGACTCTAATACCCGGCATTTATATAGTCTGAGACGGCGTTCGGTCCGTGGCCGAGTTCGGCGAGACGTGCCCTAAAGCTTGTCACGGCTTCGGAATACGCTGGCTCCTCGATGTAGTCGGTGTTTTCGGTCGGATCCTTTTGAAGATCGAACAGGACCTCGGGCATATCTGGGCCGTAGTACTGATACTTCAGGCTGTCTTGTTTGATCATCACGTTGTGCTGGCCGAACTGAGAAACAGTTTCGTTGTTCCAGTTCGAGTTGTCACCATTCAACAGGGGAACCAGGCTTCGGCTGTCGAGACCGTCCGGGATCGGTAGTCCGGCCAAATCACTGAGTGTCGCGAAGAGATCGCACAGATTCACGTTTTCCTCGACGACTCTCCCTCCGTCGAAGCCCTTTGGCCACCGAATGATCAAAGGCACGCGTCCGCTTGCCTCGTAGAATTTCTGCTTTTCCCAGATACCGTGCTCGCCAAGCATCTCCCCGTGATCCGACGTGTAAACAATGATCCAGTCGTCCAGATCCTGGCCGACATACTCGATCTGCTCAAGCACGTGCCCGTATAGCGTGTCGATGTGATCGACCATTCCGTAGTAAGCGGCCGTTGCTCGGCGCAGCTCTCGCTCGGATGCGTCCACCCCTGGGCGGACCTGTCTCTGGCTGAGAAAGGGATGATCTGATACCTGCTGATGTAGGAACGGTTCAACCCTGTTTAGGTAGTAACCGAATCGTTCCTCGTCGATCTGGTAGGGATAGTGTGGTGCGATGAGGCTGACTTTGAGCAGAATCGGTTGTTGGCCCTGTTCTCTGTCATACTGCGCGTTGTTGAAGTGTCTTTCGGTTGCCGTCATCGCCGCGTCAGTCCAGTCTTCGTCTTGTTCGATGATCTGCGACCGTCCCACGCCTGCACGGAGGACTTCTTTGGTGTCGGACCACTTGAAGTCTTTGAAGGGTCGCTGATACCGTTCGAACTCCTCCTCGATCCGTCCATCCACGAGACCTCTATTAACACTGACATCCCCGGCAGGTCTGGATGTCCAGCCTTGCATCTGGTCCCACGTTTCGTGGTGCAGCTTGCCGCAGCACACTGTCGAGTAAGCGTATCGAGAAAAATGCTTCGCAAAGGTGAGGTAATTGGGCTGAAGGTCGATCCATCCCTCGCAGTTGCAGGTCTTTGGGAGCTGACCCGACATCAGACACTGTCGCCCGGGAACGCAGATGGGTGAAGGAGTGTAGGCGTTTCTGAAGACGACGCCGGTCTCGGCCAGTTCGTCCAAAATCGGTGTGCGGACGATTTTATTTCCCCCATAGCCGGTCACATCGGGCCGGTGCTCATCGCTCATGAGGAACAGGATGTTCGGACGTTTCACGATTCAGCTCCTTCGTGGGTATGGTTCTGATTGTGTCACGCAATGATATCGGCGGGATTCCAAGCTGTCAATGTAAGGGGGCACGGAGATGTCTAGCAAGATGCCCAAGAGCTCCCGGCTTCCTCAGAGTTGTTTGGTGCAGACGCGGACGGTCACCCAAAAGGCAACCAAACCAAAGAGCCCAGTTCTACACACATTGCGAAGCCCGCGCAGGGACATAATATTTGACGGTCGATAGGATCATTATGGAGGAGAGATGGGGCGAACGTTAAGCCGAGTGCGGTTCGGTGTTTGCCCGACGGTGAGGATCTCGAATTTGAGCACCAAGATGGGCGGATGAGCTTCAAGGTTCCGAAGGTCGAGGGGCATCAGATGGTGGAGGTGGTGGGATAGGGTTGAGAGCAGTCAGCCAAGAAGGCGGTCGGGGACTCGGGAAAGTCTTTCGCTAGCACTCAGGATTAGGGAGGGTAAACAATGGCGTTGATCAGACATCTGGCGTTTCGGTGTGCGGACAAGGAGAAGTCCCATCAGTTCTATCAGGATGTGATCGGTTTCTCGTTTGTCGGGTATCGTGGACAGGACAAGACTGTCGATCTGACCGATGGGACGCTCAATATTACGCTGATCCAGCAGCCTCAGGAGCTTCTTGACGGGCGAGAGCAGTTTGAGGAGGGAGCAGAGTTCATCCACTTTGGGCTGATCGTCGACGATCTGGATGCGATCTGGATGCGACTGAGCGATTATGGCGCCGAGTTCTCTAGGGACGATATCAAGGTCCGGAAGCCAATCGACCCGGATTTGCGCCCCCCGCGATCGTTCAAGGTGCTCGACCCCGATGGCAATGTAAT
>DPVD01000152.1:0-9361 GCA_003526745.1 Candidatus Latescibacterota bacterium
AGAAGAAAAGGCTGAGACACGCGGTTGCCGGTGGCTGGGTGCTCCTCGTTCTGGGTCTTGCGATCAGTGTGCCCGCGCAGGATTCTGATCTGGTCGCCGGGAAGATGCTCTTTAGGTCTACCGAGATTTCGGAGACCGGTCTGACGTGCTGGCACTGTCACGCCAATTTTAACGAGAAGAAGACCCCAGACGGCCACGTCCGACCCGGTTACCCTTTGTATAATGTCGGGTGGCGGTCGACCTGGAATCGATGGGACGGCCAGCTACTGAGCAGTCTAGACGAGGCGATCGCTAGCTGTATGACGCGTTGGCTGACGAAACGCCAGACGACAGGATACGATGGGGAAGAGGCTCCTGCCCACCGTGTTCGGCAGTTGCGGGCTTACTTGCGGTCTGACGAGGTCTCGCCTGAACAGAAGTCGGAACCTATTGAGCCGATTAGGGATGACAAGATGCCGAGCGATCGGATGTTGCGCTTAGGAGATGTGGGATTCGGTGGGGCGGCATTCAAGTCGTCCTGTGGGATCTGCCACAAGACTGACGGGACGGGTCCGGCTCCCTCACTAGTCAGGAACGGCTATAGCCGGTATCAGATTGCCAAGAAGGTCCGTGGATTGTCGGCTAAGGGGCTGAATGGCCTTAAAATGCCGAGTTTTTCGAAGGGTCGGCTGTCGGATCGACGGCTAGTCAACGTTGTTGCATACGTTTATCAGCTTTAGGTTTACTTTTGGGTAATGGGTAATTAGTTGATGCTTGATTTCAGGTGCTTGGTTCCTTGTGAGCAATTCAGTCAGCAGCTCAAACCGGTCGCGGTGCCTGTAGTTGAACCTGGCCGCCAATTCCTTCAGTTAGAGAGAAGCCGATGGCTTTTTTGGGGGGCCTAGCAGCCCGGAAATCGCCGCTTACCACCCTCCTCAAGCTGCACGGAAAATAGGCCTCACTTTTGGTGTAGCCGTTTGGCAGAGGAATTTAGCTCGCTACCCGCATACTTCCAACAAGAGCAGTTACCAACCACTACTCAATTACCTACTTTTATTCCGGCTCAATAGGGCTTCGGCGACCTGCTGGAGTCCTTTTGCTTTCCGGGTCTTCCTTACACATTCAGGAAAGCCCAGTTTATTCGGAACGCCTTAGCTGAGGAAGTCCGGGCTATCTTTCGGATGCAGATGTGGAAATGCTCTAATGAATCTCTGGCAGATCATTCTGTTGTCGATCTACTGCGTTGCCCTTGGCTCGCTGCTGGTCTTCAGCTTTCATCGGTTCGCGATGGTGCATCTCTACCTAAAGAATCGAGGGAACGTCCCCGTTGAGCCAGTCGTCGCTGATATAGATCTGCCGCCCGTTACGGTTCAACTACCAGTATACAATGAGCTGTATGTCTTGGAGCGCCTGATCGAGGCGGTCTGTGCTCTCGACTATCCTCCGCATCTTCTTGAGATCCAGGTGCTAGATGACTCGACCGACGAAACGACGGCCGTTGCCCAGAGATGTGTAGCAGAAGCAAGGGGTTTGGGAATCGATGCGGCACTGCTTCATCGGACCGACAGGTGTGGGTTCAAGGCAGGGGCTCTTGAAGAAGGGATGAAGGTCGCTAAAGGCGATCTTGTAGCGGTTTTCGACGCTGATTTTGTGCCCAATTCGGACTTCCTTCGCAGGACTGTTCCTCATCTTGTGGACAACCCCGGCGTAGGGATGGTTCAGATGCGATGGGCACACCTGAATCGGGACTATTCCCTGATCACGAAGGTTCAGTCCGTGTTTCTGGATGGGCACTTCGTGATTGAACACGGTGCACGGAGTCGGTCCGGGCTCTTCTTTAATTTTAACGGTACGGCAGGTATCTGGCGCCGTGAGTGCATCGAAGAGGCTGGTGGCTGGGAGCACGACACACTCACCGAGGATCTCGACCTGAGCTACCGGGCGCAAATGAATGGCTGGAGATTTGTATACCTGAACGACCACAGTGTTCCCGCGGAGGTCCCGGTTACCGTGACTGGGTGGAAAGCTCAGCAGTTTAGGTGGGTGAAAGGCTCTGTCCAAACGGCAAGGAAGCTGCTCCCAAGGCTTCTGGCCTCAGACCTGCGTCGAGGCGTCAAAGCAGAGGCCATCCTTCATCTGTGTGCGAACATGTCTTACCTCATGCTGGCATTACTGGCGGTATTGATCTTTCCTGCTGCGCTGGCTCGGAAGGATCTGGGGTGGCTTCGCGTTGTCCTTGTTGATCTGCCTTTGTTCGTGTCCGCAACAGCAGTCCTTTCAAGGTTTTATATCTATTCGCAACGTGAAATCTATGCAGACTGGAAGTCTAGACTCAGATACATTCCTTTGTGCCTCGCGATGGGTATGGGAATCTCTTTCAATAACGGATGCGCCGTCTTCGAAGCTTTAATCGGCCACAAATCCCCGTTCAACCGTACGCCGAAATTCGGCGTCGTGTCCCGCGCTGATCAATGGCTTGGCAAGAGATACACTTCTACAAATAGCATTATGTCATTCGCAGAAGTGGCTGCAGGACTATATTTTATGGCAGTTATTGTTTATTCCGTTTCAATGAACGTCTATTTTCCACTCCCCTTCCTTCTTCTGTTCTGCGTCGGGTTTCTTTATGTGGGCACAATCTCCTTCCTGGAGGGGATGGTGGACCGCCGCCGCAAGGCCATTAAGCACGCCTAAGGTGTCGTCATAGCCGATTAGTGAGGGTTCCGTGCAGCAAGTAGTAGGTCTCTACATCTGCGGCCTTATACCAGGTGACACCAAGGCAATGAGGAAGATGGTCTATTGAAAGTAACCTCAGATACGCGGAATTTAATTGAATGGACAGAGCTTTGGCGCGGAGATTCATCGCCGCGCCTTCTCTTTTATTGGTTGGTCAGGACCTGCGCGGGGTTTTGGTTTGTCCAAGCGATGTGCAGCACTATATTTCTGTGCCACTCAGGCCCAATTGTATGCTGACCCAAAGACCGCACAACCACCCTATCGCGAATCGGCATACCGCCTCCTGCACGGTCGCTGTCCTGCTCCACCTGCTCCTACTGCTTTTTCTGACCCCTGCTCGTGAGATCTTCCTTGATTCGAGTTCGGCACGTGTCCAGCCCGACCCGCTTGCCTTCGAGTTCGTCGAATCTAACGCCATACCTGCGGAACAGCCGCCGGATACCCGTCTAGTGTCGGATCGCAACGTACGATCGGCCGATCAGTCTAATGCAGATCTTCCTCGCAGCGAACTGGCCTACAACGAAGCCTTCGTCGATATCCAGGGCGACTTCGAGACAAGACAGTCGGCTGAATCGCAGGATCTATCTCGGAGACAGGAAAAAGTTTTGGAGATCGAGTCTGCAGAGACTTCGGAAGCCGAGCAGATATATAAGGGTCTCGAATCGATGGCTCTCCTGAAGAGGCGGGGTCTAATGACGCGTGCTCAGCGTGAGCGGTCCGTCTTCGGCGCTCCGTCGCACGCGAAGCAGTCCGTCGCAGCACGGAACACGGAGTCGCAGGCACTCGAGCAGGGTGGTTTGCAGCTCAGTACCTACAACTGGAACTTCGCGCCTTATTTGAACTACCTGAAGAAGCGGATACAGTCTCACATCTTCCCGCCGGCAGCATTTACGAGGCTTGGTCTCATCGACGGCGAGTCCAAGGTCCGATTTAGGATTTATCCGGATGGCGGAATGGAGGGGCTTGAAGTTTTGGATAGCTATGGGAGCGAACTCCTGCTAAAGACGAGCACCCAGGCGGTCGAGTTGTCCGCTCCGTTCAAGCCGTTGCCAGAGGATTTTCCTGAACCGTTTTTGGAGATCACCGGGATCTTCGCGTACCTCCTGCTTAGAAATGGCAGTTAATCTAGGAGCAGTTAATGAACTGGGACCTATACTCGGCGCTGTTCGATCAGGGAGGATTGATGATGTATCCGATCGTCCTGTGCTCGGTGATGGCGCTGTCGATCGCGCTCGAGCGGTCGTTCAGCCTCCGTCGCAGCAAGATCATTCGACCGGAGATCGTGAGCGTAATTGAGAATATCAAGGGCCAGGGGGACATTGGCCTAGCTGTCTCTGTATGCGAGCGGTTCGAAGGTCCCTTCGCTAATGTGATCATGGCCGGTCTTGGCAGCCGGGATCTGGCACCGGAGGAGATCCGGGAGAACATCGTGGACCAGGGTCGTCAGGAGATTGGAGACCTGGAGAAAGGTCTCGTGGTACTGGACACCGTTGCCAGCGTGTCGCCTCTCCTCGGTCTGCTTGGAACTGTGATCGGCATGATCAAGGTCTTCCAAGAGATCTCTGAAGTAGGTGTCGGACAGGGAAATCTGCTCGCCGGTGGAATCGCTGAAGCGATCCTGACGACGGCGGCTGGTCTGTTTGTCGCAATACCCTCGCTTGTGCTCTACAACTTCTTCACATCCAAGGCAGAATCGCTCATCCTAGAGATCGAGAAGCACTCGTCTCTTCTGCTCAGAAAACTTCGCGGTTTTCGCGCAGATAGATACTCTCGTGATTCGGAGGTGGCGGAGTGAGGTTCAGGGATACGCAGAAGCGTCACCCGACAATCAATATCACGTCCCTGATCGACGTTTTGTTTCTCCTGCTGACCTTCTTCCTGGTGACGACCACGTTTATCGAGCAGTCGGCATTAAAGGTGGAGCTGCCTTCAATGCAGAATGCGGACCGAGTTCAGCAGGAAAAGCGGTTTATCCTAAACGTCAGCAAGGATGGCCGGATGGTCTACAATGGTGAGGCGATCGCCTCCGAGGATCTCAAGCCGCTGCTCTCAAACTCAGCAGGAGACGTGGACGCCAGTGGGGGCCTGATCCTGCGAGCCGACCGGGGATTGCCGTATGGGGATGTGATGGGTATTCTCGATCTTATCAAAGGCTCAGGCGTGAAGCGATTTGTGATCGCTACGGATGAGCAGGGCAAATAGGCCCTGTTCCGGCGTGAGAAGGTTCAGCGGCGAGGTGTCGAGGACGGTCTATTCCTATCGCTCTTTCCGTATCCGGTCCAGAGGATCGGATACTGCACGCTTCGGGAACATTGGCAAGCAACTCACCGTCAAACACCTTGTTAGAGTTGGTAATTGGTCTACAGCAAGAGGCATGGATAGCTTGTGGGACGTTGTCCACATACTCCGCGGATTTCCGCTTGGCTGGATGGGGAGCTCGCTCGAACAAGGTCTGAGGCTCTAGAGCGCCACGTGCCTGACTGTCCGATGTGTCAGGAGGAGCGCGATTCGTTCAAGCAGATATCGGCCATGTTCGACCCTATCAGGCGCATGGCTGTCCCGGAGAATAGTGAGGAGGAGCTTCTGGTTCCCAAACTGTCGCCTTGGATACGCCCTACTCTTTCTGTCGCCGCTCTGGTCCTTCTCTGGGTCGGGGCTTTGCTGGGACTCTCTTCTAGGCTTTCGGAAGAGGGGCTGCAATTTGAGGGCTACCTTGAAGCTGCGCTGGACAGCGACGTCTACGAGGTGACCCGAATGGTCGAGAAAGACCTGTCGCGGGATCAGGTTGTTGGTATGGTGATTTCGAATAGCCACTGAGGTTCGAGTCATGAAACGTTGGAAGTTGATTCTCTTTGCCTGTGTTTGTTTTGGAGCAGGTGCAATATCCGCTACCGTTTATGAAGGTGTCGCCCGGGGTAGCCGGGAAGGCCGCAGAGGGCAGCTCTATGCCGGGTTTTCGAAGAAACTGGATCTTTCTATAGGCCAGCGACTCCGGCTGGATGAGATTGTGGAGGATGCGCGACAGGATATGGTGACTCTGAGTCGTGAGACGAAACCTCGGTTCGGTGCGATCAAGCAGAAGGTGCGTGGCCAGATTCGGGAGATTCTGGATGCGAAGCAGTTGTCTACATTCAAGGCCATCTGCACGTCGTGGGATCGACGAAGGCAAGACCGACATAGATAAGATGAGCGGATCGCACCTAAAGGGAGGGACCTTGAAACGACTAGGTATGGTGATTCTGGGCGTGCTGCTCGTCAGTTGTGGCGGAGAGGAAGCACAGCGGCAAGGAGGACGAGGTGGGGAACCGGGAGGTAGGCGCGGTGGTCGCCAGGCGGCTGCAGCGATTCCGGTCAAGGTCGAGACTGCCGCGAAGTCCGAAATCTCTAAGAGCGTGTTGAAGAACACGACGCTTGAGGCTGAACGCTGGGTTGACGTGCGCGCCCGTCGACCGGGGCAGGTCGTCCGGATCCTGAAGGAGGAGGGCGATCCGGTCAAGGTCGGTGATGTGATCGCAGAACTCGACTCCGACGATGCCCGGTTGCAGGTAAGGCAGATGGAGGTGGCACATCTCGAGGCGAAGCGGAATTTTGCGCGCGTCGAGAAGATCTTTAAGTCGAACCTAGTAAGCGAAGAGCAGTTCGAAACAGCAAAAACCGGTCTCGACCGATCAGGCGCACAACTCGAACAGGCACAGCTTAACCTTAGCTACACGCGAATCACATCACCCATCGGAGGGATCGTCACACTCCGGAGCGTCGAGATCGGCAACGTCGTCGCGAGCAACCAGGTAGTCTTCTCGGTGGCCGACTTCGACCCTCTTCTCGCGCGAATCCGCGTCCCGGAGAAGGAAATCGGAAAGATAGCGGTCGGTCAGGAAGCCAGAATCTCAGTTGAAACCGGTGATGAGCAGAAGTTCAGCGGCCGAGTCAAGATGATTAGCCCAGTAGTTGATCCGGAGAGCGGAACTATCAAGGTGACCGTGGAAATCCCGGGCAACCAGCAATTCCTGCGTCCGGGGATGTTCGCCTCTGTCTACATCATCACTGAGACTCGGAATGACGCCTTGGTGATCCCGAAGAAGGCTCTGGTGCTCGAAGGTGAGGGCAACCAGGTGTTCGTATTTGAGAGAGGGGAATCAGGGGGCAAGGCGACTAGGACACGGATCGATATTGGGTTTACGGACAGCGATCGTCTGGAAGTCCTGTCCGGGTTGAACGAGGGCGATCAGGTCATCACGGTGGGTCAGGATGGGCTAAGGCCGGGCTCTGACGTCAGGATCGTTGGTGAAACGGCAGCGGCCTCAGCGTCCAAGGGCAAAGGTGGCGGTCGTGGACAAGGCGGAAATGCCCCCCAAAAAAGTGGCGCTGAGGGGCATCCTGGTTCAGAGGGTGGACGTGTCGCGTCGGTTTCCGAAGCAGGTTCGGGCGGTGGCGGACAGGGCAGAGGTGGTGGAGATATCAAGGCGATGCAGGCCAGAATGTTCGAACGCTTCCCCGAGATGAAGAAGGTCTACGATGAACGCGTCAAAACCGAGCCGGATCTCGCGACCGACGTCGACAAGTTCAGGGCCTTTATACGAGAGATGCGCGAGAAAGGTATTGTTACGTTTGGCCAGAGAGGTCGGTAGCGAGGAATGAAGCTGGTTTCCTTTTCGACTCGTCGAAGAGTCACTGTGACGATGTTCGTTGTCGCGGCACTGATATTTGGCTTGGTCGCTTTCGAAAGACTCGCGATCAATCTGTTGCCCAACATCACATATCCGACCGTTACGGTTCGCACGAACTACGAGGGTACGGCCCCGTCCGAGATGGAGCGTCTGGTCACAGAACCCGTCGAAGGTTCTGTCGGTGTGGTGACCAACGTGATTCAGGTGACGTCGACTTCCAGGCCCGACGTCTCTGATGTCGTGGTCGAATTCGGCTGGGGAACAGATATGGACTTTGCTTCTCTCGACATTCGGGAGAAGCTCGACCGTCTCCGGCTTCCTCAGGGCTCGGAAAAGCCCGTTCTGCTGAGGTTTGACCCGTCTCTGGACCCGATCATTCGGGTTGGGCTGTACGGGCAGGAAAGCTTGATCGCTCTCCGCTTACTCGCTGAGGAGCAGATTCGACCCGAACTGGAAGCATTGGAAGGTGTGGCCGCAGTTCGGGTGAACGGTGGGCTTGAAGAAGAGATTCAGATCGAGGTCGACGGACCAAAGCTCGCTGCGCTCCGGATCCCTCTGAATCAGGTGGTCTCTAGGCTCGAGCAGGAGAATGTCAACCTGACTGGTGGTGAGCTTCAGGATGGTGAAGCCGAGTATCTGGTCCGAACCCTGAATGAGTTCCAGACGGTCGACGAGATCAAGGATATCGTCGTCGGGGATCGGGACGGTGCTATTATCACGTTGGCCGATGTGGGAACGGTCTTCCGCGGCCATCGCGAGCGAGCAGTCATTACCCGGATCAACGGCAAGGAAAGCGTCGAGCTAGCAATCTACAAAGAAGGCGACGCAAATACGGTCACCGTCGCGCAGCGTGTTCACGAGGCGCTCGCAGAGTTTCAGAAGGCGGCAGACGTGTTGCTCGGCCAGTCGAGTATGGAAATCGTCTTCGACCAATCCGTGTTCATCCGCGAGTCCGTTGCCGAGGTCCTCAACACGGCGATCATGGGCGGTTTCCTCGCGATCGTTATCCTGTATCTCTTTCTGCGCAGCCCCCAGGGCACCGCCATCATTGGTTTGTCTATCCCGATCTCCGTTGTCGCCACATTTTTCCTGATGTTCGTGTCTGACGTGAGCCTGAACATCATGTCGCTCGGTGGTCTCGCACTCGGAATCGGAATGCTCGTGGACAACTCGATCGTCGTGCTGGAAAGCGTCCAAAGATACAGGGATGAGGGCAAAGGGGCGCTTGAAGCGACAAACACCGGAGCGAGCGAGGTCGCGAAAGCGGTTGTGGCAGCGACTATGACCACAATCTGCGTGTTCATTCCGATTGTTTTCGTGGAGGGTATCGCCGGACAGCTTTTCCGCGACCAGGCGTTGACAGTCACGTTCTCGCTCGTCGCATCCCTGCTCGTTGCCCTGACTCTGATCCCGATGCTTGCATCTCTTGAGATGGGTTGGATGTCAGAGGTCGCGGAGATCGAAAACCGGAGACGGGCAGGTGGACAGGCCTCGGGGCAGGGGATCTCGCGTCTTGCTGCTGCGGTCGGCAGTCTATTCTCCGGTGTCGGGCGCAGCTTTCTAAGTCTGATCTCGCCCGTTGTCTGGGCATTCAACAAAGGGATGGATGCCGTATATCTAATCTATCCACCGATTATCCGATGGGCGTTGAGACACCGACTCTACGTGCTATGTATCGCAATTGTGATCCTAATCGGAGCGGGCGGTCTGGCCCGGTTTCTTGGGAGTGAGCTGATTCCTGAGATGAGTCAGGGCGAGTTCATCATCAGCGTCGAGATGCCGGTTGGGACGCCGCTGGCTGTGACGGAGGCAATGATCCGAGATTTAGAGGGTGTTGCAGACGAGATGTCCGAAGTCGAAATGGTCTACAGCATCATCGGGTCATCGAGCTCGTCGGGGGGCTCGTCGGGCGAAGAGCGAGAGAACATCGGCCAGATCAACGTAGCTCTTGTCGAGGGTGTGATTCGCGATGGAGAGGA
>DPVD01000182.1:0-8795 GCA_003526745.1 Candidatus Latescibacterota bacterium
TAGACCGATTCGGCCGCACGCGGTTCATCGTGGCCGCTTTGGTAATGGGAGCCGTCCTGATAACCGCATTCGGGTTCGCAAAGGGATTCCTCGCTGTCGTGATGATACGCTGCGCGATCTCTATGACGGGATCGTTCTTCAGCCCCGCATCGGGCGCCCTTCTCGCGGATCTCGTACCACGGGACATCCGGGGACGCGTGATGTCCGCGATTGGGAGAGGAGCAGCCAGACTCGCCCCCGCATCTGGTGGTACGGGTGGACCGGGTATGGGTTTCCTTGTGACGATTCCGCTTATCCTCGCATCGTATGCGGGCGGCGTGATCTTCGCGTGGGGCCCTGGGCTTCCGTGGTTGATTGTCCCGGGGGTCATGGTCATCTCGCTGGGGGTTGCGGTCTTTTTTCTCCAAGATCCGAAAGAGGCCGAGATCTAGAGAAGCAGGGAACACGTCGAGCCTGCCTTGATCGTGGCAGCGATAATATTCGAAGCGAGGTCTTTATCGAGGTTGTCGGGAAGGTCTGACTTTGGTTCACTGATAAACAGAGGCCCAGCCCGATGACGGGGATTTTGAGTTCCGTTCGTCCGAGTCTAATTGTGCGCTTGCACAGCCGTCTCTACCCGCGTGTTCCCCTGATGCCGATCGGCCAGTTTTCTGAGGTTGTTCTGGCCTCTTCGAGATAGATGGTGATTTCGGCGACCACTTCCGTGTGCTGGGCCGCCACATCTGTGGTCTCGCCTAGGTCGGTGGCCAGATCGTAGAGTTCGATTGGTTCGTCGAGCAGTCGCTCCGTCGGGGGACGCACGGCCTTCCAGTGACGCCACCGGACCGCCTGCTTGAAGCCGCCCCCGGCGTGCCGCTCCCAGTAGAGGAAACGGCCGTCCAGGTCCTGATCTTCCCCGAGCAGGGTCGGCAGGATGCTGACGCCGTCCGGCTTGATCGGCAGTTTCACACCGAGTATCTCTGCGACCAGGGGCATGAAGTCAGCATAGTACCAGACCTGATCGCTGATGACGTTCTCGGATATCGTGCCTGCCCAGTGGACGATCATCGGTGTCCGCAGGCCTCCCTCATACATGTCTCCCTTGCTGCCGCGAAGAGGTCCGCACGAGTCGAACACACCTTCCCAACGGCGAGCTGAGCCATGGTCCGAACCAAAGAACAGGAGTGTCTGCTTCTCGATCCCAAGTTGACGGAGCAGATTGACGATCTGACCGACCTGTGTGTCGATCTTCGCGACCATCGCCGCGTAAACCTTCTCGTCTTCCGTCCAGTCTCTGTCAGCGAACTCGCCGACTGATGGAATCTCGTAGCGTCTGTGTGGAAGCGTCCACGGAATGTGCAGGTAGAATGGTCCTGACTGGTGTCTTTTGATGAAGTCTAGAGCGAAGTCGACAAATTGATCGTGGATGTAGATGCCTTGGCCCTCGTTCTCGTTCGCTTCGAGAACGACTCTTTCTTCGTTCTTCCAGACGTAGTCCGGGTAGTATGTGTGAGCGCGACGTTGGTTCAGGTATCCGAACCACTCATCGAAGCCCTTGCGATTGGGAATGCCTGACGTGTTTGGTTCTCCAAGACCCCATTTCCCGGTCATCCCCGTGGTGTATCCGGCGGACTTGAGGAGTTCGGCGACGGTGAAGTCGTTCGGTTCAAGCGGGACACGTTTCTGGTCACCGACACCCCCGACGATCCCGAAGTTGTCGCGCACCCGGCAGTGCCCGCTATGCAGACCGGTGTTAAGGACACACCTGGAGGGAGCGCAGATGGACGACCCGGTGTAACACTGGGTGAACCGCATCGACTTTGCGGCAAGTGCGTTCAGATTGGGTGTCGGAATCGCCGTACCGCCGTAGCATCCAAGATCGCTGTATCCCAAATCATCGCAGAGGATGAAGATGATGTTGGGTTTCATAGATCCCACGATCGTGCGGGTGGCGGAGCAGAATACGAAGGCGAGCAGCTACTGATTATAAGGAAAGCGAGGTTGTTGCCCATATCAATCGGTGGTTGGCCTCATCGGAATCTAGGCAAATATTTGTCGTTGGCTTTGAGGGATCTTTCGAGGATGGCCTCGGCGGCGTCCAGAGAGGTGATCTGATCATCGAAAAGGAGCCCCCGCAGTGCGAGGTCACGATCTCCGGACAGAGCCGCATCTATCTGGAGTTCCTGCTGAGTGATGCGTTTGCTCAGAATTTCCCTGATCGCAAGCGGCAGTGCACCGATATCTGCGTTTTCCACACCATCTTTCCCGATGTACGTAGGAAGCTCTACGATGGCTTCGTCTGGCAGGTTGGGTATCCGACCCTCGTTCGGGATGTTGACCATTTCGGCGATCGGATCCCGGTAGCCCTCGAGTGCCGCGATGATCTTGACTGCGTTCTCGCCCGACGGTCCTAGTAGGTGATCGATCGACTCGCTACCTTCAGCCCACGCCTCCCGCTCGGACCAACGGGCCTCCCACTGTTCCTCTGTCGTGTGGCGGATCTGCATGCCCAAGTCGGCGC
Organism: Candidatus Latescibacterota bacterium; assembly: GCA_003526745.1. Lineage (GTDB taxonomy): Bacteria > Latescibacterota > UBA2968 > UBA2968 > UBA2968 > UBA2968. The sequence continues at coordinate 2,501 of DPVD01000182.1, forward strand.
CGCCACCTGTGTCGGGTGTCAGGAAATAGTTGAAGAATTCAGCAATGTGTTCTTCCGTGCCCGTTGGCCACATGCCGAAGGCCTTGTAGATACGGGTGGAAACCGGGACTTCGCTCAACAAATCGGCGTTCTTGGGTTTGTGAAGGTCCTCGATCAACGTATCGAGGACCTCCCGGCTGTCTTGTCTCAGACCGAGCGCCCACGTCAGATGGTTTGTCCCCACTGAGTTGAGCTCGAGCTCTTCTTCCTCAGCGTTGAGAGCTTTCGCGAAGAACCGTCTCGTTACCGCCCACTGCTCGCACAGTCCGATTACGGGCAGCCCACTTTCGCGAATCATGGCACGGCATACGGCCGCTAAGGGGTTTGCCAAATTGATGATCGTGGCGTTCGGACAAAAGTCTGCCACGTCCTTCGCGATCTCTACAACGTGCGGGATGACACGCAGACCACGACAGTAGCCTGCAGGTCCCACCGTCTGTGAGGTCGGTTGAAAGATGCCGAACTCCTCACCGATCTCTACATCTCTTTCACGTGCGAAGGGTTCACCGACTGCGATGGAGTTGAGAACATAGTCGCAGCTCGCCAGGACGTCGTCTCGGGATCGTGACGAGATGACCGTCAGATCGGCTCCTGACTCTTTCACCATCCGATTGACGATTCGCTTGGACGTGTCGAGTGCGCGCTCATCGGGATCGACAAGGGCAAGCGTGGAGCCGGTGAAATGGTCGTCACGTATCAGATCGGCAGTGATGCCGAAGGAGAATCGAGAACCGGCGCCGATGATGGCGAGGTTGAGCACGAAGATGGCACCTTTCTTGGGAATCGAGTGACTTGTATGGGAGCTAAGCGCACGGCGCTAGGCTTTTATGTCGCCAGTCGCTCTGAGCAGTGTCTCCTGAACCAAGAGTTCGTGTTCTACTGGTCTGTCACGCTTCTTGGCGCCTGCAATCGTGGCAAGCAAGGACTCCAATGCGAACTCGTAGAGGGCCTGCCGGGATCGGCCTTCGACTTCGACGATCTGATCACCTGCCGTATATCCGCCCCGTGCCTCGTCCAGTGCAAGGCGAATCCGGTCCCCTGGTTCGAACGGTTCCTGTATGATCGCGCTGCCCTTTGTGCCGTAGACTTCGAAGCGTCGAGCGGCGGGTCTTGGTTCGAATGAAGAGATGTCTAGGAAGGCAACCGCTTTGTCGAACTCGTAGATCGTGACCGAGTTGTCGACCACATCCTTTGCGTCACTGTCGTTTCTGAGCACAGATGTGATCGTGTGTGGTCGGCCAAGTAGCCAACACACCTGGTCGAGCATGTGCGAACCGAGGTCGTAGAAAATGCCGCCCTTGAATATGCTGAGTGCTTCGCGACGATTCGTCGGAAGGCTCGTCGACATGTGCCCGCGAAGAGAAGTGATGTCGCCGAGAAACCCGCTCTTGACCCATTCGTCAATCTGGTTAAACGCTGCGTGATATCGAAACATGTAGCCCAGCTGGATCAGGAGGCCCTTTTCCTCTGCCGCAGCCACTACACGCTGCCACTGCTCCCAGTTGTAGCCCGCCGGTTTGTCATACCATACGTGCTTGTTAGCGTCGACCAGCGCTTCTGTCTGATCGAGGCTTTCGATGTTCGCACCCTCTGACGCCACGGCTTGGATCGATTCATCTTGGTAGATTTCGTCCGCGTTCTCGAACCAGTGTGCGCCTGCGTAGGGCTCCAGATTTTCGACTTCCTTCCTGCGTGACGCATCAGGCTCAAAAATGCCCGCGACTTCGCAGTTCGGGTTCGTGTTAAGCGCAAGGAACTTGCCGCCCGCGTGCCCGTGCTTCGTTCCAATCTGTGCCCAGCGGATCTTCGACATTGCACTCCTGTCTGTCTTCCTGAGCCGAGGGCGAAGGACCTCTTCGGAATCTGCACCACCCGCTCTTCAACCGGATCAGTCCAGATCTCAGATAGATCCCTCGCCAGCTCGGGATGACGATAATTATACCGTGGTATCCGACTTCATTCCCTCGCCACGCAGCCGGAAGGCGCGGATTTCGTATTTCCCGGGTCTCTGCGGTTCTAGGTGTCCGGACTCTACCATCAAATTCAGCGGGTTGACCCGGGTTTTCAGGGGCAGACTTACTTTCTCGTGACAACGTGCAGACTCGTAAACGCCGTGGATCATTTGCAACGCCTTGTAACCGTGGGTCGCTTCGCCGCGGTGGGTTTCTATCTTACCCCGAACCCAGTACGCAAGTTCGAATGCCTGCGCCGTAACAGCCTCGAGATACTCGAATCCTGGCTCTTCGGGTTTCGACCATCGTGGCTCGGGTATGTGTTCCTCCCACCCGGGTCCTGAAGCTGTCATGACGCGCAGTCCCGTCGTCGTGACGTCGATGATGCCCTCCGTGCCGTAGATCTTCGCGCCTTGGTAGAACCTGGGTGTCACATCGCACAGGATGGACGCTTGGGATCCACCCTCGAACGCGTAAATTGCGACGGCCGAGTCTTCGATTCTCGTGTCCCGTTCATAGCGATCCGTTTTCCGCTCGATATTGCCCATCACCCAGACGCACTCCTCGTCGCCCAGGAGGTAGCGGAACATGTCCGTCTGATGCGTACAGTAGTTTGGGAGACCCTGTCCGCCGACCGCTTTGATCCACTCCACCGTTCCAATCGCACCTTCCGCGATCAAGTCCTTGGCCATCGTGTAGGCTGGGAGGAAGCGGCGCTGGTGACCGATAACGAGCTTGACATCATTGCGACGGCAGGCAACGAGCATCTGTTCCGCCCGCCCGGGTGTATCCGCCATCGGTTTCTCGCAGAGGATGGCTTCCGGACGATATGCGGCTGCCGCAATCGTCCAATCGGCATGGCCGGAATGCCAGGTACCAATAGAGACGACATCGGGAAGCTCTTTTTCCATCATTTCACGTGCATCCGTATAGCGCTTTGGCCTGATGTCGAATTCGTCACAATACTCTTGCATCGCGGCTTCGTGCAGGTCCGCGAGAGCGACGATCTCGAACTGCTCCGACCTTAGATAGCCGATGACGTGACGTTTGGCCATGCCGCCACACCCGATGACGGCAGCTCTGATTTTATCCATAAGCTCGCTCCAGTTGTGTGTGGGGGCATCATGCTCTGACGTTCCCGTGAAGGCAAGCGACATCGGAGTTGCACCCAATCGAGTTGGCTTTTGGTTTTGGGGTTTTGCAGGCAACTGGACTGACGTACCTTCGGGAGACATTCATTTCGACTCAGGAGCCTGACGATGCAACGTATAGATGGACCCTTCCGCATCTCGAACGACGCCCTCTCCGATCCTGTTGAGCTTCGATGCAGGATCGATGACGAGGGCTATCTGTTTATGAAGGGCCTGCAGGACAAGGACAAACTGCTGACTCTGCGCCGCGATATGCTCGGTGTAATGATGGAGCTGGGCTGGCTGGTGCCGGGAACTGATCCGATCGACGGGATTGCGGACGTGGATCGGAAGTGTGCAGAAGGAGACGTGGAATACACCGAGGTCTACCACGAGGTCTACAAGAAGGAGTCTTTCCACAGATCGGGACACTGGGATGAGGTAGTCGATGTAATCGGGACTATAATCGGCGGTCCCGTACTGCCGCATCCGTGTAAAATCGCAAGGCTATGGTTCCCGCAATACACTGACCACACGACACCTGTCCATCAGGATTTCGTTCACTTCCAGGGCAGTTACGATACCTACACAGTGTGGACGCCGGTGGGAGACTGTCCGGTGGAGCTGGGACCACTAGGTCTGATCCCGGGATCACACAAGGTGGGCAAGGTGATGGATCATCACTTCTCGCTCGGAGCGGGCTCGCTGACAATCCACGATGAGGATCTGTCGGGGGAGTGGCTTTCGAATGACTTCGAGGTCGGTGACTGCTTGATCTTCCATAGCCTGACAGTCCACCAGGCGCTTCCGAACAATACGGAGGACCGGATTCGGGTGTCTCTCGACAACCGGTATCAGGCCTACGAGATCCCGATCGCGGAGCAGATGCTTGTTCCCCACCTGTCAAACCTGACGATGGGATACGGATGGGAGGAGGTTTACGCGGACTGGGAGTCAGACGACCTCAAGTATTACTGGAAGAACGACGACCTAGAGGTCCACGACAAGATCACGACATGGGGTCAGATCGGGTTCGATGAAGCGATCGAGCAAGCGAAGGGTGGTGATGAAAAGGCGAAGCTTCAGCTTAGGCGGATCGTGAAGCGTGGGATGGATGATGCGAACACGAAACGTGCGGCTGATGTTTTGGCTGAGCTCTAGTAAGTAATGTCTGAAACTGCCCGCATCGAGCTAGACTCTCACAGATCTGAACTGCATCGACTCGGCGAACGTTTCCAGCGCCGCGCTGTGATCGCCGATGCCCATCGCGATGTGGTGTGATGGTCCCTGCTGGCACCAGTCGTCCATGAATTGATGGAGCGGCTTTTCGATCCGGACGCGCGCGTTCGGATTGCCGATGCTGAGGATGTCTCCGGAGATGATTTCCCCGACAGCGTAGATCAGCTTGAAGGTGTCGCCCGCGTCGAATTGTGTCAGGTTCAGTAGGGTGACCGGCCCTTCCTTCATGTCGAAGTCGATTCCGAGACCGTGACCGGATTTCCCGTGCTGTGTTTCGAGGTGCGTGAGCCGCGGCTTGCCTTCGGACAGGCTGATGTTGGTCGGACCGTCGTGCCCGAGCAGCAGGAACTCGTTCTTGAAGTCGATCGCGAAGAACTCGACGAACATCCCGCCACCACCAAGCAGATCCAGAATTTTCATCGCCATCGCCGACTTGACGTCACCTTCCGTGACACCGGGCCGGCCCATTGCCGCCAGGCGTGAGACGGCTAGGTTCGATTCTGCACGCAGCTGCGTGATCAACTCGTCTTCCCCCCACCAGTAGTAGCCGAAAGCTGAGATGTCGTGGCGCTTCGCGATGATCTCGTCGTAGACCACGGCGACCTGGGCAGAGAAACGCATCTGATCGTTTGTGACGGTATCATCCACCTCATAGAGATCGCGAAACTGTTCATACATGTCTTCGATCTGCGTTTCTGTGATCTGATCGTATGCGTTCCGAAATTCCTCGACCTCCGGCCGTACGAGCATTCGACCAGTAGCGCGGATAAACCGGTGCTCGTCGATCGGCATGTCCGTCATGCCCGGGTAGACCTGCCCAACCAGACCCACAGTTATCTCTGAGAAGTGTCGAGCGGCTGAGACGCCACGGAAGTCGTCATGAAGCTCTTTCCTGAAGCGATTGTCCTCGAAAGCGCCGGTCAGAACGCGGAAGGGCTTCCCGATACTGACGAGCGCACCCGCGAACTCGGGTATACAGCAGATGCCTTCGTGATGCAGATACTCAGTGGTGTCGGCGTTCGCGTAGTCGTAAGTCCAGTCTTCGTGTGCGTTCAGCAGACGGATGGGTACGGTTGCGTTTTGAACCGCAGGCAAGACGTTCGCACTCGGGGTGTATCCGAACGGGAAGACGAGAATGATGTCCACGCCCTCGTTCTGAAATCGCTCACCAGCCTGTCGTGACTTCTCGGGTGTGTCGACCAGCTCTGATGGGATGAGGTCCGCGTATGGCGAGATGAGGTCGTAGAGCTTATGACCCATTTGTTCGCCCATGGCCTTGAGTCGGGGGTATTGGTTCCAGTAGTAGTGGTGGCCTACGGAAAGCAACCCGACTTTAGCACGGTTATCGCTTGGTTTCATTCAGGATGCCTATAATGGACTGTTCGTCCTTCGATACGACCTGCATACCGGTGTCTAGAAAACGCTAGGTCATGCTCTATGGGAGGCCATTTAGGGTCAACGGTCCCAGGCGTCGAAGGGATTATCGGCAGTCTGTAGAGGAAGGCTGACACGGGCGCCGGCTAAGTGCGAAGCGTGAGCGGCCATTGCCCATTCGACGTGGGCGCGCGCTTTTCTGGCTTCGAGAAGCTCGAATTCTGGCTCTCGTCCCTCGAGACGATCGATCAGCGATTTTGCCATCCGACGGTGTGCGTTTAGCCACTTCTGGTCATTTGGAGGCGGTTCGGTCAGGATCACTTCCCATCCGTCATCTCCGAGGACCTTTGGGGCGACCTTTGGGTGGTAGTAGATGTCCGGCGTGTTGCTCATCGGGCCTGGGATAGAAAGACTGCCCTCAGTACCGTGTATGTCGATCCTATAGGGCTTCTCGCGATCCCCGTCACCCTGATAGGATTCGAAGTCAGCGGCAAAGCTTTCGAACTGGTAATACGCCCGGAGTCCGTTTCCTGCGACGAGTCCCATTCCCTCGACGCCCTG
>DPVD01000098.1:0-7095 GCA_003526745.1 Candidatus Latescibacterota bacterium
GTCTTGACCGGTTCGGATGCCTGTTTTCTGTAATCTTCATACCTAACCTTCAGATCGACGTCATGACGTCCCCAAGCCCGGGTTGCCTGATCCCGGAAGGTGTCGCCGAAGTGGTCGGGGTATTGCCAGGTGTGGGAGTGGACGTCTACAATCATGACCGTGGGAGCAAGCGAGCGGGAGAAAAGGTTCCTTCACCTGCTCTGACTACAAGGGTGAAATCGCGACTAAAGAATCTGTCTCTTCCGAAACTCGTAAGGGATTGCTTAACGCTCTACCCATCCCTTCCCACGCAACAACCATGACATCGCCGTCCTGGAGAGATACGCCTTCGCCAAAGCTGAAGCCATCTGCTCCGTAGAAGTGAAGATGAAGGTCGCCCGGCCTTCGGTGCGCGGCGTACTTGAAGTGATGATGTTCCATGTTTGCGAGGCTGTGACAGGTGTGATCGTTCCCGCTTGAGATCACTTTCGACCAGATCGTTTCGCCGTTTCTTTCGATTCTGACGGTTCCCTTGATCGCGCCGAATTCAGCATCGATGACGAGTTCAGGTCCGATGGAGCAATCGCGCAGCTTCGAAGGGGCGAGATACAGGTAATTCTTCTTCTCCATTAGGTGATCGGCGAATTCGTTTCCCTGGAGGAACCCGACCCGTCTGGGATTCCCATCTCTGTCGATCACGTAGCAGCCCGCGATCTCCGGTTCCTCACCGCCATCGTCAGCATAGGTCGGCACATCAAGCGGCTCCCCGTGTGCCCGAACGATCGATCCGAGACCCTTGTAGAACCACTCCGGCTGCGCACCGATCTCACCATCCGGAGGCGTTCCTCCTTCGAGACCCCACTGATACATGCGCATGCTGTCAGTCAGCGACTCTTCGTTGCCACTCTGAGCCTCGTGCATGGCCTGTCGGTTGGCTGCGCTGGCTTTGTGTGTGAGCCCCGTCCCACTGACGATCAGCCGATTCGGCTCGTCCGGGTGGTCGAAGGGCGGAAGCAGCGTCCAATCACTCAAACCCGCGTAGACTTCGTCGTATGAGACTTGCAGGGATGACACTGCTCGCGAAATGACGTCAGCCAAGGATGCGCCGCGGTCCAGCGTTGACTCTATGAGCGACAACGTCGAAGGCGTCTCTAGGATATCGAGCCTGGTACCGTCGACCCGTGCTACCCGACGCCCGCGTTCCGGATGTATGACCTGTACAATTGATAGCATAGTTTTGCCGAAGTTGGTCGACTGAGGATTGGCTGACCTAATGTATCTAGCTAGATTGCCGGGCCGAAGCCCTGGCGAAGGCCGGCTTACTTCTATGCAGGTTCTAATACCTGAAGAGTCACCCCGGCCACAAGGTCCTTCACCTTCTCGCGATACGTTGCCATATGTGGGGCGGCAAGATGTGCGGTCAGAGCATCCAACGACTCCCACTGTTCTACGACGGTGACCACGTTGGTGCGAAGCGCTCCCTGCGCGCTGATCCCTGAGTCCACATCCACCGTTGGTCCGTAGGCGATACAGCCGTCCTCGGCTAGGCAATCCGGCACATTCTGCTTGAACTCGTCGATGAAGGCGTCACGGTTTCCGTCGTTACAGGTGATCGTGGCGATGACGTGAATCATTTTTACTCCTCTATAAATCGTTGTTGGTTATGGGGTTATGTTATATCTGTTCCGGTCACATATCAATGGAGAACTCTCCGTGTAAACAAACAAAACTTTCCTGGCAATTCAGTCGTCATTACGACAGGCAGGGTGAGGAGAGGTTGTCTGTGTGAAAGACCGAAGCTGTCGATTCTCCAGAACAGCTTGCCGCGTGATCGTCGGGGCACCGTTACTGCAGCGGCAGAGTTCTTTATGATGTTCGGCAACTTCGAAGTCGGTGTCAGGGATGGCCATTCTACTCCGCAGCTGTTATGCGCCTGATACGGCACGTCAGACCGGCTGTCCTGTGAATCCCGAGGAGTTCGCCGAGATCCTGGCGCAGCATTTCGAACTGACCAAGCAGGTGATCCGGTAATCCACGCTGCGTCAGAGGCAGGCTCTGATTCAGTCTGAACATTTGCTTCCTTCTAGGCTAAATCCTGCTCCTCCGGCACATAAGCATTCCCTGGATGAACCTGATGCCCCGGGTTTACCCGATTCCTGTCGCACCACGTCGGCCTGTAGAGCGATTGCCGTTTCGCGGGCATGGTTGCATACACTTCTTCGGGCGGTTCCCACTGGTGCCACTTGCTCCCAATCGTGTTGTAGCAGTTGAAGACGGCGCAGCGTTCGCGTTCTGTGCTTTTCCACGGGACACCTGCATGGGTCAGGGCTTCCGTGAATATGAGGGCCGTGCCTGCAGGGCACGAATAGGTGTCCCAGAGGGGGCTGTCTTCGAGGTTGGTCGAGGCAGGGCGGTCGAAGGCCGCCTTGTGGCTACCCGTGAGCAACAGTGTGCCGCCATCCCCTTTGCGGATCTCGTTGAGCTCGAAGACGACACGTGTCAGGCCGCTGTTTACCTTGCCGGGGCTGACGTGGTAGGTGTGGTGGTTACCAGGGAAGTTGAACACGCCGCGTCCCCCGTGGGGCCTGAATTCCTTGTTCCCTGGTCCCCAGGGCCGGATGGTCAGGAAGCTGCCTTCGTGACGGAAACCGTATCCGTCCTTGGTCTGTAGGGGCTCGTAGCCGACAAATTCGGTCATGAATCCGACCACGAGTGGGTGATCTGTCAGCCTCTGAAGCGGTCCGCCGACGCTAGACCTCTGTTCTTCGGGAATCGATTCCGGATCTTTTGCGAGTTGATAGGCGAACTCCCGCATCTCTTCTACATCTTCAGCTGACAGGGCTTCCGGGACGGCCAGCCAGCCTTTCGTGTCGAACAACCATTTCTGCTCCTCCGTCAGGTCCATCGCCGGCAGTCCATCCGAATTTGTCATCTGTCATATCCTTCCCTTCTCACTGGCGTAATCCCTGTCTCTCTGAATAACCGTGCGAAGACGGTGGGTTGTCAACGCTACAACTAGGGTAGGCGGGATCCTGAAGGAAAGGCCAGTCGCGTCGCCGTCATGACGGGGTTATCTTGTCGTCCTGCAATGAGCCGCTGTCCATTCATACACCAAGGAGGCGTCCATGGCTGAGACGCTGATACTTTCGAGCACTGAATTCGACGGAGTCGAGAACGGATCACCACCCGTACCCGCCCCGGATCCTGATAGACTTACGTATCATCGCCTTTGTGCCGCAGATGAAATCAAGGAAGGGAAGAGCAAGCCCTTCACAATCAAAGGGGCGCATATCGCGGTGTTCAAGGACAATGGTGTCTACCACGCGGTCGACAATCGCTGTCCGCACATGGGCTATCCCATGTCCGAAGGAACCGTCCGGGATGGAGTCCTGATCTGCCACTGGCATCACTGGGAGTTCGACCTGAAGACAGGTGGATGCTTCCTGACGACAGGCGACGATCTGAAGTCCTTCCCTCTGCGAGTCGACGAGGATGGGTTTATCTGCGTTGGGCTTTCCGGAGGTGAGCAAGAAGAGGCGAGACGGAGGCTGATTGATCGAGGCAAACGGACCTTGGAGCAGGGCCTGAAAGACCGGAGTTCCTTCCTGATCGCCAAGGCGGTGACGGCTCTGCGAGAGAGCGGTGCCACACCGCGTGAGATCATTCAACACGGGCTGTTTTACGGCGCATACAAAACGAACGACGGATTCTCGTCAGGGCAAACGATTCTGACGATTGCCGGGAACATGTGGGACGATATCGCGGAGAAGGATCAGAACCTGTTCCTCGTGCATGGGCTGACACAGATCGCTCGGCGCACAGGAGGAGGATCACGCAGACAGCGCTTCCCGTTCCCCCAGGCGAGCGATGAACCGGATCTGGAGACACTAAAGCGATGGTTTCGGCGCTATGTGGACCTCAGACAGACCGGTGCGGCGGAGAGGATTCTGATTACGTTGAACGATCGCGGATACCCGCCAGAAGTGGTGGCCGACTTCGTGTTCTCTGCGGCGACGGACTTCTACTTCACCGGTGATGGTCACGCGCTCGACTTTGCAAACAAGATGTTCGAGGCGCTCGATTACGTGGATTGGAAGGGCGCACACGAGATCCTGAGACCGATCATCGTGGATCTGATCACCCGGACCCGACATGAGGAGACGTCACGTTGGATGGATGTCGTTCCCGTTCTTGAAGATGTGTTCACTCGGCTCGACGAGATTTGGGAAGCGAATCAGACCAACGAGAAGGGGATCAATGTTTCGGCGTTCACAAAGGTGCTGCTCCAGGATGACTTCGAACCGATCGTCGCGGAGATCGAGAAGGAACTGCGAGCAGGGGTAGATCCAACTCAAATCTGCCGCGCCATGACCTATGCGGGCGCAATCCGCACGACGCGGTTCCACCTGAAGAACGAGGGTGATTGGCACGATGTGGCGAACATCTACTCCTATGCCCACGCGTTGTATCGCGCCTTCCTGATGTCACCGAGCAAAGAGCTGATGCGAGGTCTGTTTCACGGTTCTGTGTTCATGACCTTCGTGAGATGGCTAAACATGCCGTCTGCTCGTGTTCCGAACGTGGATCAGATGCTCGGTGAGACGTTCTCGACAGACGAAGAGATGCTGGATCGGCTCCAAGAGTTCGCGGATTTCCAGAAGGTCTACGAGGCTGAACTGCTCGTGAACCAGTATCTGTCAGAGGACCGAGACATCACCAAGCTGAAGCACGCGCTCGCACACGTGACGCTGCGAGAGGATGCCGAACTCCACATGTTCCAGGTGCTGGAGGCAGCGTATCGGCACTACGACATCACTGAGGACTCGGAGGAGAAGCGGATCCACTTCCTTGCTGCGACACGCTATATCGCCGCGCAGAAGGTGATGAAGAATATCCTGTGGTCCACTGAGAACGCGGAGCGACTCCAGAGAGGTGAGTTGCTGAGCGAACGAGATGATGACAATTAGCCACGGATACACGGAAATCAAGGAGAGGCGGTTAGCTGCCAAGGGCGGCGATGTAGTGGGGGAGCCCAACGGGGCGTGGCGAAAATATCCCGGCTAAGCCGAAGCGAATCCGGATAGCCATCGGCTTCAGAAACAGGCAACGGATACTGACATGCCTAAAGCGGCGAATCCTTATGGGTTCGCCGCTTTTGCTTAATGCGAGGGGGGTGCATATTTACGGCGTATGGATTTGGATGCTCTTACGAATGCGATCAGCGCAACGGTCCCAGGCTCGACGACAAAATTGGTCGCAATCGACGGACGTGGCGGGGCCGGGAAATCGAGCCTCGCGTGCGAGCTGGCTGATCGGCTCGACAACACGACGGTCGTGGCCGTCGATGATTTCTGGTTGCCTTTGTCTAGTCGCCCAGACCGGGATACGGTGATTTCACAGCCAGGGTCGGACTACGACTGGCACCGGCTTCGGGATCAGGTCATTCAGCCGCTCGCAGAAGGCCGATCGGGGCGATACCAGCGGTATGACTGGCGCGACGATAAGCTTGCCGAATGGCATTATGTTCCGGCTGGCGGTGCGACGATCGTCGAGGGGGTCTTCAGCATTCGCGAAGAGCTGAGGGATCTGTACGACATCCGCGTATGGGTCGAGACGCCCGCTGCGATCTGTCTGGCGCGTGGCCTTGAACGAGACGGAGAAGGTGCCCGGGACCTGTGGAAGAACGAATGGATGCGGGCATATGAGCAGTATATCGTGGCTACCGATCCGAGCTCATACGCGAACTACATACTGTCTGGAGCCCGGGTTGAGGGACACGTCGATGGTCAGCAAGACCGACTATTCTGAAATCGCGCCAAAGTAGGACGAAGGCTGATCGCGGAGTTCGTCGGTATAGGGATGTCAAAGTGGGGCACGGCTTCGCGTTCGATCCGCTCTGATTAGCCTGCGAGCAGGTCATCGGTCGTCTTCCCTGAACAGGTTTTGGAAGAGTTCTCAGATCGATAAACATGACCTCGGACAAGTCGATTGGACCAGGCTGGTTCACCTTCACCCCCCGTTCCCTTCGTCCCACGATCAGACCCGATATGAATGCGAATCCTCGTCCACTTGCGGGGACGCTGGATTTCTAGCAACAGTCAATCCTCGTAGAAGACGAACGCATCGAAACAGGTGATGTCCATCAGGCCTCCTGAGCGTATCGATGGTCCGCTTGGTCGCTTTGGTAACGGTTTCCGTCGCTCGGAGTTATCTTCGATGCCCGAAAGGAATACGAGGTTAGCGAAAAACAGACAAGGTTTAAGCATGATTCGATTCGGGATTGTAGGAACGGGGTGGCGGTCTGAGTTCTACCTACGCGTTGTGGCTGCGTGCTCGGACCGGTTCGAGTGTGTTGGTCTGGTCTCGCGTAACCCGGACCGTAGTGATCATCTGGGTGCTGGTCTGGGGGTCCCTCTCTACGGTAGCGCAAAAGAGATGATCGAACAGGGACGGCCGGACTTTACGGTCACCAGTGTAACTTGGGAAGCCAACCCAGGTACAATTGAGGAGCTCGTTCAGCTCGGTCAGCCAGTTCTGTCTGAGACGCCTCCGGGGGAGACGGTGGAAGAGCTTGCTCATCTCTATAGCCTCGTGCAGAACGGGGCTAAGATACAGGTGGCCGAGCAATATCACCTGCAACCGCACCACTACGCTCGCATCGCCTACGCGCAGAGCGGAAAACTCGGTCCGATCACGCAGGTCCAGGTGTCGGCGGCGCACGGGTATCACGGGATCAGTCTGATCAGGCGGTTGCTTGGCATTGAGTACGAGAACGCGGTTGTGATCGGGAGGACATTTACCTCACCGATCGTGAAGACCATGGGGAGGGGAGAACCCGACGAGAACGAGGAGGTTGTCGAGACGACTCAGAACTTCGCCTACTTCGATTTTGGTGATCGGCTGGGCGTGTTCGATTTCCTTGGCGATCAGTATCGTTCCCACATCCGCGGACAGCGCGTTGTCGTTCGGGGTGTGCGAGGCGAGATCCTTCAGGAAACAGCGACCTACCTACAGGATCACGTAACACCGATCCGACTGCCCTTCGTCCGGGAAGAGGCTGGTCTCAGAGGGAATCTCGAAGGGTACTACCTGAAAGGCTACACGCTCGGTGAAGAG
>DPVD01000098.1:7388-17142 GCA_003526745.1 Candidatus Latescibacterota bacterium
AGGCTACACGCTCGGTGAAGAGTGGATCTACCGGAACCCGCTGATCCCGGGTTCACTAGCCGACGACGACATTGCCGTCGGACACTGCCTTCTCAAGATGGCCGAATACGTGGCTGGCGGACCAACTTTTTACTCTCTGGCCGAGGCGTGTCAGGATCGATACCTGGATATCGCGATGGAGCAGGCGCAGGAAATGGGCGAGCCCGTTGAAACCGAGACACAGCCTTGGGCGTCGTGATCACATCGATTCAAGGAGATCACTCTTGCCAGATCGACTGAAGAACAAAGCTGCGATCGTGACCGGTTCGGGAACTCGTGAGGGAGAGGGCACGGGTGTCGGACGAGCGATTGCCACGTTGTTTGCAAGTGAAGGTGCGCAAGTGATGGTGGTGGACCGGGATGCGGGCAACGCACAGATCACCACGGATGCACTGAACAAGGAAGGGTTGTCCTGTCAGCTGTGTGTGGCCGACGTGTCTAACGTTGAGGACTGTGAGCGGATGGTTGTCGAGGCTGAGAAGGCCTTCGGAAAAGTAGATACGCTCGTGAATGCCGTTGGGATCGGGGCAGGAGGCCGCGTGACTGATCTCGAGGAGGCCTACTACCAGCACGTGATGGATGTGAATCTGAAGAGTATGGTATTTGCGTCCAAAGCGGCAGTGCGGAGTATGGAAGCAAACGGAGGTGGATCGATCATCCATATCGCGTCGATCGACGGGATTCGCGCAGGCTTCTCGGAAAACATCCCGTATGCGGCGGCGAAGGCCGGTGCGATTGGGATCACGCCGAGTATGGCCGTGCACCACGGCCGCCAAGGGATACGCGTGAACTGCATAGCGCCCGGACATATCTACACACCTATGGTCAATAGCATCACACCCGAGATGCGGGAGCTGCGCCGAAAGGCAGGACCGCTTGGTGTCGAAGGGACGGCATGGGATGTGGCGTGGGCGGCCGTCTATTTGGCGAGTGATGAAGCGAGATGGGTGACCGGAGTGTTGCTACCGGTGGATGCGGGAGTGCTTAGCGCGACGCCGTTGGCGGTGAGACAATACCTGCAGGACGAGTTAGAGACGAGTGCAGACTGACGCGTTCAGCGGCCGTGTCGGGGCCCCAAGGAGGTCAGAAGGAAAGGCGTGGGGTGTCGCTGCTAGGCACGCAGGTACGTGTCGGCTTCGGGATCCTGCCATTGTAGCTGAAGATCGGTCGTCTCGTGGGGTTTGAAGCGGACCGTGACGTCGCCTATATGCTCGCCGAGAACCTCGATGCAGTCGAGATCGCAGATGCCCATCTCCAGGTCGTGCGCGTAGCTGAGCAGACCGAGTGACATCGGTTCGAAGCCCATTGTCTTGGCTATGACGGCGTCGACAGAGAAGGGGTGCGCGCTTGCAGCGGCGACACCGAAGTCAATCGCATTCGTCCCATCCGGACCATTGCCCTGCAGTCCGACCGTGCCATCTACGACGCCGATATCCGGGGTGAGATACCGAGCAAGGCGAATCAGGTTGATGTTCAGGGCTCGGGCTTCGTGCGATGCGTCCCACTCGCCATCACCGGGATAGCCGTGCATCTTGCCACGATCTTGGCGGCGGATTGTGCCCATGATCATGTTCTTTACGGCCAGTGTGACGCAGCAGACGTTGTGCGTTTTGGCGATTGCGAGCGATATCGTACAGGGATGGTCGAGCACGGTCTTCGGCATGTTGACGGTGTAGGTCGACCTGTCCTTCAGGAAGATTTCGATCGTCTCCCAGGTGGTTTCTTGGTTGAGGTCCAGAAGCTCGATCGGGATGTCGAACTCACCTAGCAGATCTTGGTAACCGAAGCTGTCGAAAGCCTGCCCTGAATGGTCTTCGTTCCCGCCTTCCGCGATCAGGATCCTTCGAGGCGGCTGAGGGAGACAGCACAGGAAGTCAATGGCTCCCCGGATTGCGTCCGGGTGAGAGCTGGCGAGTTGATTTGTCCCGGACAAGAAGTTCGGTTTCAGCATGACTTCAGACCGGACCTTCGCAGCAATGTCCTCCCGAACCCGATCCATCGCATTGAAGATGTTACCCCTACGATCCTCTCCTCTCACGAGCCCAACTCTGGGTTGTTCCACTCCTGCACCCCCTTCGACTAAGCCATCTGCAGGTATCTGTTGGCCTCTTTGTCCTGCCACTGCAGCTGAAGATCGTTCTTCTCATGTGGTTTGAAGCCGACCACCACATCTTCGATCGAAGTGTCTAGAACTTCGATGTGTTCGAGATCGGCGACCCCGAATCCTAGGTCGTTCGCGTAGTACAGCCATCCGAGCTCCAAGGGCTCAAAGCCCATCGCTTTGGAGATGACAGCGTCTACGGCGTAGACGTCGGCGCTCGCAGCGGCAACACCGAGGTCGACCGCATCGGTTCCCCCGGGACCGTTTCCCTGTAGACCGACCGTCCCGTCGATCACACCGATATCCGGCTTCAGGTAATGCGACAGCCGGATCAGGTTCACGCTCATCGTCCGAGACTCCGTTGGAAGCTCACGCGTTTTGTGCTCGGTATACCCGTGCATCTTGACGCGATCCTGCTTTCTGATCGTCCCCATGATCATGTTCTTGAGCGCCAGCGTTACACAGCACACGTCGTGCGTCTTTGCGATGGCGACAGAGATCGTGCACGGACAGTCGAGAACCGTCTTGGGCATGTGGACCTGATACTCCGATCGGTCGTGCAGATAAGCCGTGCAGGTCTCCCATTCCGTTTCTTGGTTCAGATCGATCAGCCGTATCTCGACCTCGTATTCGTCGATGAGCGAGGGATACCCGAAGTTGTCGAAGCACTCACCTGAGCGATCTTCGTTCCCACCTTCCGCTATCAGAATCTCGGAGGGCGGACTCGGACAGCTCAGAAGGAAGTCGATCGCGCCACGCATAGCATCGGCGTGTGAGCTGGCAAGCTGGTTATTGTTCGACAGGAAGTTCGGCTTGAGCATGACCTGGTCGGCGAGCTTTGGGATCAGGTCTTTTCGTACTAGGTCCATGGCGTGGTAGATGTTTTCTCTCCGGCTTTCCTGTCTGGCGAGACCGACGCGGGCTGTCTTACTCATCTATGTCCTCCCTAGGGCGAACCATGAAAAATAGCCTTCCACCTCTCTGGGGTAAGCTACAAAACGCGAAAGGTTACCCACCCCGCTACACCGTGAAGTAAGGCTAATTTTTGCGGACCGGCAAGGTGGGGAGTCAGTTAGAGCTCTTCTGCGGATCAGGAGACGGGAGCATCACGTGTGAAGGTAGAGCGATGTGGATAGGGCGAACTGCGAGGGTGTCGGATCCGGAGAGATGGCGGCCCGTCGAGGGATCAATTTTGGCGAAGTGGATTCCTTGGGGTTGGAAGAAGGTCCTGCTCGAGGGTTCCAAGCGCTTAATGAGATCCGCCCAGATCGGCACCGCACCGCTTCCGCCGGTGATCTGTCGCTTGGTTCCCGATTCGATCAGCTTGTGGCCAGATGTTCGGCTGTCGAAGCCGATCCATACGCTCGCGACCAGTTCCGGTGTGTAGCCCGTAAACCAGGCATCGGTGTTGTCGTTTGTGGTGCCGGTCTTGCCCGCGGCTGAGCCGATTACGCCTGCTCGACGCACGGCGTAGCCGGTTCCCCGGTTGACGACGTTTTCGAGGAGACTCGTGATGGCGAAGGCGAGTTCAGGATCGAGGGCGGAGACCTGTCGTGTTCGATGCTTATATAGCGTTTGGCCTGTGTAGCGATCGACGATTCGTGTCAGAAAGGTCGGCTCGACGCGAAGACCTGAGTTTGCGAACGTTCCGTAGGCTGTGACCATTTCGAGCATCGTGACCTCGTTCGATCCTAGGGCGATGCTCGGTACGGGCAGCATCGGAGACGAGATACCGAGTCTGGAAGCAGTTTTGGCAATCTGGTCAGGGCCGATCTGCTGGGCGATCTGAACGGAGGTCGAATTCGCAGACCGGATGAGGGCCCATGCTGCCGTGGTCTGACCCAGGTAGCTGTCTTGGAAGTTTTTGGGCGACCAGCCGCGACCATTGACGAGATACGTTCTCGGCTCGTCGACAAACAGGCTGATTGGCGTGACATCGCCCGACTCGAACGCGGATAGGTAGACGACGGGTTTGAACCCGGATCCCGGTTGACGGCGGGCGGTTGTCGCTCTGTTGTAGTAGCTCGTGAAGATGTCTCGTCCACCGACCATCGCTTTGACGTGCCCGGTTCTGTAGTCTACGCAGAGCAGCGAAGCCTGAACGTACTCCTTCCGCTCGCCCGGACTAGCTGTGGCGTATGGCGAGAAACCGAGACGCCTGTCGAGATCGAGGACGCCTTGGTCGACTGCTTCCTGAGCGTGCCGCTGGGTTTCGAGATCGAGTGTCGTATAAACGTCGAGCGCACCGAAGCTGAGCGCCGATCCCCCCCATCGTTTCGCGATTTCTTCTTTGATCGTTTCCACGAGGTAAGGGGACCGGTTCTGGATCCGTCTTTGAGGGTTCAGATGTAGGCTGTCCGCTAGGGCCTGATCACGTTCAGCCGAGTCTATGTACGCAGCGGCGACCATACGGTGAAGGACGTGGGAAGCTCGTCGGAGGGCGGTCGCGATCGCAGCGCTGTCACCATAGACGGGGCGATAGGCGCTTGGGGCGTTCGGCAGGCCGGCTAGGACCGCAGACTGAAGAAGTGTCAGATTTGCCGCAGATCGGTTGAAGTAGACCTGTGCCGCATCCTCGATTCCATAGGCGTTTGTCCCGTAGAAACTGCCGTTAATGTAGAGCTCGAGCAGCTTACGCTTATGGGATTCGCCATACTTTCGCTCGAACATCTCTTCCAGCTGAACCGAGAGCAGCAATTCCTTGGCCTTGCGCACATACGACTTCTCACGTGTCAGGAAGATGTTCTTTACGATCTGCTGCGTGATCGTGCTTCCACCCCTTGTGCGTCGCCAAGTCCGCAGGTTCTCTGCGAACGCACCAGCATAGGCCTTCAGGCTGAAACCACGATGTTCGAAGAATACAGCATCTTCCGTTGCAATGACGGCATTCACGAAGTCCGCGGACATACGATCGAGCGGGATGGTCGTGCGTGACCGGTTCAGTGAGTACAGAAAGGTCCCGTCCGATGCGTAGATGTTGACACCGCTCTGAGGGTTAAGATGCTCAAGGTCATCGGGTATCCGCGGCAGATAGAAGTGGGCGCCGTAATGGAAAGCAGTGGCTCCGATGAGTATTAGATCCAAGAGCGTGAGGATTACGAGGGCGAACCAGTATTGACTGATCCACTTCACGGCAGAATCGGTTCTGGAGGCAGGTTCAGGAGAACCCGGAGATTTGAGGTCGATACGGTGAACCTGAGTCGAGGCTGAGATGCGTCGACGAAGTAGGCCTCACCCGTGTGATTACCAAGAGAACGGTTAACAAATAGCTGCTGGATGTGGCCGGCATCCCAATCCGAGAGCGTTTGTTTTGTGAGCTGAGCGAGCTTCTGCTCGAGGATGACGGATACGAAGGTCTCCTCGAGGGCAACAGCGATTGTGTCCTGTGGCAGCGTTCGGATCGTGTCGACAACAGATGAATCCAGATGGTCCGGTTCGGTACTGGGAATCGTCTCTTTAGGGAGGTCTAAGCGCATTCGGCTGGCGATCTTTCGAGCGTCGTCCAGGAAAGGGGACGGATCAAATGCGGCGGATGCCAGCAGAGTTCGTCCTAGGCGGTGGAGACGATTGCCTGTGATCAGACGTCCGGTCTCCGTTGTTGCGCGGATGTCTGTCGAGATATCCTCCGTGATGATTGAGAGGTATCCAGGGAGTCCGCTCTCTGGGATCCGATGCAACGTCAATCGGGTATTCCTGACGAGTGGGACAAGGTCGGACGGGAGGGTGTCTGCAACGACGCTGTCTGGGAGAACGCTTCGTGCCTCGGTCTCGGAAGAGATCACATCCCAGAGCCTTCCAGTCGCGGGGCGATGCTCATTCGTGCCGACTAGGTATCGTCCCAGGGCCATCGAGACGCTATGCGTCCGATGTTCGAAATAAGCCAACGAGAACGCAAAGGCTCCAGTGAGGGCCAGGGCGAGCAGTGCTAGTGCTAGCCGCTTAATGACGAGTCTTTCCATAATGGCCACTTTTCTGCCAACTGTCCGACAACACGCAGCACGCGACGTTCAACTGTTTTACTTTCGGGCGAAACCTCAGTTTAGAAAAGATGATAGTCCAAGACGGGGATCCAGCGAGCCTTCTGTGTTTGTGAACAAAAGATCCGTGATATATTCGTGAGGGGCAGATCAGTTTCTGTTGGCCGTCTCTTTCTTTTGTACGCGTTGACCGTGGGAAAGCGAGGGACCTATCTTGCCCTAAGCCATAACGTATGGGAGGGATAGATGATCAGGAAACTTGGTTGTCAATATGTTCGAGTAGCCGAACGAATCAGCGAGAATGTGGGGCTTGGTGTGTCGTGGCTGACCGGGCTGCTCGTCATCGTGGTCTGCTACGATGTGTTCACGCGATACCTGCTCAAGAATAGTCTCGTGGCCGTTCAGGAACTCCAGTGGCATCTGTTCGCGCTGGTCTTCCTGCTGGGTGCTGCATACACGCTGAAGCATGATCGTCACGTTCGTGTTGACGTCCTCTATAGCAATTTCTCGCCAAAAACAAAAGCGATCGTGAACCTCGTCGGGAGTCTGTTGTTTCTCGTTCCTTTCTGCCTTGTCGGAGCGTGGGGATCGACGACGTTCGTGAAGACCTCCTACCTGGTTGGCGAAACCAGCCCCGATCCAGGCGGCCTGCCTGCAAGATTCATCCTCAAGGCCGCGATTCCGATCGGGTTCTTCCTTGTGCTTCTCCAAGGCATCGCGCTTTCATTCAAATCACTCGCGATCGCTATGAGATGGTATGACGATGAGGAGGCTGCGACGTGATCGAGGCAATGCCACTCATCCTGTTCGTCGTCTTGTTCGTCCTGCTGATGTTTGGGTTTCCCGTGGCCTTCACGCTAGGCGGTGTGTCGGTCCTGATGGGCGCAGCTACGTTCGGGTTTGACTTCTTCAACCTGCTTCCGCTCCGTGTCTGGGGCGTGATGACCAACTACGTCTTAATTGCAGTTCCGCTGTTCGTGTTCATGGGGGTGATGCTCGAGAAGTCCGGTTTGGCTGAAGAACTGCTCGAGACAATGGCCCTCCTGTTTGGCCGTCTCAGAGGTGGCTTGGCGATTTCAATCGTGGTCGTTGGCGCGATGCTTGGTGCGTCGACGGGTATTGTCGGTGCAACTGTGGTGACGATGGGGCTGCTCAGTCTGCCGACGTTGCTCAGGCGAGGCTACAGTCCCGAGGTCGCGGCTGGAACGGTGTCGGCCTCAGGTACGCTCGGTCAGATCATTCCACCGAGCATTGTTCTGGTCCTGCTGGGAAACATCCTGAACGTATCCATCGGTGATATGTTCATGGGAGCCGTCATACCGGGTGTCGCACTGGTTGGTCTGTATCTGTTATGGATCGTGATTGTGTCGATTGTGAAGCCTGAGCTCGCACCCGCCATGCCCGCGGCCGACCTTGAAGCCTTCCGGAGCGAGGGTATGACGAAGCGTATTCTGCAGGCCTTTGTGCTTCCGTTTTTCCTGATTGTCGCCGTCCTCGGGTCGATCTTTGCCGGCATTGCCTCACCGACCGAAGCCGCGGCGGTCGGAGCCTTTGGTGCAACGCTTTTGACGATCATTCAGGGACAGTTCAACCTGCCGACCCTCAAGGCTGTGATGTCGGAGACGACACACCTGACGTGTATGGTTTTCTTCATACTCGTCGGCGCGACGGCCTTTGGTCTCGTGTTCCGCGGCATGCAGGGAGACGCCTATTTGACCTCTCTGATCGTCGGCGCCGACATGGGACCTAACACGTTCCTCGCCCTGGTGATGGTGATCATCTTTATCGCGGGATTCTTCATCGACTTCATCGAGATCACCTTCATAATCGTCCCCGTCGTGGCACCCATCTTCCAGCAGTTCGGCGTCGACTTGCTCTGGGTTGGAATCCTGATTGCGATGAATCTGCAGACGTCCTTCCTGACACCGCCCTTCGGGTTTTCGCTTTTCTACCTGAAAGGAGTCGCACCTGAGGGTGTGGAGACAGGGCATATCTATAGAGGCATCATTCCTTTTATTGTGATTCAGCTGGTAGCCCTTGGTGTGGTGATCGCGTTCCCGGAAAGCGCGACGTGGTTTCCAGAGTGGATTACGAGAAAGTAAGAGAGCAGCAGGGGGAAGGAATAACGGTAGGAAAAGCGAGCAGGAGAAGAGGCGGATTCTTTTCTCGCTCGCCTCGCCTCCTGCTCGGTTGCTCGATCAGCTTGATATCGCTTGGTAATACTGCTTCTCTGACAGCTCCGCCCAGCTGGTAACGTTGTCTTGGAAGGCGCTGTAGGAGTCGTAGACCTTTCTGCTCATCGGATCAGAGGCTGCGAGTTCTGTGATGACTTCGTCGGTGAACTGCTTGAGCTTGCCGATGACGCCGTCAGCGAAGCGTCGGAGCTGGACGTCGTGCTCGTCGACGAGCTCCTTGAGGGCAGCGTGGTTTTGGGATTCGAACTCCGACAGGATCCACTGGTTCGATTTGGCGGCGGCCGATCGGACGATTTCCTGGAGGTCCGGCGGCAGGCTGTTGAAGGCGCTTTTGTTGATGGTCAGTTCGAGCAATCCTCCCGGCTCATGCCAGCCGGGATAGTAGTAGTACTTGGCAACCTTGTAGATGCCGAAGGCAAGGTCGTTATACGGGCCGACCCATTCCATCGCGTCGATGGCACCGGTCTGCATGGCCGCAAGCAGTTCACCGCCCGGCAGGTTTACAACGGTCGCACCGGCTGCCTTGATAACCTCGCCGCCGAGGCCGGGCATGCGCATTTTCAGACCCTTGAAGTCGTCGACGCCGTTGATTTCCTTGTTGAACCAGCCGCCCATCTGGGTCCCGGTTGCCCCACATGCCAGAGCCTTAAGGCCAAACTCGCCGGACATTTCATCCCACAGCGCCTGGCCACCCTTAAATTTAATCCACGCGTTCCACTCCACCTGGGTCATGCCGAACGGCACGCTGGTGAAGAAGGCAAACCCAGGATGCTTGCCTTTCCAGTAGTAATCCGCAGCGATATAGGCCTGCGAGTTACCCGAAACGACATCGTCAAAACTATCAAAGGCACCGACCTTTTCACCTGCAGCGTAATAGGTTGTCTTGATCCGGCCTTCACTAAGTTCGGTGATACGGGCTGCCAAGCGCTGGGCACTGATGCCCAGACCCGGGAAGTCCCGCGGCCAGGTCGAGACGATCGTCATCTCACGGCTCTGTGAGGCGATTGCAGGAGCTGCTAGGGTACCAGCTGCAACAGCTGTTCCTGCTCCCGCTTTTTTTAGAAAATCGCGTCTTTCCATTTATTCCTCCTCAACTAGGTTAGTCATTCATACACCACCTGCCCGCCGCAGTATTCTGACGCAGGCTCGCACTAGTATCGCAACTATATCCCCGAATGACAATAGGGTTTCAATTCAACTATTCTCAAATTACGGGGATAAAATTATGCGGTCTACAGATCGCTAAATAGGTCAGCGGATGGGGTTTTTGGCTGGGAGAGTTTGAAGTGCATGCCTCCTCCCAACTTCCATAACCTCATCAGCCAGTGTAACAAACCGGACTCTGAGCCCATTATGGAAAAATCCCGAGAAGCAGCCCAAGGCACCGCACGCACCATGGCGATGAAGGGCGGGGGCTACTACAGCCAACGCACCCGCGGCGC
>DPVD01000397.1:0-1141 GCA_003526745.1 Candidatus Latescibacterota bacterium
TTGATGTTGTCCGTGTGCGTTGTCTCTGGCTCGCCGCCATTCTGAACGCAATCGATGAAATCGAGTATGAGGCCCTCGTGCCCACCTATTCTATCGGATGGATCGGGCCCGAAGACGTCTAGGTCCTCACAATCAGACCTGAATTCCCCGGTCTTCACGACTCGCTCGCCGACGAACCCGTCACTTCCGTCCCAGGTGATCGTGCCCCTCTGGCCGATTATGCGCCAGTCGCACTCCCAGGTAGTGTTGAGCCCTTCGGAGCACCATGATCCCCTGTAGGTGTATATGATGCCGTTGGACATCTCGAATACCGCGATCGCAGAGGCGTGGTGATCGTACCAGGATCCTTCCGGGTTCCACTCCTTGCAGTAGACAGACACCGGATCCGCCCCCGTGATCAGTCTGGCTGCGTCGAACGTGTGGATGGCCATGTCGAGCAGCAGGACGTGTTTCATTCTGTCTCGGAAACCGCCGAAGTGGGCACCGATGTAGAAGTCACAGTTCACGGTTGTCAGGTCACCTATAGTGTCTTCACGGAGGGTTCGTGACAAACGGCGGATGTTTGGGTCGTAGCGCCGGTTCTGTATGATCGAATAGACCTTTCCTGAGTTCACCGCTGCGGCTGAGGCTCTTCTCGCGTTCTCCATCGAATCAGCCATCGGCTTCTCGCTCATCACGTGACAGCCCTGCGAGAAAGCCTCAATAGCGACATCCGTGTGCGCTTCTGGGATGGTACAGTCGAAGACGGCATCAGGGGCTAGTTCGTCGAGCGCTTTGGCCAAATCTGTCCCGACATACGCGCTGTCGGAGGTGTAATCTTGTGACCTTGCTCGAGCCGCCTCTGCGCTGATATCGACGAAACCGACCAAGTCGATCTGATCCGAGCATTTGCTGACTTGGGTCCAGCGGCGGCTCATGCCGCCACATCCAATAAGTATGGTGCGAACGGGTGATGCCATGGCTATCCCTGCGGTATGGTGTGCGTGTTCGGCCAGACCAGCAGCTGATCTGAGTCGAAGGAAGGAAGAATCGTGTCTCCGGGTGCGTGGTTCTCGGATCGGTCGGTCAGAATATGTAGATGTGTGCCAGCAATGTCGACGAGCAGAATCCGTGCGGGTCCGATTTCCTCTACAACTCGGAC
>DPVD01000397.1:1507-6947 GCA_003526745.1 Candidatus Latescibacterota bacterium
GAGCTGTTTTGGCGTCTGATTGCGCTGGCGCGAACCGGTCGCCCGTCGCGCTCACCCAGAAACCGTCGTCCTGAGTCGCATCCATCAGGTTGATCTGAGGGTATCCCAACTGCCTAGCGACTTCGGGCGTGTCCGGACGCTCGTAGATATCCGAGGGCGATCCGGTCTGCGTGATCCGCCCATCAGCCAATACAGCGATTCGATCGGCCATTGACAGGGCCTCTGCTTGGTCGTGTGTCACGTAGATCGTGGACACGTCGAGCTCCTTCTGGAGCTTGATCAGTTCAACGCGGAGGACCTCTCGGAGCTTGGCGTCAAGGTTCGTCAACGGCTCGTCAAACAGGAAGACGCGGGGGCGCCGAACGATCGCGCGGCCGATCGCAACACGTTGCATCTCGCCTCCTGAAAGCTGGGTAGAGGGACGATTTAGGAGGTGTCTGATCCTGAGGAGCTCTGCCGCCCATTCGACTCGGTCGATGATCTGTTCCTGAGTAAGGCGAGCGGTAGGAGAGCGGAGAGGAAACTCAAGGTTCTGCCTGACATTTCGGTTCGGATAGAGGCTGAAGTTCTGGAATACCATAGCAACATCTCTAGCAGGAAGATGGGTTGTGTCTGCGCCTTCAATCGTTACGCTTCCCGCATCCGGCACCACAAGGCCAGCGATTGTGCGGAGGAGAGTCGTCTTTCCCGCACCGGTTGGGCCGAGAACAACCAGTAGCTCGCCTGACTGAAGAGAAAGATTGACGTTCTTCAAAGCCTCGTGAGTCCCGTAGGAGACTGACAGGCCGCGTATGTTCAGGGTGCTACTCAAAAGTTATTCCCTTGAACTGAAGAGCCTTATCCGGTCGGTGTCGAGCGACAGCTTTACTCGATCTCCTGGCGTTGCAGAGTCGGATGTACGGATCGAAAGACCTCCCAATTCGGTCTCGACGTGTACGATGTGATGGTCTCCAAAGTACTCGGATACGGTAATCTCGCCCCTTACTCCTCCTTTCTCGTCAAAGCGGATATACTCTGGGCGAATGCCAAGCGTAACAGATGCAGATGGCTGACCGTCCGGGACATCGAAGGAGTGTCCATTCCTACAGAACACTGTCTTGCCATCGCGGTGTTCGATCACGCCCTCAATGAAATTCATACCGGGACTTCCGACGAAGTTCGCGACAAAGAGATTTTTTGGATTGTTGTACACTTCGTCGGGTGTGCCCACCTGCTCAATCTCGCCCTCGTTCATTACCACCACTGTGTCAGCTAGGCTAAGCGCTTCCTCCTGGTCGTGTGTCACGTAGACAGTGGTGACCTGTGTGGCCAGCTGTTGACTCCGAATCGCTCCCCTCAAGTCGAGACGTATGTTAGCGTCTAGCTGGCCAAGCGGTTCATCCATCAGGTAGATGGACGGATCCCTTACGATTGCTCGCGCAAGCGAAACCCTTTGCTGGTCACCATCGCTGAGCTCGTTGGGGTGACGATCGAGAAAGGATTGGATCCCCAGCCGGTCGGCCGTCTCTTCGACCCGTCGGTTGCGCTCCATAGGCGGGATACCTGCGTTTGCGAGCGGGAAGCACACATTCTCCCGGATCGTCATGTGCGGATACAGGGCGTAGAACTGGAAGACGAAGCCCACATCGCGTTCTGTGGCCCCGAGGTGCGTGATATCCCTGCCCGCAAACTCTATCCGCCCGGCAGTTGGAGTCTCCAGTCCGGCAATCATTCGCAAGGTTGTTGTTTTCCCGCACCCGGAAGGACCGAGCAGAACGATGAACCGTCCGTCCTCGAGGATCAGGTCGATCCCATTGACGGCCACTGTGCCGTCCGGATACGTTTTGGCTAGAGAGTCGAGTTTCACAGTTCTTCCTTAGGCGCCGGGATAGTGTGCGAGGTTATGATGTGAAGGATCGTGGTCCAAAGCGTCAGGAAAAAGCCGACTCGAAGCCCATGATCCCACCAGGGCTGCAGCGCCAGGGCGATGCCGAATGCCAAACCGATTTGAGCGATCCGGTCAAGGATTCCTAACACGTCGAGCTTACTGTTTGATTGTGCCAAAGGTAACACCGCGAAGGAGGTGGCGACGCACGAGGATCGTGAAGACCACGATTGGGGTCGCGAAGATGAGCACACCACTAGCGATCTGCGGCCACGGGACGCCCTGGATGTTGCCCTGCAGGCCAGCGAAGTAGACCGGGACTGTAACCGCCTGCGCATTGTTCAGGGTCATGGCAAACCCATACTCATTCCAGGCGCTGATCAGGCAGAAGACCGCGGTTACTGCCATACCTGTTCGTGCCTGAGGCAGAATGATGTGCCGGAAAGCTTGAAGGCGTGTGTAGCCGTCCACCAGAGCCGCCTCTTCGTATTCGTGAGGAATCTCATCGATGAAACCCTTCATCAGCCATACGGCCAGCGATAGGTTGAAGCCGGTGTAGAGGATGATCAGCCCGAGGTGTGTGTTCGGAAGATCGAAGGCTCGATACATCATGAGGACGGGCACGACGACGGCTAAGGGAGGCAGAAACCGTGTACTTAGGATGAAGAACAGCCAATCTTTGGCACCAGGTATGTCGAACCGACTGAATCCGTATGCGCAGGTTGTGCCAAGAGCGACCGAAGCCAAGGTGCTGAGCAGGCCGATGACTATGCTGTTTCTGAGGAAATGGAAGAAGGCGTGGGTGCTGCCGACGTGGGGTGTCGTCAGCTTTCCGTATGCCTCGAAGGTCGGTCTGAAGTCGTGCGATCCCGAGATCGACAGGGAGGGTACGAAGCGCGCTGTCGGGTCGATTGCCGCCGCCTTCGATTTGATCGACGTCATCCCTAGCCAAACGAGCGGAAGCGCAGCGAGCAGGAAGTAGGTCGCGATCAAGAGGAGGCGCAGCGTTCTCACGCACGCCCCTGACTTGCCTGCACACGCTGAATATACCGGATAAACACGCTAGAGAGTGCGATCACGAAGACAAGGATCACGAGCCCGTAGGCGGCTCCCAATCCGACCTTGTAGCTCCGAAACACGACCTGGTAGAGCAGCGCGCTGAGCGTCTGGGTCGCGCCGTCGTTGGGGCCCGTGAGGGCCATGACGAGATCAAACTGCTTTAAGGCATCTGTTGCCCGGAACAGAACGGCAAGGAAGATCATCGGGGCAGACAGGGGCAGTGTGATCCTCCTGAAGATCGTCCAGGGCGTGGCTCGATCGATCACCGCGGCTTCATACAAATGCTTGGGGATGGCATTCAGGCCAGCAAGTGAGATCAGCATCATAAAGGGCGTCCACATCCAGACGTCGATCAGAAGGATCGATATCATCTTTAGGTCCGGATCGGTCAACCATAACGGCTGACCTGCGGAGAGCAGCGATAGAATCTGGTTTAGGACACCAAAATGCCCGCTAAGGATGACGTGCCAATAAAGACCTATCACTGCGGGTGAAAGCATCATCGGGACCAAAAGTATGGTCAGGACTGCTGACTTGCCCTTGAAATCGTCGTGTAGACAAAGGGCCAGGGTATACCCGAGAATCAGCTCGATCGAAACGGCTGAAAACACAAACACACCAGTCGTGCGGATCGCAGTGGCGTATCGCGGGTTGTCGAAAACACGGGTGAAGTTCTCAGACCCGATCCAGCGAATGAGCCCGCCACTCAGCTCTGCATCTGTGAAGCTAAGGTAGATGTTGTAGAAGAGCGGGAAGATGTTCAGCCCGATTAGCACGATGAGCGCCGGGCCGACAAATGTGTATTTAAGGTGTTTTTGGTTCAATGCGAGATGGTATCGTGGTGCCGAGGACCTGTTGACGGTGGATAATAGGGTTGTGCTACATAGGTGTCAACGCTGCCATTTTGGGGTTGATGTCTTTATCCTGTTGATTATTATGGGTCTATGAGGAAAATAGGTTTGATCACATAAGCGGAAAGTTGAGTCTGAACATGCCCCAGATGGTGATGCATCCTGCCTTGGCAGACCACGTGGTCGATCAGATTCGAGCACTCGGCTACGATGTGGCTCCTTGTTCAAGTGAGGAGGATGCGATTGACGCGATCCGAGAGGCTGAGTGTTTCTATGGGAGAATTTCCGCGCCGATCCTCGAGAACGCCGGCAAGCTTCGGTGGATTCAGGCGACGAGCGCGGGGTTGGACGGGTACTTCTTCCCGGAGCTTCGCAGGAGCGATCTGACTCTCACGAATCTCAGGGGGATCTATAGCGATGTGATCGCGGACCACGTGTTCGCGTTTATCCTGATGTTTGCCCGTGGACTCCACGTCTATCACGCACGAAAACTCGAAGGACGATGGGAGAAGGGGGCGGAGGTCATTCATCTCGCAGGCAAGACGATCGGCGTGATAGGCTTGGGAGGGATTGGGCTCGAGGTCTGCAAGCGGGGCCAAGCCTTCGGGATGCGAGTCGTTGGCGTCGATCCGGCACCGAAGGCGCGGCCTGAATACATTGCGAAGATATACGACCCAGCTGACTTGCACGTGGCGCTTGGCGAGTCCGACTTTGTCGTTGTATGTGTGCCGCATACGATCGAAACTGAGTATATGCTCGGCGACGACGGCCAGAGAGAGATGAAGGAGGGGAGTATTCTGGTGAACATCGGACGAGGCAAGGTTGTCGACCTGATGGCGCTGGCGCAACATCTTGAGTCCGGCCACATCGGTGGCGCGGCGCTCGATGTTTATGAAGAGGAGCCGCTTCCGTCTGATCACCCCCTGTGGAAGATGGAGCAGGTCTTGTTGACTCCTCACGTCGCCGGTATCTCGCCGGAGGTTCAAGGAAGACGAGAGGGCGTCATCGTAGAGAATGCCAGGAGGTTTTCTGTCGGGGAACCTCTCCTGAATGTCGTCGACAAAGAGAAAGGTTACGTGGTCGCAGAAAATCCGGAATAGAGTTGGAACTTATGCATGTCGTGACCGTCTCGATACATCTCCACTAGGATACGTTTATCTGTGAGTTCGGCTATGGGCGAGGGCGCGCGATGACGGGATTGGCCGTTGTGCCGATTCTTGCAGATCCGTCAGGCGATCTGAATGGTGACTGCCTGTCCTGTCCGGCCGATGTGATGCCGGTCGCAACAGCCTTTGGCCCAGCAGCAGGAGAGTAAGGCTTCGGCGAGTCGTTCCAGGCGAACGGGAAGGGCATATCTATGACTACTTTGCGCTTCTAGGCCATTGGCGCCACTGATCAGCCGCTCGGTGCGCTGGGTAGAGGTGGCGGATCTTGTAATGCAGATCGATTATCGCCTGTTCGTATCCGACAGTCTCTTTTTCGAGTTTGGTGGCGCGTTCTTTTGCTTCCTTCGTCACGTAGTAGGGTTCGTTCAACTGATCGATCAATCGGCCCACTTCTTCACCGGTCTATTCGATCTACGCTTTTCCCGCTCATTTGTCATCGACACACGTTAGGACGATCAACGGCAGTAAGGCGATCGGTCGGATCAATCTCCAGTCCAATC
>DPVD01000157.1:0-5044 GCA_003526745.1 Candidatus Latescibacterota bacterium
CGTCGGGGTGCTCAGTGCCAGCAAAGGTACCCGGATTCAGGCGCTTGTCTCGCTCGCCGGTATGGTACACACTGAAGCCTTTGTGAAACGTGAGTTCGGCGACTTGATCCCGGACGAAGGCTGCATGTGGGAGGAGCCATCCTGTCCACTCTCGGGTACGTATATGGACGACATGCTGTCAATTAGGTCTGTGATCACACGAACATCGTCGATTCAGATACCTTGGCTCCTCGTTCACGGAACTGAGGATGACGTGGTCCCGATACAGGATTCGCAGGACATTGTGGACCGAACGAACGGTCACCCGACTTTCGTTCAAATAGATGGATGTGATCATGTGTTCTCCGAGCATACGCCAGAGATGATCAAGACGGTGCAGAACTGGTTGAGAGAGCAGATCGGCAGGTCTTAGATCGGCATGTACGAGACCACTATTCGGCAGTTTGAAAAACTCGGCTACGCCTGCTTGCCAACTCTTGTCTCATCGGAAGAAATCGATGCTATGTGCCTCGAAATGGAGGCCATGGTTTCCGGTGCCCCTCTGGGCCCACAATCTTCGAACGACAGGGATGGCAACCCCGTCCCCTTCCCAACAGATTTCAGTTACCACGACCACAACAATGCACCCCTACTAATTCGCATCAGCAACCAGCTGAGGCGATCAGCCCTGATGCGAATCGTCTACGCGAATCCCTCTCTCCTCTTACTCGTCGAGGCCCTGTTTGGACCTAAATTCGTTCCCTTTGCGGAATCGATCATCGTCAAACTGCCAGGTACCGGTGCGCCAATCCCGTTTCACCAAGATGGAAAGCAGCACTATGACATCCGTTACAGGGGCCTAAACCTTGGCATCTACCTGCAGCCTTCAACGACTAAGAACGGTTGTCTCTGGGCCATCCCTCGATCGCATCTCCGCGGGCTCGTCGACGTTTCGGCCTTACGCGGGGAGCACGGCCCCCTCCTCCCGGACAGTCTTCCTGTCGAAATCGACCGCGGCGGCGTAACCGTTCACGATCGCAGCCTGATTCACGGTTCGCTCACAAACACCTCAAGCGACCTTCGGATCACGGTCTACTTCGGCTTCCACAAGCTGTCATCAGTCGAGTCCATCCACGATCGTGAGACAATCCGTCGACGCGCACAGATTGTCTCCCTCTGTATCGCGGAGAGACAGAAATCCAAGTTCCGGGACGAGACACCATACGACTACGCCCTTCGCGATTTCGCCCCACCACCAGCGTCAGAGTCCGAACGTAACGAGGTGCTCGGACAAGGTGCCATCGCCATCTGAACCACCACCGGTCTAGAGACAACTGGCTCCGCCTATCTAGCACCTCACCTGTCGGAGGCTAACACCGAAATCGAGCAGTGCACGACCGGCAACTGAGCCATTTCCCGGGGAAGGGAATCCACTCGTCGCCGAGCCCCCTTATAGTGACGAAGGCGCACAACCAGACAGATGCATAAATTTCTGTTTTTATAACTAGACAGCACGCCCGGGATTAGCGCGCCGTCATCAGCTCTTCCCACCCCCAGTCACCAGGCTTGACAAAATTGCCGTAAATGTATTGATTATGTTTTATGCAACAACCAAGCATCCGGAACATAAACTCCTGAAAATTAACAGGATACTACAGAGGTCGTCCGGGACCAGAAAGGATGCACCATATGCCAGAAAAAACACCAGAAAAACCGATGACACTCGCCGAACGCAAAGCCAAGGAACGCGAGGAGCGCACCAAGCTGATCAGGAAAGCGGGCAAGGGGGACAAAAAGGCGCTCAAGGTCCTGTCTGGCCCGCCCTATCACATGAAAGTCTTCACACCCGAAGAGCGTGAAGAGTACATGAAGCAGCAGGCCGAACAGAGCTAAGCATCTCACTTCAGCGAATATGGAAAGGGCGACGCATCGCGTCGCCCTTTCCATTATGCCCCTGACAAGAACAACATCCGAAGAACGGTCTAGGACAGCTTCGA
The DNA here is from genome assembly GCA_003526745.1 of Candidatus Latescibacterota bacterium. GTDB lineage: Bacteria > Latescibacterota > UBA2968 > UBA2968 > UBA2968 > UBA2968. Next base: position 1,977 of record DPVD01000157.1, read on the forward strand.
GTCCGAAATCCGTTTTCGTTCTCCTGTTCCTCCGCACTCATCGTCTTCGAAGCGATCTCTCAAGTTGACGAGATTCCCGACGACTCAGAATGTTGTTGATCTTCGGCCAGAGTTCACGCTCCATCTTCTGAAGCTGCGCTTTCGTGAATGACCACGTCTCTTCTTTCCACGCGTCCTTTAAAATGGACTTGCGTTCCTTGTAGGTCTCTTTCAGTATAACGCGAACCAGTTCAACCTTCTCAGGATCGACCTTCATTCCCAGAGTCAGCTCCGCCCAGATAGCCGCAACCGGGAGTGCTTGCAAAGCCAGCATTTTGTCCCTCCTTATCTGAGGATTTCCCTGTGCCTGCATTCCTTGCGGTAAATTCCCTCCACCTCCACCACCACCACCACGTCTTCTCTGCGCATCGGCCGACACGCTGATCAGAAGAACAAGACAGACGCCCACAATAAATCTATATATCATCGAGTTCCTTTCGACTGGCGATGGACATCGCTGGTTGTCTAACACAAGCTTTAATTTAGGATTTCCTAAACAGCATTTCCGTATGATCTTGCGGCAACTTCACACAACCCCAGAGGCATACCGATGAAGATCGTAGACCTGCAAGTTATACCGTTTCGGGTGTCTAGAAGACCGTATCAATACGGAAAATTTCTGGATGAAACATTTGTAACACAGACACTAACAAAGGTGATAACAGACGAAGGCGCCGAAGGCTATTACTTTGGAGGAAGCGGTCACGGGGACCAAGATGGTATGACTACTGACCAGATCCATGTGCTGACCGGTCGTCTCAAGGACATGATCGTCGGCCACGATGCCTTCGATCGTGAAAAATTCTGGCACTGGATGTGGGTGGCCAACATACCCGAGAACCTTCTTAGCGTAATCGATAATGTCCTGTGGGACCTTCAGGCCCGTGCCTTCGGCCTGCCCATCCACAAGCTGCTTGGAGGATGCCGCGAGAAGGTCAAGGCATACGGTAGCACCTTCCCGAATCTCGGCATGCCCGAGGAATACGCCTCGCACGCGCTCGAGTGTAAGAATCTCGGCTACCAGAATTACAAGATCCACCCCTACTACTTCTGGAACCCAGACACGAAGGAATCGGTCCAAGGGCGCCCATCTCACGTTGAGTGGGACATCAAGTGCTGTCAGGCGGTACGTGATGCCGTCGGTGACGACATGGTTTTGACCTACGATCCCTGGGGCACCTACCGAACCTATGAAGACGCCTTTCTGGTCGGTCGCGAACTCGAACGCCTCGGCTTCTACTGGTACGAGCATCCAATGAACGAGTATCGGCCCGGACTCTACAAGAAGCTTACTCGGGAGCTGACCATTCCCATCCTTTCTCCCGAGATCGCTGCCGGAAGTATCTACACGCGATTCGACTGGATCGCTCGAGGGGCGACCGACATGACTCGGATCGATGTGCTGCGAGGCGGCATCACAGGCTGCATGAAGATGGCAGCGATTGCCGAGGCCGCCGGCATCAAATGCGAGATGCACATGAGTGGGTTCGCGAACCTGCAGGTGCTTGGTGCAACAAGCGAAGATGTCTGCGAATACTACGAGCGTGGACTCCTCGCCCCGTCGGTCGAGTATGACGTTCCCCAACCATATCTTCACGAGATCTGCGATCCCATGGACAGCAACGGCTACGTCACCGTCCCGACCGACCCGGGCATGGGCTACAAGATCAACTGGGACTATATCGAAGAAAACCGCACCTGATACGCGGAGCTCCATATCCGCAGAAACCGGGCAAATCTGTCGGGCGAGGATGGGATGAGACACTATATAAAGCACGCCTCTCAGCGACAGAATCTGGAATCCAAATCGAATTCGACCTAACTTCACGCAGACATTGCGAACTGAGTATTCACCCTGAAATCGCATAACCGAACTGAGGAACTGATGGGCCCGCTGACCGAAGACGAAATCCGTTTTTTCAAAACGAATGGCTACCTGATAAAACGTGGTGTAATGGACCCTGAACTCTGCGCCCGTGCCCGCGAGAGGTTATGGGACGACCCACCGCCCTCCATGAAAAAAAATGATCCGGATACGTGGGTAGGACCGATCAAGGAAGAGGAGGAGTCATCGGAAGGGAAAAACCTGAAGCGAGGTTTCGGGTGGAGATATAGAATGCTCGGCAAAGAACAGTTCATGGTCGACATGCTCCCCGGCAACGAATTCGTCCACGGCGTCGCTGAGCAGCTACTCGGCAAAGACAAATTCGTGCCGATCAAAGGCGTCAGAGGTATCTACTGCACATTACCGCAGCCGAAGGGAGTGGAACGCAAACCGATGAACACCCACGTGGACGCCCATGCCTTCAACTTCGCGATCGCTTCCTACATAGACGACGTCCCCCCTGACGGAGGCGGCTTCACTGTTTGGCCACGTAGCCATCGGACCTTCTGGAACGACTTTCACTCTCGCTACCGCCCCGAGTATGGTCCTAACTACCATAAACATGCTAAGGAGTTCGCTGAGTCAGGCATCTACGACCAGTCCTACGGCGGTCCGGGCGACATGGTCTTCTGGCACCACCGAATGGGCCACATGGCCTCTAACAACTACACACGCCAGATCCGCAAGGCCGTGATCTGTGACTATCGCCTGAAGAACATCCACACGCTCGAAGAGGAACCGCCCGGAAATGACATGTGGGTAGACTGGAGTGAGGAGGTTAGGAGTGTCGACGGTTGGAATACATAGGCCGTGTTAGAGGTCAATATTAAAATGCATGAAAGCAACTTGAAAGGCATCCTTTCTCAACTCGGAATATGTACGGATCTGAAAAACCCGTTCAAAGTTGCACCTATTGTACGAAGGTGCGCCTTAGTTGGTCGCACTCGTCGTAGAACGCATCGGGATGATTTTTTGATGCAGCTTTCCCTGCCAGGATCATCTTCGACCATCTACGGGATTCTCCCACTCCCTTCAAAAAAATCAGCAGCTTGCGCATAAAGTCAGCTCTGGTCCGGCAGCCGCTTGCCTCCTTATAGTTCCCACGAAACGAAGTACCGCTTCCGGACGGCTAGCAAGGGCCCTT
>DPVD01000157.1:5362-7253 GCA_003526745.1 Candidatus Latescibacterota bacterium
AAGGGCCCTTTGGGCAGCTTCTTCAATACATCTCATTCTCCAATACTTCCTTTCCATCACAACTCCTATCCCAACCACGTCTCTAACTATGATTATTGCATTTTCTGTCCGAATCCTTCTGACTCAGAGTCGACCGCACAGCTAAGGGCAGCTTGACACCAGTTGTCGCCGTTAAGGCTATGTTATCCATAGCCTTAGACCAAGCTTGATCACCCCGACACCGAACACTATATTATTATTCCCCTAGAGTCTTGTAATCCCCACGCAAGAGTTGCGCTTCAATCTCTGCCCCCAAGGCGGAATCCTATAGCCATATCCGAGCCTTGCTCAGCCGATGCCTTATTGGTGTTGGTTTGTCTAATCCACATCCTCCTCCGTTTTCAGAAAGAGTCTATGCCAGCCAAAGCAGTTACCAGAAAAGACGATCAACTTGCGCTCGCAGTCGCTCCGAAGAAGGCAAACGGACGGTCGAACGGGAAGACCAACGGCCGATCGAAGGCCAACGACAAGAACGGCGCGCACACCTACGATGAGAGCAAGGTCAAAACCCTTAGTTCGCTTGAGCATATCCGTCTTAGGACCGGGATGTATATCGGGCGACTTGGGGACGGTACGGACTTTGATGACGGGATCTACATCCTGCTGAAGGAAGTCGTCGACAATGCCGTCGACGAGTTCATAATGGGAGCCGGTAAGAAGATCGACGTCAAGGTTGATGACGATGGTCGCGTCAGCGTTCGGGACTATGGACGAGGCATCCCGCTCGGCAAGCTCGTCGACTGCGTCTCTACGATCAATACAGGAGCAAAGTACAACAACGACGTCTTCCAGTTCAGCGTAGGGCTCAACGGTGTCGGAACAAAGGCGGTGAACGCGCTCAGCGAGGAGTTTAAGGTCGTAGCTTACCGGGACGAAAAGTATGCGGAAGCGACGTTCTCACGCGGTAAGCTTCTGAAAGAAAAGAAGGGCAAAGCGCCGAAACAGTCGGATGGCACCTACGTGGAGTTTCTGCCCGACGAAGAAATTTTCGGTGAGTACGCCTACAACACCGAATACGTCGACCGACGGATGTGGAACTATGCCTGCCTAAACAGTGGACTCACGCTCATCTACAACAAGCAGAAGTTCGTCACCAAGAACGGACTACTCGAATTCCTTGGGCGAGAGGTTGGTGATACGGCTATCTACGAGCCCGCCTATCATCGCGCGCAGTACATGGAGTTTGCCTTCACGCACACCTCCAACTACGGCGAGACCTACTACTCTTTCGTCAACGGTCAGCACACGAGTGACGGCGGCACACACCAGAGCGCGTTCCGAGAAGGCATTCTAAAGGGCATCAATGAATTCTTCAAGAAGAACTACAACGGTGCGGATGTTCGGGAATCGATCACGGGCGCCGTCTCCGTCAAGCTGAAGGACCCGGTGTTCGAGTCTCAGACAAAGAATAAGCTGGGCAATGCAGATGTGAGAGCCTGGATCGTGGCTGACACACGTTCGGCCGTGGTCGACTGGCTACACAAAAACCGTACAATCGCGAAGAAGCTCGAGGACAAAATCGTCCACAACGAGAAGCTTAGGAAAGAACTTAACGCGGTCAAGAAAGAGGCTAAGGAAGCAGCGAAGAAGATCGCGATCAAGATCCCGCACTTTAAAGACTGCAAGTATCACTACGGTCACAAGAAGTATGGCGAGGACTCAACGATCTTCATCACCGAGGGTCCGTCGGCCGCCGGATCGATGGTCTCGGCGCGGGATGTCTTCACCCAGGCGATCTTCGGCCTGAAGGGCGTTCCCATGAACCTGCACGGCAAGACGCGTGCTGCCATTTACAAGAATGTCGAAATGTTTAATCTCATGTCGGCGCTCGGCATCGAGGATAGCGTCGACA
>DPVD01000174.1:0-2645 GCA_003526745.1 Candidatus Latescibacterota bacterium
AGCCGTCCGCCCAGACCGGCTCGGAAGGGTGGCAGCATCCGTCGCAGAGAGCCACCTCTAGCACTCAGCACAACACCAAAACGGAGGTGAACGACCCGAATACCCGCGTCCGAAACCCTCTGAGTCGCGGATTCCCACTGCGCACAGACATCACTGAGAAAACCTTCGCCCCGATTGCTGCTTTCATCGAGCCAATCTGATTCCCTGTTCCCGTAGTATCCGATGGCCGACGCGCAAACCAACACTTGAGGTCGATCGTGGAGACGCGTGATCCACTCGCAGAGTCGACGCGTGCCGTCGACCCGACTCTTGAGAATGGATGCTTTCCTGGCAGCTGACCAGCGTCCGTCAATCGGTGCGCCCGCGAGGTGCACGACCGCGTCGATTGAACCAGAGCTCATCCGAAGCTTTGCTGGGCCGTTCGGACGAGGGAGAGAGACGACGGAATGCCCACCCGTTGTCAGGAAGGGAATGAGCGTTGAACCGACAAGCCCCCCCGATCCCGTCACGTAGACGGAAAGTGGGCCCCGACCTCTGAAAGACTCGTGTGCCGCGAGATCATCCCGGGTAACGCGATGCCGATAGCTGAACATCCGGTCAAACTTCTCTAGGACAAATCGACCGCTCACCCAACTGCTAAACGGTGTCAGTGGCAATTCGTATTCGATCTCATCTCTGAGCACAGCTGCTGAATCACCGTCCGGGATCGCGTGATGCACGTGACGCCACTTTTTGAACGGTCCACCTTCTTGAACGTCGCAAAACTGTATGCCCTCGACATAAGCTTCGTGCCGAGCACGCCAGCGGAGTGGAAGGGGACCAAGCTTTACCTCAAGATCGAGGGTGTCACCATTACGAATGCTGCCCGACCGGCCGCGTACCCGAACCTGCTCCCACGGCGGAGCGAGCCTCTCAAAGGCACCGGTTCTCTCGTGCCATGAAAAAAGAGCATCTGCAGGAGCTTGAACTGGCGTGGATCGGATAAACGAGTTGGCCATACCGAAATACTACACGCTGTCGAGGTATCGTCAAGGATTCGACAATGCCTTGACGATATTTTAACGCTTGGATACTTTGATGTTGCAAGGAAGGGGCAAAGTGCTTTGAATCAATCACTCAAACAGAGCAGCGAGAAGGCTGAACGCGGCCATTCGATCAAGATTGTCGCACAGCGTACGGGCTTGTCATCCCACGTCATACGTGTCTGGGAGCGACGCTATAGCGCCGTAACACCGCGCCGCACAGATACAAACCGGCGTCTCTATTCAGATGACGAAATAGAGCGGCTCAAGCTTCTCGCAGAGGCGACACAGGTCGGCCACGCAATCAGCAACATCGCCACGCTCAACGACGAAGACCTGCGCGCTCTGGTCCTCGAGGATAGGCCGACAGCTCACCCTGTCGTGGGGAACATAATCCGTTGCGAAGAAGCGGGACCCCACCTTGAGAGGGCTATCGCAGCTGTCGTATCCCTCGACAGCGAAGGGTTGCAGACTGTCCTAGAACAGGCTACTGTCGACCTAACCCAGCTGGTCACGCTCGAGGACGTTGTCGTTCCTCTGATGCACCGAATTGGTGATATGTGGCACAGCGGGGAGCTTCGTGTGGTCCACGAACATACTGCTCACTCTGTTGTAAGTGCGTTCGTCAGCTCCCTCAAAACGGCCTACTCCCCCTCTGCTGACGCCTCGACAGTCGTCGTCGCAACACCGTCAGGTCAACTGCACGACCTTGGGGCCCTGATTGTCGCGGCGACTGCCGCTTCCGACGGATGGAGAATCGCCTACCTGGGATGTTCTCTTCCCGTCGAGGAGATAGTTCGTGCCGTAGAGCACCACGCTGCACCGGCGATCGCTCTCAGCATCGTCTACCCGTCCAACGACCCCTCCCTAGAAAACGAACTCCGAAGATTGCGCCGCCTTCTTCCGCAAAGTGTAGGCATTATCGCAGGCGGTCGCGCTGCAGAGGGTTATGCTGACGTTCTTTCCGAGCTAGATATCCATCTCGTCACCAACCTTCGAACCCTTCGGAACGCCCTCTCACAGCACCGTCCATGACAATACTATAGCGGCTTTTCAAAGCCACTTGTCAAATATTTGTCACAACTTAACTCGCAAAGCCGGGGAGTTTGTTCCTGTTTACGTTATAGATTAATTTGTATAAATACAGTTGCTTACAGAAATTTGCCGCCTCGCCCTGCACCCGTCGCGGCCATTAGACAATTACTTGACACGCCGCCTCTCTGGCCCTATATTGTTAGAAAGTTCTTAGACAAAAGGTCCGTGAACTTCGACAAGAGAGGACACTGTGCACTCAACGATCACCGATTCTGTTTACCTAGAAAGCTTGAGCCGTTACCCTGTGATGGGACAAGAGGAGTTCGATCGGCTCATCAAGCTAGCGAAAGCAGGAGATGTTGAAGCAAAAAATCAGATCCTCGAAGGAAACCTCCGGTTTGTGGTTCAAATCGCAGCGCAGTATCAATCCAGCACCCTCCCATTCGCCGACCTTCTGGCAGAGGGAAACATTGGTCTGATCAAGGCCGTGGACAAGTTTGACCCGACCCTTGGGTATCGCTTCAGCACATATGCGGTCTGGTGGATACGCAACGCGATTCAGCGCGCCATTCGTCACCAGAACCAGCC
>DPVD01000174.1:2930-4952 GCA_003526745.1 Candidatus Latescibacterota bacterium
GCGGGCCATTCGTCACCAGAACCAGCCGTTCCGCATTCCTCACAATCGCTTTGACGATCTCATCAAGCTTCTGAATGGGGCGGACCAGATGTCCCAGAAGGCAGGTCGTGCTATCTCTGTCGCGGAAGCCGCAGAAGCCCTTGACCTGAACACAAACCGGACAGACCTGGCCCTGAACACCCAGAACACAGCCGTTTCGATCGACCGTCAGGCAGACGACGAAGAGCGTTCGTTGCACAACGTACTCCCCGACCGAACTGAGCTGCAGGACGAAAGTCTCTTCCAGAAAGAGATCTCTGAAGCTCTCGAGCTCGCGATACAAAACCTGAACGCACGCGATGCCGAGATCATCTCCCTAACTTTCGGTCTCAAAGACAAGCCTTCCACGCTCACCCAAGTCGGCCAGCGCTTCGGGATTTCTAAAGAGCGTGTGCGGCAGTTGCGAAATCGTGCGCTGAAGAAGCTCAAGCAAACCCTTCTTGGCGAAGAGCGTGTCACTTCCCTCTACTTCTAACTTTACGACAAAGCGCCAAGGCAACGAGCCAGTCCATACCTTCGATGGATCACCTCAATGCCTTGGCGCTTTGTTCTTCTCCAGCTATTACTGGTTCCAGCTCTTCGTTCTTCTATCTTCTTTCGTACAAAGTAATACTCACCTGTGACCCCGCAAACGCGCCTGACACATACTGCCTCGACCTGCTTCCCCTGAAATAGACCCTGCAGTCTCCCGAACGGATATGTAGACTCCCGTCGCAATCATCACAGATCGTCCGCACCACATACAGTCCCAGCCCTCTAGCCGTGTCTCTCGAGAACGTCTTCTTCACGGCGTTCGTAATAGCTGCACCGTGATCCCATTCAGACACGTCGTACCGTTGTGATAGGCTCTTCCGGATTCCCATCCCAAGGTCCGAGACCGCAATCATCGCGAACTTGCGCCCGAGTTTATGGTTCGTGTACCGCTGCGCCGCTAGATAACCCCGGTCTCCGCTGTGATCCACGATATTGTGACAGAGTTCCGCAACCACATTTTTGAACGAGGTGATCTCTCGCACAGAGTAGTTCAGCTCGTTTTCCAGAATCGTGCCAACTCTGAATTCAATGTGTGCCAGCGCGTCTTCGACATCGGTCCTGTTGGAGATTTCACAAACTTCGATCAGAGACTCGTTATCTACAGGGGGATGTCCAGTTTCAGGCATCCGAATAAGGGTCACTCCTTCGGAGATCTGTCGGAAAACGCCCATACGCGTCAGATAGCTTTCGACCTCAGGTTTCAGTGGTAGCAGACAATCGATATCCCAGAACGTGCGGCTCAGGCTTCGAGCGATCAGGCAGAGAGCCGCCATACCGTAGGGATCGACGAAGCCAAGCTGGGACAGATCCAGTGTTATCCGGTTGCTGTCGGCTTGGTCGATAAACGCCTCGAGCTGAGTCAGCACTTTGTCGACGGACTGGGCTGAAAGATTGGACTCTTCGATTGTGAAGGTTGCGTTTTTCACTTTCTGATTCCACTAACGCAAGCAATTGCACCCGCGTGCTCTACGCACCTGACCGACTCGTAACCGATGTTCTCAAGCAGTCCCAGGTGCCACTCAACCGGCAGACGCCCCGGACGATCCGGATCGACTTTTCCGACCGGAACCACAAAGTCAGCTGCGAGCATTCGACCTTCGTAGTTTAGTTGGCCGTAGCACCGTCGATAGACCGCTTCAATCACCTCTGGTCCGCCAACATCATGCATCGACTGCATCGTCAGGATCGCGTCGAAGCACGACGCAACCTGGCCGTACCTGTTTCCAGATGTCAGATCCGCCAACACCGTCTTGATGTTGAGACGTTTGGCCACGAACGCACAGAGATCGGATGAGTCATCCAAGGCGACGTATTCCGCGACAGGCACCGCCTGGAGTATGCGTTCAGCGAATCTCCCGTCACCCGAGCAGAGTTCGAGAATTCTGGGCTGAGCGCATCTCGCAAAGTCTCTCAAGCATGGTATCCCGGATAGCTAGTCGCTCCGGCCAC
>DPVD01000174.1:5325-7696 GCA_003526745.1 Candidatus Latescibacterota bacterium
GGCCTATACCAAGGTCGTGTTGACACGTCGCAAGAATTGTGATCACCTTAGTTCACGACCACACCAGCGACTGCATAGTATGGGACAGATTGAGATAGAAGAGAACAGACTCTATGTCCTAAGCAACCGCGAGAAAACATCGCAGGAGCGGACGAAGGGAATGGATGTCTCTATATCATCCCTAGAAGTCAGACGTGGGGTATCGTCGACCGCGACGATTTAGAAGTGTCGCAGCAGGGGAAGTTCACGCTTGTCGGTGACGCTAAAGGCAACAACGAAATCCCAGCCAACGCCGCTCCCGGAAAGGTACTCTGGTTCCACAGCCACCTGCTCAACAAGAGCACCGACAACCACAGCTACCGGTTCAGTCGGAGAGACGCGTCGCACTATCTCAACGCGCAAGCGTCGTGGGTGGAAGGCAAGCAGGGCAAGGGTCCACCCGTCATGTGGATTCGCGGTGAGACATACCCGAGGAAAGTAGATCAGGTGGAACGAGCATTGATCGCTATTGAGGACCGCTGAGATCGGATCAAAGGACTCCTATGAACATTCGAGCAGAACTCATCAACAGAATCGACCTTCGAGACTTCGGAGAGGTGTCATTGCACACAGGCGATATTGACGGAGACGGCAAGATTGAACTCGTGTTCGCTCAAGGAGAGGATGCACCCGATCGCCGTGCGTCAACAGGGGGTTACCCCCACGAAAAAACGATCAGCTGTGTGTCGGCAATCGATCTGGACGGCAACATCGTTTGGCAAGTCGGGAAGCCGATGGGCAGCGGCCCGAGAAAGTATCACGGTCGAGGCCCCTGCCTAGTTCAGGATCTCGATGGAGACGGGAAGGCCGAGGTCGTCTATATCACAGCCCGGGACAGTCGGCTCTTTCTGCAAAAGCTCCGCGGCGAAGATGGATCGCTGGTGACCGAGCGAGAAACCGCCGCCTCGTGGGAGATTTCACCCGCGAACCTGACCGGCCAGAACGATACGTGTGACTTCGTCGTAAACGACGCGCTGACGCTCCACTTCGCCTACTCCGGAGATCTGAGCCCAATCTGGGAGTGGAAGTACATGTATGGCGGTGGACACAATTGGGCAGCCTGTGACGTGGATAGAAAGGGCCGAGACGATTTGTTCATTGGAGCAGGAAGATATGATGCCGACGGCAACCGGATCTGGTTTCGTCCCGACCTTGACGATGCAATGGAGGAGATGGGGCGATGCCCACATATCGATGCCGTATCAGTAGAGAAGCTGCACCGCGATTCAGACGACTATCAAGTGCTCTGGGCCGGGGGGAAAGATGTCATCTGTCTCGACCCGAAGGACGGTGCGGTGATCTGGCGCCTTTCCGGTGAACATCTTCAGAACGTGCACACTGGCCGCTTCGACCCGGGATGTCCGAATTTACTTGTCTACACTTGGGAGAAGATGCTGCACAAGCCGTCCTATCTGCTGTCGGCGGACGGAGACGTGCTCTGGAAGAAAGATTTGGGCGGCTCCGCATCGGCAACGGTGGTCCACGGAGTCGGACCGGATGGATCCGACCTCATGCTGCTAGCACCACCCGTCATTGGCCAACCACCCTACCTGATGAACCATCTGGGAGAGAGAGTCTTCGAGTTCCCGCTCGACACGCCAACTGAGCTACCAACAAAAGCACAACAAACGGGAGGACACGGATGGGGCGGTGATACTGGCCTTGGATACAGGCTTCGAGCGATCGATTTGGATGGTGATGAGAAGGACGAGATTCTTTTCTATACGCGGAAAGAGATCAAGGTGTTTAAGGTTCGATGATGTTTGGCTGAAGCTTTCTTCTGTCTAGCGGTGTATTTATACTCTTGGGGCGCCCCCCAACACTTATCGACGCAGTTTCAAAGAGGTGTTCCTCTTGTGGACGGAACAAGAAATGTATGTACGTGCCTAGTTATTTATAAACTTTACGAAGCTAGCAGTGAGTGGGGGAGGCCGCGGAATTCGAAGCCGAACCATCGATCGATGAACTGGCTGACCTGATGGAGGTCGTGCTCGGGATCTGTCAGGTTAAGGGATGGAAATCAGGGGAGCTCGAGCAGGTCAGGCTTCGAAAGCACGAGGAAAGGGGTGGATTCGAGAAAGGGCGCATCCTCAAAAGGGTTAGCTATCGGTGACGCCCGTTCCAGAGGGATTCGTTAGAGAACTCAGCGTTACGGTAGCAGTGATCGGCGATTGCGGTCGCTGCCATTGGGCCAGCCAGGAATCAATGGGCTACTTAGGAATGCACAGGGCGTTCTATGTACAGAAGAAGCCCCCAAACCAATAATTTGGGGGCTCTTTCGGAACTCTCTGGAACAGATTATGGTGGAGGCGGCGGGAATCGAACCCGCGTC
>DPVD01000174.1:7990-8256 GCA_003526745.1 Candidatus Latescibacterota bacterium
GCGGGAATCGAACCCGCGTCCGAAGACAGTCCAACGTCAGCGTCTACGTGCGTAGTCTGACATTTAGATCTCGCGTCCTGAACCCCCACCAGACAAGGTGAACAGAACGCCAGTTCGATAAGCGTTCGCCCGGAATCCCTCGAACAGAGGACCACGAACTAGCCTGCTAAAGTCGGCGCCCGAACCCCATCCCGCAGGCTGAATGAGGCCGGACGGACCGCGTAGTGTTAGCTACGCAGCCATTGCGTACGAGTGATCGTCCGCAG
>DPVD01000174.1:8555-8779 GCA_003526745.1 Candidatus Latescibacterota bacterium
TTGCGTACGAGTGATCGTCCGCAGATACATTTTGGTTCCATCGGATTATCGAGGAGATGGCCCTCGGCACGCAACTCACGCCTTTCTACCCCCGTCGAAGCCAAGTCGCCCCCACAGAAGTTTCTGAAGTAGACACAACTGTGGCGCCTACCGTTCAAAAGATACCGGTCTCGCCTAGCTAGGTCAACTTTGCCTACAGTCCAATCTCCGGAGCACAACCCCCG
>DPVD01000430.1:0-9815 GCA_003526745.1 Candidatus Latescibacterota bacterium
AATCGGAGGAAGAACATCGGATTCAGCGTTCCGGGGCGTAGAATCGGCGTCATACCGAACGGCATCACCTTTCCTGAAAACAGGTTTCAGGGTCGAGTGGGTGTGGGTAATAAGACAGACGACCGTTTCGTTGTTGGGACCGTCGGACGACTTGCCGCCCACAAGAACCAGGCCATGCTGGTCAGAGCTGCCGAGCAAGTCGTGCGTGACGATCCACGAGTTCGGTTTGTGATTGTGGGAGACGGTCCGCTGAGATCGCGTCTGCAGCAGCAGGCTGTCGACATCGGTGTTTCGGATTACGTTACCTTTGCCGGATGGTCTGACGATGTCTACGCAGCACTGGCCGGGTTCGATCTGTTTGTCCTGACTTCCTCAACGGAATGTGCCCCCACCGTCTTGATCGAAGCCGCAGCAATGGGCCTCCCGGTCGTAGCTACCGCAGTGGGCGGCATTCCGGAGATGGTTGTCCACGGCAAAACTGGCCGCCTCGTCAAGGCAGATGATGACAGTGCGCTCGCGGCGGAGATTCTTGCGCTTTCCGAGGACCCCTCTTCTGCAGTTCGGATGGGCCGAGCGGGACGGGCACGAAGCAAGTCGATCTATGTATTTCCCTCGATAGCCAAGCAAATCGAAAGGGTCTACCAGTCTTGTCTACCCGCATGAAACATCGCAAAGAGATCTGTTGGGTGGTGGCTATCCTAGTTTCGCTTGCACCATTGTCCAGCGGGAGTCTCGGAAATCCGATGCCGGACCATCTGGTCACCGAGTCGCCCTCCGGACCGCTGCACATCCTTGGTTACTCTGCCGATCCGGCGATCCTCGAGGATGAGTCTACGGGTGGGCTCTTTAGGATCGGCGACAGGTTGGCTGTAGATGTGTTCTGGAAGTCGGCCGATCGGATTGAGGAAGACCTCGAAGGTTCGATCAGAGTGGGTAATCTCGGTGTCGGTTCGACAGTCCGATCCGATGACCAGCGGGGCACGAGTCGGTGGCGGATCGGTGAGGTGCACAGCCAGACGCTCGAGACAACAATACGACTCGACTATGACAAGCAGAACCCGCCGTCCTTCTTCGCTCCGGTCGCACGAACTCTACGGATCGCCTTCGGCGTGCCCGGGAAGGCCTACGGTGCGGGTGAGATTACGATCGGCGGTATTCGCGTGGCACCAGAAGTTCGGCTGCCGGATCGGTCTGTCTGCTTGACCGGGAATGCGGATCAAAAACTCGACCGCAAAGAGGCGTTGGTCAGAGCAGTCAGGTTTCCCGATGGCGCTCCGAACCTGGGTCCCAGAGCTGCAGACGTCACACAGGAGTTGTTTGATGGCCTGTTCTCGGAATCGGGCAATAGCAACTGGGAGTGCGTTTTCTGGGGCAGCGGGAACAAATGGGGAGACAAGGAACGTCGAATTGATATCGAGTTCGTACGACCTGTGGAGCTTCACTCGGTCGTCGTTGCCTCTCCCAGCACATACGCCAACTACCGCGTGGACGTCTTGGACGCAGCCGTATCCGATGACGGTCTGTCGTGGGTGTCGATCGGGCAGTATGACAACCGGAGCTTTCAGGACGAGCGGGGTACGCACCTGCTGTGGGTGTCGGCGGAACGGAGAACACGCCACCTGCGGCTGACCCTTGGACACGCAGCCAACGCGACACACCTGACCGTTTCCGAGCTATACGTTTTCGGTGTACCGTGAGGTCTTTTGGGCTCCATCGACTTAAAAGTGGCGGGTATCGACTGAGATGAGCCGACCGACCATATCTATAGTGCTCCCTGTCTACAACGAGATGGACGCCATACGGCCCGTGTACGAGGGCGTTCGGGACGTCTTGGTCGAGGCGGGATATGACTACGAGTTCGTCTTTGCGAACGATGGAAGCGTCGATGGAAGCGAAGCCGCAATATCCGCCCTGCACGCGTCCGACGATCGCGTCAAGCTGGTCAGTCTTTCCCGGAACTTCGGTCAACAGGTCGCAGTGACGTCGGGGCTGGAATACGCCTCCGGTGACGCCGTTATCCTGATGGATTGCGACATGCAGGACGACCCGAAGGCCATTCCCGAGTTCCTAGATCTCTGGGAGAAGGGCTACGATGTCGTATACGCTTTGAGGTCGGATAGACAGGAAGGTCTGTTCAGGCGGATGGCTTTTAAATCGTTCCACAGGATCAACCATCTGCTGTCCGACATCAGGATGCCTGCGGATGCCGGTCTCTTCTGCCTGATGTCCAGACGCGTGGTCCTCGAAATGGGCCGGCTCAAGGAGAGGAACCGGTATCTGCCGGGGATGCGCTTCTGGGTCGGATTCAAGCAGACTGGAATCCGCGTCCGGCGGCTGGGCAGGTATGACGACGTGTCGCGTGTCTCACTGAGCCGGCTGATGATCCTTTCACTCGACAGTCTGGTGTCGCACTCCAAGGTCCCACTCAGGTGCGTCACGCTTCTTGGACTGCTGATGTTCTGTGTGGCAACGGGTGTCGCCTCGTATGTGTTCTACTCGAAGTTCATTAGTCTGGTGGCGATACCGGGCTGGGCGAGCGGAGTCGGTCTGATCCTGTTCTTCGGCGGGTTTCAGTTCATTGTGCTGGGTGTGCTGGGCGAATATCTGGCCCGGATTTACGATGAGGTCAAGATGCGTCCGCTCTACGTGGTTGCATCGACCCTAGGTTCGTTCGCACGTCGTGACAGGAAAGAGCCCTCGTGAGTTCCGGCCTCAGACGGCACGCGGGGTGCTTCCTCATCCTGACGGCGTTTACGCTCCTTTATGGCTGGGGGAACGGCTACTTCGTCCGCTCGAGCATTTGGCAGCACGATGAGTACATGGTCCTGAACTCGGCGGGTCTTATGTACGCCACGGGGAACTGGTTTCCACGTCAGACGAGCGGTATTCCGCCGGCGGGTCGTCACCAGAATTGGATGACGATGCTGGGGCCACCCCACGCCTTCCATCACGTCTACATCACCGCAGTCCACGCCTACTACCTTGCAGGGAAGGCCCTAGGGATCTACGAGGCGCCGATGGATCTGGTCGGCAGCGACCCTTGGACCGTTTATACGCTTGGTCGGACGCTGGTACTCCTGTGCTCGATCGGCGCTTTGGCGATGACGTATCGAATCGGCCTGCTCGTGTTCGGGTCGCGAGCCGTCGGTCTGATCGCGATGGTCATGATGGGGCTCTCAGAATACTACTTGTTCATGAGCAAGCTCTGCAAGGTCGACGTCCCGATGATCTTCTTCGCGACGATATCGATGTGGTTCCTGCTCCGGGCGAGCGACACCGGGAGGATGAGACACTACGCGTGGGCGGGGTTGTTTTGTGGGATCGCTGCTGGCTCGAAGCTGCCAGCGACATATCTCGTACTTGTCATCTGCTTTACTTATGTCCTAACGGCGATACGCGGGACAGATTCGTGGCACCCTAAACGGCTGATTCTCGCGGGTGTGGCCTCGATTGTCGGGGTCTTTGGGACCAATCCCAACCTGGCCATCTACTTCGACGATCTGTTCTGGGCGATCGAAGAGTTCGAGAAAAGCCTGAAGGCCCAGGGTGGGATCGTGGAGCCGTGGTACTACTACTATACAAACCCTGAGTCGTATGTATATCTGGTTCGTACCACATTCGCCGGGATGTATGCCGGATTGTATCCCGCGCTGCTTTCCGTCGCAGGTTTCGGCCTCATTCTCGCCAAGCGGGACACCAAGGCGCTGATCCTGGTGTCCTTTCCGCTGCTTTATATCGCTACCAATTTCCCAATGCTCGTTTCGCAAATTTATCGGGAGTATCATGTATGCATTTTCGTGATGGCTCTTGCTACCGGATACGCTATCCGCTGGGTATATAAGAAGACTATAGAGACAGCGTTCCCGAAACGCGTGTACCGCGTCGTTGGTCTCTCGGTGCTTGTGCTGCTTTTGATGCGGGACCACATCGCCCACGCGAATGCCTACGCCTTCTATGCGACACAACCGTCTAATTACTGGATCGCCTACGAGTGGATCGAACAGCACATTCCCCGAGGAACGAAGTTCGTGCAATCTCACGCCACCGGCATCGATTCAGAGAAGACCGGGGCGAGTTGGCAGCCATACGGGTCGGGGAACAAAAACTGGAAAGAGACCTTGGCAGTCGATTTCGATTATGCTCTGTTTAAGCCGTCGCTGGCGTCTGGCCTGAGTGCATATTGCCCGGGTAATGCCCGTTTGGTCCGAGAGTTTCCCGCGCTTGCCAAGGGCCACGAGCGAATACTGCTATACAAACTGAAATCAGATACAGCCGAACCCGAGCCGCCACCCGCCTATCCACGCGAAGTTCTTCTGCATCTTGAGGGCACGGACCCGGTCGTCAAGGCGGTGATTTCCAGAGACATACCGGTCGCTCGGCCACAGACTTTGCTGGTTTGGGCGAGTGACTTGGCAGTAAGAGTATCCCTGCCGCCCGATGTCGACGTGGTCTACTTCCGGCTTCCAGGCACTTATCACGGAGAAAAGGTACGCGCGATGCTGACGGTTCTCCCGGTGGAGCTGAAGACAGGGCATCAGGTCGCAGGGATCGAGCTTATCCACGGAGGCAGCGAACAAGTCGCCACACAGTATCTTCTGACCGACGGTCAACGGGTCACAACGCAGTGGCCGAATAGCCCGGACCTGCTCCACGTCGCCGAGAAGAATGAGATGTCGAAGACGACGATCCGAAGCCCTTTACGACACCTGACACGTCACCCTCAGGTTGAGGGTATCGAATTGGCGCTGCTTGCACCGCCCCCGGTCACAGCCGAGACACCCGTGCTAGAGGTTCCAAGAGAAGGCGACCTGTCGAAGATCGAGATCACGGTGAGCATGGACGGACACGACGAGGTGGTCAAGAACGCTGCTATCCGGATCAGTCAAGTATCAGACCCGGCTGCTCTGCCGAGGCGCGTGAGCTTTGTAAAGCTGGCTCTTCTACATCCGGACGGTACGGCGGGATCGGTCGGATACCAAGTTGCCGGAACTCACAAGTCTGGGCTGGTGATTCCACCGGTGGGGCTACGAGAGGGTACTGTGGTCAGGATGACGTTCGAGATGGGTCCAGACAGATGAGGCGACCGGCATTGACAGCCTTGATCGTCGGCCTGTGTATCCTGGCCTGCAGTCCACACGGATCGGAGGTTGTAGAGGTAGCGGTCGCGCCTTCGCAGTCCTCGGACGGCATTTTTCTCTCTGATGTCATCGACTTCGGTGCGGATAAGATCGTCTACCGCTGGGAGGACTTGAATTTTGTGGTCGACCTAGCGGAATGGGAGCGCATCAGGTCAACCGAATACTGCTTGACCAACAACGTGACTCCGAATCTGGGAAACCCCTTTTGGTATGCCCCGGTCGCAGATCACTCAGGTCGATACAGGGACTACGAGGGGAAAGATCTCGAGGGTCCCGTCGTCGCGAGTCACGACCTAGCCGGGAGACCTCAAGAGCGGATTTCGTTCAACTGGCCCGGTGTCTGGAATGAAATGCGATATGAGGTATTGTTCGATTTCAAACAGAAATACGACTTCACTCGCGTCACGGTCGTTGCGTCTTCCCGGTCGCCGCATCAGTTTCTGCCCCACCTGATCGCCTACACGAGTGATCTGAGCGATCAGCCGTTTACGGAAGTCGGGGATGTCTGGTTCTCGGATGATGTCAGGGCGGCTCTGGGTCGCCGTAGACCCTACGGGAGTGAGTATGAGATGTCAATCGACCTAGAGACTCGGGGTAGATTTCTGAAGCTTGTTTTTCACAAACCGGAGATGGGCGCTGATCACGTCCTAGTTCACCAGGTCCACGTCTGGGGACGCGTCACGGATCCGCACCAGTTAGTCGACATTCGCTACAAGGCTGTTTCGGATGGGGTTGCCGACTCGCTTGCATTGCCGGCGCGGGTCTTCACCGGCACGGGTTGGTTAGAGCACGGCGACCCAGTGAGCTGTCCGACCAACCGGTTTCTGCGACTTATGGTCTCGGTCGAGCCCTTGTTTGCTCATCCCATCACTGTAAAATCCGTCGTCGCACAACTCGGAACGCACTCACTCTAGATCATGCATCGTTCAGATCTGATTGTCGGGTTGCTCCTGACTCCGATTTGGCTGTGGAAGTTTGGTCTCGGGATCCCGAACGTCGGTCCTCTGAATCTTGCGATCGGTGTCGGCCTGATCGCCTATGCCTGTTTGGATCGCCGTCCCGTCGCTCTGCTCCGGACGGGTATGATCCTGCCTTTTGTTGGGAGCGAGATAGCGGGGTATCTCTTCTGTTTAGTCGTAATCCCATTCTCGCTTGTGGCTGCTCGTCAGTCCGGAGTGAGGGCGTCGTTGACGGATCTACGCATTCTCCTTCTCTTCGCCTGGTCACTCCTGTCGTACTTCCTTTCCCAAGCGATCGAGATCAACCTGACAGCTTTTCTGTTCTTCGCGATCACCTTCTGGAGTCCGGTGACCACCTTCTTGCTAGGCTCACGAATCGATCTGACGAGTCAGGAAGTCTGTGCCCTAATACGTCTGTTCGCAGTCGGGTGCCTATGGCAGACGGTTTTCTTTTTGGTCCAGCCTCTGATCGACCCGGCAGTCAGCTTCGGGGTGTCGGGTGATTGGGCAAGTGGCTCAACGAGACAGCCGGAAATTTCGTATCTCTTCGGCTCGGTGCTCGTGTTTTCGATCGTGATGCTAATGCTAAGACGATCTCGTTCTCGGGTATCCCTGAAAGTGCTGATCTTCCACGCCATCCTCGCGGTTGCGGTCGGATATTCGCTCTATCTGGCGAGTACGCGGGTCATCGTCTACAGTCTTTCGATCGCCTGTGGCCTGCTGTTTCCCATCCTTGCCCTGCTTCGGAGTTCGCGATCTCTCCTGCGAAGAGGCTTGGTTGTCACTGCGAGCGTTGCGGTGCTTGCCGTCATCGGCTCGAGCGCGCACCATCTTATCACTAAGCCAACGACGACTTGGGGAGACACTTACTTGATGTATGTGGACAACCCCAAGTTCAACCACAAGTATCTGTTCTTGAAGAGGGCGTTCTTCGAGATACACGATGACTTCGGGACCTGGTTGACCGGTACGGGGCCGGGTACGCTCGGATCCCGAGCCTCGAACAGCAGAGCGTTCGACACGCTCCACAAGCGATACGGCTCTCGACTCCCGTCGTTCGTGCCTGCTTTCACCAGTCGACACGGACATGACCATTTTTCGGACCTGTACACCCTTGAGTATGCCTCCTACCCCTGGGCCAGTCCGACGCTTGCGTCTCCGTTCTCAAGCAGTATTTCTCTGTCGGTAGAACTGGGTCTTGTCGGTGTGATTCTTGGTGGGCTTCTCGTGATCCAACTTGCTCGGTCCGCGTTCTCTTTAGCCATAAGGGGTCCGGACGCAGTCCATGTGGCTTTGGGTATTACAGCGCTGGCGGTGACGCTCGCAATCCCAATCAGTTCGATCTTCGATACCTATCTGGAGCGGCCACTGATCATGATTCCGTTTTGGACATTCTCTGGCCTCATCTTATCCAGGCGTCGGTTGATCAGGCGCGACAATGTTCGTCCGATATTCTCGTGAGACGAGATCCGGCGAAAGTGGTTCGGTGTGTCCGGCTGCAGCCTTCCGCGCCCTTCGAGATGCCGCAAGATGCACGATCTGACTTGCTAGAAAGATTATCGATTCCATAAGCCCGAGGACCAGAGCTCTGATCTAGGTGCTCGCGCTTGCACTCCGCACGCGTCTGCTAGTCTTCACTGTGGTGATCTTGCGAGCCGAACACCTTTAGGACGTTGCTTTATCCGCTTCTGATTTCGGGCTGCTACCTAGTTTCGGACTATCATATCTAAACACCGATTTTGGTGCAGACAATACTGGGCGCCCTGACTTGTGTGATTGCTCATCTCGTCGCTCAGCGACTTTTCCCTCGGCTGAAAATCAATGCCGCTGGTTATCTGCTCTCCCTCTATTCGCTTTCGATTTTGTATGACAACCTTCTTCTAACCGATCGCCTGTGACAGTCCTGAAAAGACCATCATCAGACAATGTGATGGAATCTGGTTGGAGAAAACATTCGCTCATCCTGTTCGGGGTGGCGGCAGCTATCCGTCTGATCCTATACCTCTTTGCCTACCTCAACGACGGGTTGCAGGGTGTCATTTGGACGTCAGGTGACGCACAGAACTACCATCTG
This sequence comes from Candidatus Latescibacterota bacterium, assembly GCA_003526745.1. Classification (GTDB taxonomy): domain Bacteria; phylum Latescibacterota; class UBA2968; order UBA2968; family UBA2968; genus UBA2968. The sequence continues at coordinate 8,172 of DPVD01000430.1, forward strand.
CTGGCTGTCAACCTCTTGTCGGGCCATGGATTCTCACAGGGCATCGAACCGCCCTATTCGCCTGAGATGTTCCGAACGCCTGCCTACCCAGCAATTCTTGCTGCCATCTATTCCTTAGTCGGCTTTAAGCCTCAGTATGCCCTGTTGATTCAGACTCTGGTCGGCGCATTAACCTGCGTCATAGTGTCTGCGGTGGAGAGGCAAGTTTTTGGTGGTCGGTCCGGTGGCATATCCGGATGGATCCTAGCCGGTTACCCACTCTGTGTTATGTATGACATCTCCCTTCTCACGGAGTCGATCTTCACTTGCCTCCTCTCTGCCAATACCTATTTCTACTTCAGATATATGGAGAGTCGCGAACTCAAGCACTCAGCGGCTTGCGGCGTCCTTCTAGGGATGGCGACGCTATGTCGGCCGATCGCGATGTTTGTACCGGTCATCCTGATCGCGGTCCTGCTTTCTTCACGGTTACTCGGTTTGGTCAAGGGTAATTGGAAGTCATTGTTTTTGGCCTGTGCGGTTCTCTACGCGGGATATACTGTCTGTGTCTATCCTTGGGCTCTTCGTGGCGAGGCTATCTCTGGACAAGGCCGCATATCGCATCTTGGGGGAGCTGACATCTGGATGCGACCGCTTGCCTACATCCGGTCGTTGGAAAACGAGGAAAGCGCGGACGATCACCTGGGCAGATTGTGGTCGGAATATGGGTCTATAGTTGATACAGATGAAGAGTGGGATTACGTGTCGTCAGCTGTGGTGGAGATACTCACGTTTGATCCACCTTATTGGAAACTCCAAGCTTGGGGATTGGTTGTGGCCCTCTATTCTCCGCAGACGTCGTATATGGGAGCGCTGCTTGGCTGGCAATCCTCACCCGTGGACCTGCTGTCTGCCTTTGCAGAGGGGGGGATCGTTGGCGGCGCGTCTTTGGTGTTCAAGAGAAAAACCGCCCTTGAGCTGCTGTACGCTTTGTCCATGGTAGTCTACTCGACCATCCTTTACTCCTTGTGTGCATTTACCTGCTACCACAATCGCAGGTCCATTGTGGTGTTCCTGTTTGTCGTACTGATACTGTATCTGGTCGGTGTTCCCGGTGCCCTCAACGATGCACGGTATCGGGTGCCGGCAATGCCTTACGTAGCCATCCTGAGTTCGTGGGCGGTCGGCCACCTTCTGATCAGAAAACGAGGTCTCAAAGGCCACGCCGATCCAACCAGATAGGAGCCTCGTTTACCAGAGAGTTATAGGCAGGTATAGAGAGATCAGCACGATTTCGGAGTCGCGGGTTTTCTCTATCGGGAGTGGATCCATCCCCTTTGTTGCTGTTGGCTTAGCCTACCAAGTTATTCCAAACAGAAAAGCCAAGGTCTCTGATCGCTTGTCTCTAGTGGTGCTGTTCACTTTCCTATTTTCGGTGACAACCCCACCATGGAGGGTGCGAAATCAGGCGGTAGCCGGGGCGTTTAGCTTACACACCCTCTCTTTCAACTAGGATGTTTGGACGAGACTGCTTGCACATGCAAGAGCGATGGCGTCTACTGCAAGTACAGCCGAGACATTGGGAGAGATCTTGAACGAGTATGACGCACTCGATGAGGCGGACCGAGGAGCCTATCGTGAGTCCGCTATTGAGGAGTTGCACAA
>DPVD01000430.1:10198-12873 GCA_003526745.1 Candidatus Latescibacterota bacterium
TGTCACATGGATGTCGGTTGGCGTGGAGATCCCCGTATACATTGGATACCCTCAGGGTGTTCGCTCGAGGTGGTCTTTGAGGGGGCGTTCCCGATCTGGAGGAACAGAAAGACATTTCTGTTCAGATGTATATTGTTATTTTATATATTGTTACGATAAATCCCTAGGAGTTCTCAATTGTCTCGTTGAAGCGGCCAAATGCAGGGAAGATATTGTGCGTTATAGCAAGTGTTATGTTTGTCTCAGCACCGGGGACAGTTGGAGAAGCCCGATATCGGGTTCCCGAGATGCCTCTTGTATGCATTCTTGCGAGTTCGGGCTTTATTCTGTGGCGCAAGGTAGGTTATGAAGACTGAAGAGGAGAACGTTCCGGCGCGTGTATTGGTGACTGTGTTCGTATACAATGAAGGGCTGAAGTTCGGTAGTCTTCTCGAAGAAATACCTGCCGACGCACCCTATGAGGTGTTGATCTTGAACGATGGATCTACAGACGAAATCGGCGACTATATCTCCGATACTCCTCATACAGTCATCGAGAACGACTGCAACCGTGGCCTCGGATATTCGTTCAAACGTGCCATCCGATACGCCATCGATGAAGGATTTGACATCTTCATACCTATTGCGGGAAATGGTAAGATGCGACCCGCAGAGATTCCCTCAGTTATAGCACCTTTGCTTGGCGGAGAAGCTGATTATGTTCAGGGCTCCAGGTATCTCCCCGGTGGAAGGCGCGATCATCTTCCCGTATTTAGAGACGTGATGATCAGACTACTCGCTTGGATACTGACGATTTTTACGGGGAGGAGGATTACGGACTCAACCTGCGGGTTCCGGGCATACCGATTGAGTCTCTTTGATGAGATCGGTGTTGACATCTGGCAGGACTGGCTCGACAAGTACGAACTGGAGAATTACCTAAACTACAAGGTGCTGAACTCTGAAAAGCGATACGTCGAAGTGCCAGTTTCCATGATTTATCCGGAAAGCAAACGGAACTACTCGAAGATCAGGCCTTTGGTTGGGTGGTGGAGTATGGTCAAGCCGTTTATCTATCTCACTTTAGGTATCAGGAAGTAAGCTGGTTTTAGTCAGTTTCTCCTACTAACGTGTCTTCACTACGACATCCAGTTGACCTAGATCGCATTGTTGATCAGGACCTCGGGCGATTTGTGCCCGGATTTCTGAACTCGCTGCCCTTTCGGTCAACCCTCGTGTCACCGCGCTTACGGAGGTGGGTCTACCAAGCGCTTGCGGGGTCCACCCCCGACGACGGGCAGTCTTTCGAATACTTTGCCACTGCTCCCGGCGCTGCTTGTGAGGTCTTCCGCGCTCGCTGTCGGGAGGTAGGGATCAACGATACGAAGCCTTGGAAAGATGCCAAGGTGCTGATTTCCCTGTCATTTGACATCGATTCTGCCTGGTCGATAGAGACAGGTACTATGGCGAAGACAGGTGAAATGCTCTCGAGCCTATCGATGCCTGCGACATTCTTTGTTGTGGGTGACGACTACAAGCACGATCACGGTCTCTACCGTGCTATGAGAGAAATGGGACACGAGATTGGATTGCACGGACTGCATCATAACTATCGTGACCCATTCCTGTCCTCAGAAGTAATCTCCACGAGACTCGATCGACTAAGTGACTTCATCGAAACACACGGTATTCAGGGATACCGGTCTCCCTGCTATCTGAAGTCCCATCAACTGATGGAGGCCCTTGTTGGTAGGTTTGCCTATGATTCCAGCTTTCGCTCTGCAGCCAAGAGTGTCTGGACATCTGATGGAGTGGAAGGAATCGGTCTCTGCGTACCTTTCGCCTACCGCGGACTCCATTGTCTTCCGTGCACTGGTCCGGACGATTTGGAGATACGGGACGTCGTAGAAGGTAGAGATGGGATCGTGAATACTCTTTTTCGCTCTGCCTTGTCGACAGCAGACAAAGCGGGTGTGCACACCCAGGTTCTACACCTCGAACGCCACAGCGGATCAGGCGATGTTGTCAGCATTCTCAAAGAGATGACAGATCGACTCAGTTGCGAAGTCGATTTCAGGTTTGTGACATGTGCTGAAGCGGTAAGGGAAGCTCGACAACTGGGTCTGTTGCTTGGTGATTCAGCTCCATGAGAACGGCGATTATTGTCAGCAGAAACTACGCATACAGCTGGGTGATCCACGAGTTGATCCGCCAAAGATCGACCGATACATTCTCGATTTTTGAGACCGACTTCCTGATAAAAGGGAAAGGCACTGCTGCCTCAGCGATGTATCTGATTCAACAGGGCTGTCTGAGCTACCTTGCGGTGAGGAGTTTGGAGTCAATTGCGATTTCGTTACTTTCCCGACCTCCCTTTGTCTGGGTAAATCCACATCTAAGGGCGTGCAATCTCGATTGGGTTTGTAGACACCATCAGCTGGAGGCTTGGAAAACGGATGATGTCTGCTCCGGCCGTTCGTTGGCGAGGATTCGTTCTTTCAGACCTGACCTGATCATTTCCCTAACGGGTCAGCGTCTGCGACAGCCGTTGATTGACCTGGCACCTCGGGGCGTCCTCAACGTTCACTTTGGAATCCTGCCCGACTACAGAGGAATTGCGCCGTATGTTTGGGCCATGAGTCATGGGATGGGAAACATAGGTACAAGCATCCACCGGATCGATTCTGAGCGAATGG
>DPVD01000430.1:13172-13316 GCA_003526745.1 Candidatus Latescibacterota bacterium
TTCTGAGCGAATGGACACTGGACCTGTTCTCATGGAAAGGCGAGTCGATGTTGCCGCCGGCTGCAGTATTGGGGGCGTTTTTACGCTGTGTGCGCAAGCGGCCGCGCGGATTCTGCCACTTGCGATTAGAATGACAGAGGCAGG
>DPVD01000430.1:13632-13823 GCA_003526745.1 Candidatus Latescibacterota bacterium
GAGGCTCAGGGAAGACCTCAGGGCAAGGGAAGTTATTATCGGTGGCCGAAAGCCTCGACTATGCGGAGTATTCATAGACAAGGCTTCAAATGGTTTGGCGCGCTAGACATTACGAGAAATCTTGCTGACCAAGTGTTGGAGGAGCGCTCGGTCGATGCCTGAGTTCTTCGCCGCCATAAAGACGACGCAAG
>DPVD01000015.1:0-2701 GCA_003526745.1 Candidatus Latescibacterota bacterium
TGAGCACGACGCCGGATCTATCGCTATCAGCTGGCTTGGGCTCGGTATCTGGATGACACTCGGTCTGATCTGCGGAGCAGTTGGAAGCCACATCGCCATCCGAAAAGGCCGCTCTCCAAGCTACTGGTTCGCCGCCGGCGTCGTTCTTAACCTTGTTGCCCTGACCACGCTGCTCACACGGCCATCCGTTGAAGGCAGTCCTCTGCCCGACCGGCTTGACAAGATCCCCGTCACGTCAGCCCCCGTCGATTGCCCTTCCTGCATCGCGCCCAACCATCCGACCGCCTCAACGTGTTTTCGCTGTGGCAGGATCCTGACACCTTCAGCCGAGTCGGAAGTCAAGCGTACCTGAAAAATGATCAGCCAGCTCCAGAAAATGATCGAGGATCACGTCTTCGCCACCGCAGATGGCAGAACGCGTCGTCCCCAACTATCCGCGGACAATGAAAGCAACGTCCCCGGTCTGTTCATCGTCGGGGACCTTGCCGGTGCGCCCGTGATCAAGTTGGCCATGGAACAGGGCTACCAAGTAATCGAGCATATCTCGGGGCTCGGCCAGCCGACCGCAGAGGATGGCGTTCTTGACCTGATCATCGTAGGTGCCGGTGCCGCAGGGCTAAACGCAGCACTCGCAGCAAAGGACAAAGGGCTATCTGCAATTCTGCTCGAGAAGGGGAAAATCGCGAACACCATCGAGAACTTTCCCGAGGCAAAGTGGGTCTACGCCGAACCCGACGACCGACCACCGAAAGGCAAGCTCTGGCTCGACGGCGCCAAAAAAGAGGACCTCGTTCATCGATGGCACCAGATCGTCGAAGACAACGATCTAGATATCAGGACGGAAGAGCCGCTTGTTTCTCTCGACAAGGCAGGCGCCACCTTTACGGTGACCTCTTCGAAAGAAACGTATCGATGTCAAAGACTCGTGCTTGCCACGGGACAACGTGGCAACCCACGCAAGCTTGGGGTGGCCGGCGAGAATCGCGAGCCCGTCTACCACAGGCTCTATAGCCCAAGGTCATACACCAACGAACGGATCCTGATCGTCGGTGGCGGAAACAGTGCAGTAGAGGCTGCCCTGACGCTGAGCGATCAGAACACCGTCACGCTGTCACACCGCGGAAGCGGCTTCCCCCGTCTATTCAGGGACAATCAGGAGAAGCTCGATGCAGCCCTTGAACTGGGACGCATAAAGCTCGAACTCGAAACCAACATCACTTCGTTCGGGGAGACACACGCCGTGCTCGACCGATCCGGGTCACCGGTGCAGGTCGAATACGACCACGCTTTTGTCCTGATCGGATCCGATGTCCCGGTCGTATTCCTGAAGTCGCTCGGGATTCGGATGGAGAACGAGTGGGCTGGCTCGCTCAAACGAAGTGCCCTGCTCAGCCTTACCACGCTCTTGGGGCTGTGGTTCGCCGGAGGGCAGACCGGACTCGTATCCGGGTCGGCCCTCTCAACCCTCGCACTCGGTGGCTGGATGCTCACGCTCCTCTCCCTCGGTGGTCTACTTTTATTCGGGAAACAGGGGGATCGCTGGGCCTGGCTAGGTCTTTCGTTCGTCGTCTGGTATACCATCTACGGCGTCAAAGTCGGTACCGGAGAGGAGTTTTGGCCATTCAAGAACTGGGGGTATGCGGCACTATCGTTCGCCGATCGACCTTGGAGCTTCTGGTATACCGTCCTTTATACGGTCCTAATGACGATCTTCGGATTCCAGGCACTCAAGCGTTGGGGACTCGATCGCAGGGATCGCTTCCAGGTCTACCGTTTCGTCTCTCTGCTTGGTTTCCAGTGGCTGTTCTTTTTCGTCATTCCGGAGTTCCTATTCCAATGGGCTGTCGAATATCGCTGGGTTGGCGAACTCGCAGACGACCCGGTCTTCCGTGACCAGGCCTGGAGAAGCTACGGGATCGTCTACGCCTGGCCTCTCTTCTTCTACACCTTCTTCTACAACCCGCACCATGTGTGGGTCGTATGGGGCGTCCTGTTGACGTTCGTATTGATTCCGATTTTCGTGATCTTCAGCGGGAAGCGATACTGCTCGTGGATCTGCGGATGCGGAGGCCTTGCGGAAACTTTCGGTGATCGCTGGCGCCATCTCGCCCCAAAGGGGAAGTCTGCGATCGCGTGGGAAAAGATGAACTTCGGCGTGCTGGTGCTGGCGACTGTCATCACTGGCCTGATGCTCGCCAAGGACACTTGGGGGCTGTTCAGCGCTCAGGCGGATTGGTCGATCGGCGTCTACAGAATCTTTGTGGACGTATGGTTGATCGGCATCCTACCCGTCACGCTATACCCCTTTCTGGGTGGTAAAATATGGTGTCGTTACTGGTGTCCACTTGCCAAGCTCATGGACCTGCTGTCGGCTTTCTACACAAAATTACGAATCAGCCGATACCACATTGTTTCCAACGACAAGTGTATCGGCTGTGACGAGTGCTCACGGAACTGTCTCGTTGGAATCGATGTCATGTCCTTTGCATTGAAGCAGGACGTCCTCGACAACAGCAACACCTCTTGCATCGGCTGTGGCGTCTGCATCACGGTCTGCCCGATGGACGTCCTCTCGTTTGATCCCCGCCCACAGACTTCGCTCGTTCAGATAGAAGCATTCTAAACATTGAGACACAAAGATCGAGAATAGAGTATTGGAAACCTATCTCGCTTCTCAATTCCTCGATTCTTAGTCTCCCGC
>DPVD01000015.1:3072-7090 GCA_003526745.1 Candidatus Latescibacterota bacterium
CACACCCAACTCTGAAAACAACTTGTTCTCGTCTGCACTCGTATGAAGCAGTTCCTGCAGACCTTTCACGACCAGATACTTGCTTCCGCTGTGCGTGACTGTATCGATCTCGTCCTGAGGAATGTCGTGTACATCGGGACAGCTCTCGTGGGCTCCGTTGATGCACAGGGTCTGAGCACGGCCGACCTCCAAAGTCGACACGATCGGCTCCCCATCCTCAAGAGCTCGGACCATGTTCCGCCACGGTCCCGTTCGCATTCTCGACTCGCCGTCATCGATCAATTCTGACTCTCCGTTCGAGTACGAGATATCTGCCAGCCCGGTCATCCAGCTTACGGTTCCGTTCTCACACTCCAGGTCCATAATCGGTCCCCACTGTTCCCCCCCCGCGGCGTGTGACATCGCGATCAACGCCGTTGTATCGGTATCCGTCTGGACACGCAGACAGGCCGTATCCAGATTTTCAATGTTCCACGCGCGATATAACTCAGCCTGAACTGTCGATGCGTGGCAGGGCTCGTAGGCTGAACTGCTAGCCAAGAAAAAGATGTTCGTCAGATAGTGGGCGAGGGCGTTATTGATCGGGCTGTCCAGCGTCCAGATGCCGTCACGCATCCGGGTTCCTGCCCAAGGATTCCTCGAATAGTAGCTGTCACTGCGAGGCCAGCTGGCCTTGAGACGGGCAATCCGAATTTTGCCGAGACGACCGTCCATGACTCGCGCCTTCAGCTCTTGGATCGTCTGACTGTAGAGATGCTGATACCCGATCAAAATCGTCTTCCCCGTGCGATCCCGTACGTCGATCAAGTCGTTCGCATCCTGAACGGCGCCGCACAGGGGTTTCTCGACGAGGACGTGATACCCCGCCTTCATACACTTTGTGCTCAGCCTCACATGATCGTGAATCCCGATCGGAAGCGTGATCACGTCGACACCGCCGGCTTCGATCAACTGATCCAGGTCGTCGAAGATCCGGACACCCTTCTGCCTGAACTCCGCCAGCTTGTCCGGGTGGTTCTCGGGATCGATGCACACGACCGCGTTTAGTGTTCCCGCGCCATCCGACTCAATCTCCGCTGCAGACTCCAGATGCGATCGGGCATATCCGCCGAGCCCAACGACACCGAACTTGACTCCACCACTCACAGCTTCATCCTCGTTTGTTAAGACGTCGTATGACGTCGAAGCTCGTCCAAGTTCGATTGGACTACCCCAACTCCGTAACTCAGCGCGTTGCCGACGTTCATGAACCGATACCCCCAGTCGAGCTTTTCCTTGATATCATCGAGCTCGACGAGCGTCGTTCCCGGACAAATCCCCGTTCCCTCGAGTCGGCCGGGAAACTCCTGCATCAAGCTCTGTACTTCCTCACAGCCCGTGTTGCCTATTTTACCAACGGAAGCCGACATATCGAGGGGTCCCAGGAAGAGCACGTCGATCCCGGGAACCTGCTTGATTTCGTCTAGGTTGTCGTATGCCTTGAGGCTCTCGATCTGCACGATAACAGCTGTTTCATCGTTTGCCGTCTGCAGAACGTGATCCCAGTCCTCACCGGCAATCCGGGTCCACATCGGAGAGAGGCCACGTTCCCCCATCGGGGGATACTTTGCAAACCGAACAACGTCCTCTGCCTCCTCGGCCGTGTCAACCTGTGGTACCATAACAGCAACGGCTCCCGCATCGTAGGCCTTCTTGATGAGTGCAGGGTCGTTCCAAGCCACTCGAACCATCGGCGCAACGCCGGCCTGCCGAGTCTGCACAGGAGTGGCGCCAAGAGATTCGGTCGCGTAGGGTGCGTGTTCCGTGTCGATCCAAAGAAAGTCCGGCTTTGTCTGAAGGATCATGCCGACCACGATCGGTTGAGGCACGGGCAGGGATGTGCCCAGAACAGTCTCACCGGCCTGAAGTCTAGCTCGGAGCGGGTTCGGATACATACATACCTCCCTGACATACGTGTTTGGGTAACAAATGACGACTGTATTCCAGCCCAACAATACAGGGATCCTCTCCCGAGTCGAGCAAATACAAGTTTGATCGAACTAACTCTCAAGCACCTCCGGGTTCACTGATGCCGGGGGCCGTTCTCCGGCAAGAACGGCAATGCAGTTGTCCACAGCGAGTTCCCGCATCAACCTTCGGGTCTCTTCCGTCGCCGTTCCGATGTGCGGGAAGCAGACGACATTCTGGAGTGTGCAGATCGGGTCTTCTTCGGCGGGCGGCTCGCTCTCCAGAACATCCAGTCCCGCGCCCGCGATCTTGCCAGCCTTCAGCGCATCGAAGAGGGCACTTTGATCGACGAGCGGTCCCCGTGCTGTGTTCACCAGGAACGCCGTCGGCTTCATCTTCTCGAGTTCCTCTGCCCCGATCATGTGACGTGAGGAGTCGTCGAGGTTCGTGTGCAGGCTTACGAAGTCCGACTCGGCAAATAGCTGGTCGAGCGGACGATACTCGCTGTCGGGGGCGTCAGGATGAGGCGTGTCGAAGACATCATACCAGATTGTCCTCATCCCAAGCGCCTGCAGTCGTCGGGTAACCTCCTGCCCGATACGCCCGAACCCGACAATCCCGACCGTCTTCCCCTGAACATCGTGCCCTAGCGGCGGAGCAGATTCTCTGCGAGCCCAGCCTCCGGTCCGAGCAAAGCGTTCGTTGTCGATAAGCCGCAAAGACAGGCAGAAGATCAGCGCCGTTGTCAGGTTAGCCACCGCAGCAGTCAGCACACCGGGTGTGTTGCACACGCAGACACCGTTTCGCGTGGCGGCCGAAATGTCGAACGGGTCGTATCCTACGCTGTGCGTTGACAGTACTTTGAGTTTCGGTGCAGCCGCAAAGAAGGCCTCATCCGCACCGTAGCGTGGAGATGTTACAATCCCCTCCGCTTCACCGATCCTGGACCGTATCTCTTCCATGCTCGAACCCGGCTCGATCATTCTCACCTCGCACGTCTCCGCAATCCGATCGATCAGGTCCTCTTCCAACGATACAAGTAAATAGACGACGGGCTTGTTGCTCAAAACGTGTCCCCCGGATGGATGTTCTCGGTCTATCGGCGTCTGAATCTACTTCAGACGTCAGCACTTATCAACGGTGAGCCTACTACGGTTTGGGGAAGCCGAACGAAGAAAAACTCTTTATGCATCGTCAGGTCCGGAATCTACTATAGGATGATAATCCTGCGGATCAATGCCCTCACGTGTCTAGGGAGAGATCCTCTAAAACTCTAGAACGATATACTCCTCATCTACCGAGACATCATAGGTGTCTACGACGTAAGGCCCTTTCTGCGGCCCAGTAACCTCTTCGCCGCTGACGACATCCACACTGTAGCTTTGTGCCCTGGTCTTCGCTGGATCCCACCAGGACAGGCCCGTCTTGAGATCAAACTCCCATCCGTGCCAGGGACACCTTACAATCTCCCCCTTCCGAGTGTAGCTGTATTGTCCTGGACCCTCTGAGGTCAAGAAACCCGCCTGAACACCCTCGCACAACGGCCCACCCTGATGCGCACACCGATTCCGAATCGCGTAATACGCTCCCCCGACGTTGTATACACCGATCGATCGTCCTTCAACGGACACGATCTTCTTCTCGCCCGGAGGCAGTTCGGACACAGTCCCAACGATATGTTTTGCCATAGATCATCCCTCCTCGCCTACCCAAAATCGGTTCGTCCGCTCCATCACGCAACGAGTGGACGGAGACAGAAGAGCAAAAACACACGGTCGAGGTCAGTAAATGACAACCAAAGGGGAAATTTCCCTTTTTGAGATCAGTTTCTGGCTCAATAAACCCCGTAAGTGAGCCAAGTCCTTCACGCTCGAGGAGCCGAGTGCGTCGCGCTCGAGGAGCGGGTCCGTCGAGCGCGGGAAGCGGGGTCCAGATCAGGCCGAAAACGACACCGAAGTGAAACCTGACTCGACACCTAACTCGACACCTAGCAAAAAAGGAGTTACGGGGTTAGCCGTAACTCCTTGTTTTTATTGGGGCCACCCACCGGACTTGAACCGGTGACCTATTG
>DPVD01000375.1:0-14836 GCA_003526745.1 Candidatus Latescibacterota bacterium
AAGGGTGTGGGTTTGAAGCGTGCTCTGCCCACGGGCTCCGCCTGTCTTTGAACACGCGGTCAAAGAAAGCGAGGACGTGACGCTCGTAGTTCTCCTTCTGGTCCCCAACGACACGGAAACCGTGACCTCTGTCGTCAACGGTGATGAAGCCAGAATGGACGCCGGCCAGTTGTAAAGCGGCGTGAAGGAACTCGCTCTGATTCCTCAACACCGTAAGGTCTTTTAGTCCGTGCATGATAAGGAAGGGAGGATTGCTCTCAGAGACGTAGGTGATAGGATTTGCGCGCGCAGCTTTCTTGGCGTTGTTCTGAATCGGCACACCGATCAGCTGCGACTCCGGCGAGTCGGCCGCATCGTGATCAATCGAGCCGGCTACGTCGTTCATCCTGAGAAAGTCGGTCGGTCCATACCAATCGCACACGGCCTGTACGCGACTCGAGACGCCCGTGACACCGATTGTGCCCTCAAGATCGGCGACGTCGCTGGACGTCCCCAACAGCGCGACAAGATGGCCGCCAGCCGAGGGTCCCCAGGCACCGATGCGGTTGGGGTCGATTACATAGTCGGTTGCGTGTTTCCTGAGCCAGCGGATCGCTGCCTTGCAGTCGTGAATCTGGGCCGGGAAGACCGCTTCCTGACTGAGACGATACTCGACGCTAGCGACAACATACCCTTCTGACACCAGCGATTTCGCCTTGGGGTTCTGCTTGCTTCCTTTCCGCCAAGCGCCCCCGTGGATCCAGACAATCAGAGGCAGAGGTCCGGTGGCGTTGGCCGGGCGGTAGATGTCCAATCGAAGATCACGGCCATCGACCGTAGCATAGATCAAATCTCGATCGATCTTGACTGGCTCTTCAGTTGCCATATACGCTCCAATCGCCAGGAGGCAGAGAACCAACACAATCTTTCGTGTCTCGAGTCACTCGGGCTCCTCGTAATACGCCTCTGCACGTTCCCTGTCGGTCGTTTTGTCGAAGGGGATGTTCGGCGATTCGTAGCGCTTTCGGCGAGACTTAATGTTGGTCACAAGGATTGCTTTCGCGTGCGCGGTGACTGCGACCGGAAGGCCGAAGAGGCCATCGTAATCGCAGCCGATGATGTCACCAGATCGCACTTGCTCCAAATCGATCCCGACGATTGTCTGTACTTCCACATCGATCCCTCGTAGAGGTTATTACTGCTTACGAAGTTTGAATGGATCCAGAAGCTAAACTCCTAGATCGTCCTTCAGCGCCTCTGCCTGTGCAGGGGCGCCGAAGGACGTACTGGAACAGCGACAGGATTTTCTGTTATAAATCTTCAATGTCAGCACGTCCATCCCCCATCCACATACAGCTCCGACCCCGTCACATAGCTGCTGGCATCGCTTGCAAGGAACAGTGCTGCTCCCATGATTTCGGGCAGCTCTGCCCACCGGTTCATCGCGGTGAGCCGGATGAGCTTCTCGACCCGTTCCGGCTGATCCAGCAAGGGTAAGTTCATTTCCGTGAGAAAGGGCCCTGGACACAGGGCGTTACAGCGTGGCCCGTGTTCCGCCCACTCCTTCGCGATCGCCCGTGTCATCCCGATCACACCAGATTTCGAGGAGGTGTAGGCGGATCTGTCTTCGAGGCCGACGGCGCCCAGAGTTGAGGAGACGTTGATGACGGATCCTCGTCCTGCGGGTTTCATGATCCGACCGGCAGCGCGACAGCATAGCCACGTACCGATCAGATTGATATCGATGACCTGTTTGTATTCATCGAATGGGAATTCTTCGATTGGGTGGCGAATGTTGATGCCGGCGCTGTTGATTACGACGTCCAGCCGGCAGAACTGACTCATCACTTTTCCGAATAGGATATCGACCGCAGACTCGTCCGTGACATCTGCTGCTATCCCCACGCATTCCTGACCGGTCGATTCTTGGATCTCTGCCGCCACTTCATCGCAATCCGGCTGCGTTCTCGAATTGATCACGATACGGGCTCCCGCCTGCGCGAGGGCCAAGGCCATGGCCTTGCCGAGCCCCTTCGAGCCGCCCGTGATAAGGGCAACACGGTCATCGAGCTTGTAGAGATCGAATACGTTTTGTTCAGACATACTTCTCTCCATACGGTATTGCTTTGAGTTTACGTCTCACACCCCAGGCAAGCACAATCGCTTCAGCGGAGAATCCGCACAGGAGAGCGCCGATTCCTCGTGTCGCCCCTGGCAGGTCGAAAAATGAGAGGACAAAGAGGCCGATACTTATAGCTGTTAGACGGGAGGGACCGCTTGTCGCCATCGACTGAGTGATTCGGTTGACAATGCCGACACCATGGTAATACGCTCGTAGAGTGACCGCGAACGGGAAGAAGGTAAAGACCATCAGCGGCTGAACGCAGAGCTCAGCAAGCTCGGGTGTGACGCCAATCAGGTCGATCAGGAGAACCCACCGAATAGGCGTCCAGAAGAGGATCAAGGCCATAGCGAAAGAAATACAGCCGCAGGCGACGATAAACCTGCGTGCATAGGGAAGGTATCCCGTCTCATCTCTGAAGACGGGGATGAGAGAACGGTTTTCGTTGACCCAGCCGTAATGGATGTGGCCGAGCGTATAGATGACTGTGAGGACGGCGAGCGCTTCCGTCCCATTGGACCCACGCGAAACAATGAGGTTGATGAGGGGTCGGCTGAAGCCCTGGAAGATCATGATGACGGCAAGCGGCCACAGAAAGTGGAGGATGTCTCGAATCGTCAGGGACGGACCTTTAATCGGTAGAGAGGGTCGGGAGAATCGAAGGTGTCCCCAGAGAAGGACGCCGAATTCGATGATCGCTCCAAGAAAGGTTGCGGCGACGGGCAGCAGGATTGGCGTTTGGTTGATGTAGCGGTTTCCAAGCAGAATCAGGACCGCGGCGATTGAAGTCAGGATGCTGCCGATCTGACTGAGCGTGATGATCTCCGTGCGACGGTATCGCGCCAACAGCCCGGATAAATATCTGGACAGCCCGTTGATGAGAGGCAAGGGAGACATTAGAAGCAGGGCTAGCTGGGTCTGATCGGCGATGACGGTTGTCAGGTCGTGAAGATCCTTCACGACCCACCTCCCTAGACCCGGCAGGCCGAGGACGGCTGTAGCGACTGAAAGAAGCACGCCTGCAGTGAAGACGAACCGGCTTGCGGACCGGAGCTGAAGACGGTTGTCGATCATGGCGAGAGCGAACTGGCGAGACTGGTAGAGCGCTCCGGTCAGGATGCTTTTGAGCCCTAAGGCCAACCCGAAAGCGGCAAGCGTCTCCGTTGCACGAGGGACACGAGCCATCCCTCCGTTCAGGAACTGTCCACCGATTTCGAGCGCGAGAGTCGCGACAGCAAGAGGAACAAGAAACCGAATAAATTGAAGATGCACGCGAGTCTGGCTTTCAGCCCCCAAGGGGCAACGGAGGGTAGCCTGACCGCCATTTCCTCGGCGGGTCAGCTCTTTGGTGTAGACGATGCCGGACACGTTTGACGCCAAGGGAAACAAGTGAATAAAGGCGTCACGCAGAAATTCTAGCTAACAAACACGGCCATCGACTCCGCTCAGGATGATCGCTAATCAAACGCACGATTCAGATTGATCGCGTAGTGCAGGAATCCCTCATCGGTTGGGTGCGTTCCGTCAACGAATAGACTATCGCGATGCGGCACCATCGAAAGTCCGTCGACAACCGTCACGCCCGTTATACTTCCTGCGGCTTGGGCGATCGCTTCCGAGAAAGCTACCAGGTCTCCGCCTTCCTTGATCTCCTCACCTATCGCGCGCCAGATCGGTGTAATCACAAGCAGTCTCGCCCCCACACCAACCGTTCCATTCAAACGATTCAGATACTCGGCCACCGTTTCCGATACCTGCTCTCGTGTCGTCCCACGTGCCCAGTCGTTTGTTCCGTAGGCGACCGTGATTAGCTTCGGTGCGAAGGGAAGTTCATCGTCCAATGCATCGGGGTCAAAAACATGGCCGCCCACACCTAGGTTGAGGAGATTCATATCACGAATTTTCGCAAGCTGGAGCGGGTAAGCTGATTCCGGGCTACTTGCGTCCATGCCTTGCGTGATCGAATCACCCAGTGCGAGGTAGGGAACACGAGCATTAGTGATGGGATTGACCTGTGTCTCTTCAGCGAGTTCGAGGGATTCCGCCTCCAGAAGTGCACTCTGTGGGAGTGTGATCGTGATCTGCCGGCGCTCTTGCGTAGAAAACTCGGCAAGACGGAACGTTCGCGAGTCTTCGCTCGTGTCGATGCGGATTCTACCGGTCACATGTCCATCGACCTCGACATCGATCCCGGCATATTGGCGAGATCCCCGGAGTAGGCGTCCGGTCAGATCGAGCGTCATCGCATCTGTGACCAACTCGATTCTTATTCCGGCCGGACAGCGGGAGCGGACCCACCAGCTTTCATTCATCCGCCGATAATATTCGATTTGTCGTTCTGTGTGGCGATGGAACAGCAGGTGGTCATCCGCTCGCTCAACACGGATGCAGCCGCTGAGGTATTCCTGCAGGTCGTCCCGCTCGAGAAGGTTCATGCGAGCTTGCCGGTCAGGTCAGCGAGGTAGATGCGACGCACGCCTTGGTCGCACCCATTAAAGACGATTCGTCGATAGTCGCGGTCCCAGGCTGGATGCGGATCGATCCGGAGTTCTCTCTGCGGGCCCGAATATGGGGGAGCGTTGTTGATCCGGATGATCGGTTCCTCCGTGTTTGTCTCGCAATCGATCAATCGAATCGGACCGGTCCCGTCTCCATACGACAACCTCTCGTGTAGGTAGACATCAGTCAGGATGTGTCGACGGTCCGGATGTAATGTCGGGTGGCCCGATCCTTGGACCGAGGTCAGCCGTTCGAGTCCTTCACCGTCCATACCGATGCGGACGAGACTGTGCTTCTCTCCGTCTAGTTTCAGGTTCATGGTGATGGATTCGCCGTCAGGGTGCCAGTCGGGATGATGTCCTCCGGGTGCCCAGAGGACTTCGCTCACGGCGACGCGTATGTCGGATCCATCATCGGCCATTGAGATGACGCTTCGGCGCTCTGGTACGGACTTGTCGGGAACAATGCAGCGTACGACCAGCATGAGGCGATCGCCTTGGGGATTCCATTTGACGTGGAACCCATACCAGCTTCTTCCTGCGTAGAGCGATGCATCGTATGCGGGTTTCGCCGTCTTCAGGATCTGTCTATAGCTGCACACAAGGGATGTCTTGTCCGTGGCGACGTCCGTGATCGAAAGACCATCATCGTCGGGCGCGGTGTCATTTTTAGGTATGTATGCGTCGGGGACCAGGACGCCGTAGCCGGGCTGCGTCAGCCCTGTTCGTTTCAGACACGTGCTTGCGATCCGAGCACCGTCTCGCGAGGCCATATATACCGTTCCTGACAGAGCCCGCTTTTTGCCCGTCAGTGGATTCATCAACACAGCGAATGGCAGCCAGGTCTCGCAGTCCATGTCATTGAAGAACAGCTGCTCGTCCTTCGCCCCCCACTGAACCTGCGCGCCCAGTTGTGTGTCGAACCCCTTGGATTTGGCGATGATTTTCTGTTCACCCGTGCGGAGGTCCACAAGGACGATGTTGCAGGCATCGCCTGGAACGGGCATCCGATCATCGAAACGAAACTGCGTTATGGCGACATAGCGTCCAGACGGGCTGACAGAGGAAGCATCAAAGAAGCGATGAACGCATCCATCGATGTCTGGGGTGATACACCAGACTGGTACGGACGGATTGTACAGAGTGTAGCGCGGGAACGTTTTTGAGATCCTGTAGGTAGATTGAGCGGCAACCGATTGCATTTCGAGTTCTATCTGAGCGACTCTGCAAGCGCGATAAACTCGCTCCGCAAAACGGCTTCGCCCTCTTCAGAGTAGGGCGACACACGGACTTCATACCCGCCAATGTCGTAGGCCTCCTTGACCGGTACGTAACCGGCTTCACCACCTGTCGTGTAGGAATTCACGGCTACGAGTGAAGGCGAAAACACCTTTTTTACGCTCATTGTAGTCTGGGAGAAGACCTCGCCCGGAAAGCCAAGAATCCGAAGCGGCCCGATTCGGAGTCCGTGAATTCGCGTGCGTGCGATTTTGCCTTTCCCCTCCTCGATATCTCTCAGTTTTCGTGGCAGTCCGATCGGACGGAATGCACCACCCAATGCGTCGTCTGTAGCGGTTTCGGACAGGCTGCTTCGGGTATCACTTATATCGCAGACGAACTCCTCTGCTAGGGATATAGCAACGTTGAATGTGCTCGGTCGAGTGCGTCCTCTCGGGTTTATGTTCGCCGATCCACCACTCATAAAGAGGAAGGCACTGTCGGATTGTTTTTCGAGCGTCGAAGCAGCCAGACCACACCAGTCGCCCGAGACTACGTAGCTGTCGCCGCCTATCACCGTTCCGTGGGCGGCGAAGCTGCAGATCTCGGCAACCGTCTTCCCGTCACTTTCGAGACTCGTGAGCACGATCTCGCGGTCAATTGTACCATCCGGGTTCTCTCCGAGGATGACAGAACCGTCTGCGATCTGCTCTCGACGATTGATTCCGATTTTCGAAGTCCCACGAGCAGAACGTATGTTCACGGTCTGTGCACGAGATTTGGCGACCGCAACAGCAGCCAGGGCCTGTCCCGTTACAAAGTGCAGATATTGGCGATTCCGGTTGTCGCCATTGGTGATTGGGGCAGAATGGGTGTGCGTACCGCATAGCATCACGTGCTTGTTTGGAATCCCGAGCTCTGATGAGATCGCATCGTGAACTGGGTTCATCAGGGGCTTCCGGAACCACAGCAAATCCGCAGAGACGAGGACGATCTCGTCAGTCCCGTTGGTCACATACAATGCCCGGAGTGAGAGTGGATCGTGAATATTCTCGTGCGGATGGTCACGGCTTGCATATCCACCGAGATGGCACGGTGAAGCCGGCGTGATGTCGAGTACCGATGATCCTGCGGTCAGTGGCATATTGTTTTACTTGGTTCCGATTATTGGATTGCGGGAACGAGTTCAGTTGGGGCTGCTTACCTGGCGGTCGGTTTGCACCAGATTTCCCTTGTGCCTTGGTTTGGCAGGTCTTGGCTCTAGAAGTAACAGAGCGGATCGTGATCGATAAGTTCGAATCTTCCATCCGAGATGGCCGACAGCCGGAGCAGCGCGAGAGCTAGGTCTGAACTTCCACCTCGATTGCTGTAAGTTTCCCATCCCGTCAAAACAGTGTCGCGATATCTGGGAACTGTTGGCGGACCGCACACGAACCAGTCGTCCGATACATAGTGTCTGACGGCATACTGTGCGAGAGTGATGGCCGCACTAAGATAACGATACCCCATAGTCGCGGTGTAAAGGTTCGTCCAGGCACCGATCGCTTGAGCGAGCAGCCCGGCCGAGATCTGTTGCCGTGGCGCATCCAAATCGAAGAATCGATCGAGCCTGAAGAGAGGCGACAGACCGTCGAAGGCAATTTTGAAGTCGTCCTCATTAGTCAGGAGGTACGCATAGGCGAGTGAGATAGGCGCGCGAAGTCCGACGACACCACTTGCCGATTCGCCTGTCGATGACTGAGGTGTGAACTGCCAGCCCTCTTCGATGCGGTCGAAAAGCGGCTCGCCGGACGAGATGTCGAAGGTGGCGAAGAAATGCCCTTCATCGGTCGGGTTGAAACGGGTGGTGAAGGCGCGCATCAGGCTCAGCGCCTGTCGACCAAACGGCAGCCGGGATTCCCCACCAAGAAGTCGATGCGTGCGCAGAAGGTTGGTCGCATACCAATACATCGGTCCCAGATACTCGGTACGGCTACTGCGCCGCACAGTAACAGGATCGGATACCTGCTCAGGGTATGCAGGATCGAGTGGATGTGCCGCCAACAGGTCTGTGGCGGGATTCCTGAGCGACCAAATATACTCGGCCATCTCGGTCGCCCACTCTATATAGTTGCGCTCACCGGTTCGTGTATACAAGAAGGACCAGAGTAGGATCCACGCTCCGGCGGAAGAGTTCATGCAGTGCGGCATCTCGCTTGGTGGATAGTGCCGATCGAAGGCGAGCGATCGTTCCGGGTCGATGATGTGTCGCCGCAACGCGTCAGCCTGCCGGACGACCGCTTCAGGGTCGATCGCCCATAGCCGGTCCCAGACAGGCATTGTCACTTTGAACTCGCCGTGACCATCGACGACGTCATCTTCTAGGACATCGTATCCACGATGATCACCCCAGGGGAAATACCCTGATGGGAGCGGCAGCTCTCGCAGATAATGAGTCAAATATTCGTCTGCGGCTGCACCGTATTCTGGATCGCCCGTGTAGTCGGTCAGGCCATACATGAGCCGTAGCAGACCGCCGTCGAATTGGAGGTTGTTCGTCGTGGGTCCAGCGCCGCCTCTCGATGCGGTCCAATAGAGCTTAGTTTCGGCATCCGGGACCCGCCCCGTTCGTGTGTCAATCTGGCTCGCAAACAAAGGTGTGTGGGTCCGACCATACTCATCTCTCGCGTAATCAAGCAGTTTGCGACTGAAGAGGATTGCCCGCCGCGTCCATTCGGCCTTCGGGACCGGCATCGAGGCCTGAAAAGATTTGTGAAGGATTAAGCATCCACCAGTAAGAAGCAGAGTGCCCAATCCGTCCAACCAGAGAGGTTGAAACTCGACCACACCCGAGATTTCGGGAGGTTCGTCTCCAAGCAACCCGTAGACTACGACGGGGATTGCGTTGAAGACTGCGTGTCCGACCAAGCAAGGAAGCAGCGACCGGGTCTGAACAAACCACCACCCGAACAGGATACCCAAGATGAAGGCACCGATGCCCTGCCAGGGGTTGAAATGGAAGCAGGCGAAGAGCAAAGAACTGAGGAGAACGGCCCTTTTGGGCCCATAGTTGGCTAGGAAACCGGTCAGTAGGATACCTCGGAACAGCGCTTCCTCTGTGATGGGTGCGACAATGTTGAGTAGGAAAATCGTCGAGAACCATCCATACTCTCCCGTTGCGAGATCGATGAGCGGTTTTGCCAACTCTTCCGGAATGGGGTAGACCGTGACGATGATGTTGTATAATTCCGAGATCAGGATGGCTGCCCCCGCGAGCGCAGACAGCATCGGCAGGAACAGCCGAGAGTCTACGGGTCTCAAGGGCAAGATCTGATGAAAGGTCCCGGAGATGCGAACGATCGACTGGTGCACAACGTAGCCGATCGCGAGACAATTCACGATGCCAAGCACAAGTGGATGCTCGGAGATATCCACATCGAGAGCGTGCTCGATCAGAACCACAGGCAGACTTAGTGCCACCAGCGCGATGATGATAGTGAAGAGAAGGCCTAGGGCCTGGGCTAGAGTTGGATATGAGTTGAAAAGCAAAAGAGAGGCAAGTTAAGGGTGCTGAATAATGGATTTGGCCGCGAGGCGCTTGGCACTCAGCGTTCAGCGCGAAGGCAGTCCCAAGTCTCCAGATACCGATTGCAGGTCTTCGACCAAGGATACTCGCGACGGATGTAGTTTCTCGCCTCTTGTCTGAGAGAGGACCGGTTATCCTCAGGGCTATTTAGATACGCGTGGATTTGATCTGCGTAGGCTTGGTAATTCGAGGGTTCGACTAGGTAGCCACCTTGTCGACAGCTTTCGACGAGAGCGTCTACTGCGAAAGCCACGACGGGTAAGCCGTCGTACATGGCTTCGAGCGGTGCGATCCCGAATCCCTCGAGGTCGTTCGGATAACGGACGTTCGGCATCAGGAATAGGTCTGAGAAGTGACGAAGCGCTGAAGACGTGAGGTCTTCTACGTGACCCAGTACGTGAACCCGATCTTGATGGCGTTTAGCTGCCTCTAGGATCCTGGCGTGATCGGGGCCGTCTCCACAGATAACGAGGTGAATGTCGCCGTCCAGCAGGTCGAACCCCTTCTCGAGAAAGTCGGCGACGCCTTTCCTCGGGATCTGTCTGCCGAGGTTCAACAGGACTCGATTCTGCCCGAAGGTAAGACCGAGTTGGCGTTCAAGTCCACCTTTCGCACGCTCAAGATCGGCGGCCTCGAATACAGAGGGCTCGATCCCGTTGTAGATCACCCGAATCCGATTCGCATCGACACCTGACTTTTCAGTGAGCTCACCAGTCGTTTCGCTGACGACACAGACACAGTCACAGGCCTGGACACCTTTATGGATCAATCGACTGAACAGGCCGCCTGAATACGTGAGTTCCAGACCGTGGATCGTCGTGGCGAACGGGACGCTCGTGAACGGTCTTAGATAGGGTGCGAGAGATGCGATGACACCGTCACTGAAGTAGACGAGGTCGATATCGTGGGCCAGTTCGATGAGCGATGTGAGATATGCGGTTGGTACGAACCAGCCCAGATGACCAATGTGATCCTTGGTGAGGGCGTGGAGCCGGACTTCGCGCGTTTCCCTAGCGTGCTCGCACAGCTTGTATGAGAAAGTCTGAATGCCCCCGAGGCTGGGAGGGTAGCGCCGTGCGAGGAAGAGAATGCGGTCGCGTTTCACGAAGTCCGCGACCCCACATAGTACGTCAAAAGCGTCGCCGTCAGATGCGGTGCTCGAGGCTTGATCCTTTCAACTGTCATTCCCATATCATTCCCGAAATGCCCAACAATATACGTGCAGTTTCGTATCTGGCTCCGGCCTGTCCTGCTCTCAACGATACATATGAACTGAAAATAGGCGCTACAAACTTGCCCGCAGCGGAATTACCGTCAATCCACCTACCCCCAGACGGATGATACCATCGAACCGTGCAACCATCCGTCGGCAGCTGCACCTGGACTTCAGGAATCGCTGCTCTTGGCGGGACGACCAACCTCACACCTCCCTCACAATGTCCCGCAACCGTTCTGCAAAGACTGCTCGTTCGTCCGGACGTCCTACCGTCACTCTGAAATACCTATCCAAGGGTGCGACCTTTGGTTTACGGACGAATACACGATTGCAGATCAGACTTTCGAGGATCCGGTCCGCTCGTTTAGGCGTTCCCGCATCAAATGTGACGAAGTTGGTAGCCGACGGAAGCGTCGGAAGATCGAGCTCTTGCCCCACTGCAACGTATTCGTCACGACCCTCCGCCACCTTTTTCACGACGGCATTCACGAAAAGTTGATCTGTCAGCGAAGCGGCCGCTCCTACCTGCGCGATTCGGTTGACCCCAAAGTGCAACCGAATCTTGTCCAGACCTGTGCCCACTTCTTCCGAGCAGATCGCGTAACCGACTCTAGCACCGGCCATTCCGTGGGCTTTCGAGAAGGTCCGCATACGGATTACGCGCGGGTGGATCGGGCACACTGGGGGTATGGCGTCATCAGGCATGAACTCAGCGTACGCCTCATCGAGGATGAGGATGCAGTGTTCGGGAAGCTGCGCAACGAGTACCTCGATCTCCTGAGCCGAGTGCCAAGTGCCCGTCGGGTTGTCCGGATTTGAAAGGTAGATAACCTTCACATCATCTGATCGTGCAAGGTCGAGGATCGCGCCAAGATCGTTCTTTCCGTCCACATATGGCGCCGACAACATACGGCATCCAAAGCCGTGAACATGATACACGAACGTCGGATACGCGCCGAGTGAGGCCACCGCCGTCTCACCCCGATCGATAAAGGCGCGGACGGTTAGCCCCAGCAGATCGTCGATCCCGGCCGCGATCGCAATTTCAGCAGACGACACGCCGTGATGTGCCGCCAGTGCCTCGCGAAGGTCGAAGTTCGCAGGGTCGTTATACCACGCTAGGTTGTCTACGGCAATCTTCATGACTTTAGCGGCAACTGGTGAGACACCGAAGGCGCTCTCGTTTGCGCCAATCCGGGCCTCGAAAGTCGCCCCGTTCTGTCTCTCGATCGTTTCGGGCCCAACAAACGGCATCGAGGTCGGCAGGCTTGCAACCAATGATGTGAAAGAGATTGTCACGGCCGTAAAGTAACCTTCTTCGATCAGGAGACACAAACGGGCCTGACACGAATCGTTTCGGTGGCTCCTACGTGAAACATAGTATGATTACTCTGGTGGATGAGTGCTCAGGAAGATACGATCGGGGTAGGCATGCCTTATTCAGAATTCATAGGTCTCTTGTCACAAAAGCTCGCTCTCTCCCACGGGCCGGGAGACAAACTCTTGCGGGTCAGAATTTTTCGCAGATTCAGCCTTGTTCCTCAGCAAGTTGTGTCTGCGATCCAACTGTTCGTTCTTACACGTACGAGAGTGAACGCAAAACCATTTTCTCTGATTATGACAAGATTCTCGGTACGAATGATTCTGCTCTTCCCCTCCCTGCTGTTTGTTTCCTATACGACAGCGCAAGTCGTCGTTTCCGGAGATGTCCGCAATCGTGAAACCGGAGAAGTCTTGTTCCCCGCGACCATTCGCATAGAAGGCACAAACATCGCGACGGTGACCAATTCGGATGGTCGATTCGAACTGACCGTCGTGGGGTTCCCCGTAATCTTGTCATTCAGCCACATCGGGTTTCGGTCGGACACGATGCGTATCGTTGACAGTGCACCCGTGCGCACCAGGATGACGCCTGTCTTGCTCGAACTGGATGAAATCGTGGTGACAGCTGAGGATCCGGCCACGTCCATCATGCGGAAGGTCATTGAGCGAAAGAAGGCCTGGCGCCAGGATCTTGAGTCACTAAAAGCGAACGCGTATACCCGGCTCACGATTCGAAAGGACTCGAAGATCGTGTCGGTAGTCGAGAGTATGTCGGAAGCTTTCTGGCGAGAAGACGGCGGATGGCGAGAGATTCTCAAGGCCAAGCGTATGACACGTAATATGGCGGAAGATCTTGAAGTTCCCGCGGTGGCCTTCATCGACAATCTGTATGACGATAACGTGATGGTCGGTGGACACTCGCTGCAGGGCGTCACACATCCGGACGCGTTGGAGACGTATGACTTCAAGCTCGCCAGCCGGCGCAAGATGGATGACCGGACGGTATATGACATCGAGGTTCGGTCGAAGAGCCCGCGGTCATCGGCCTTTGTGGGAACGGTCTCAGTTCTGGATGAAGCCTACGCGCTGATCGATGTCTACCTGCGACCGAACGAGTCGTTCCTGTTCCCTCCCCCGTTCCGGCACTTTGCCATCTCATTTCATCAGCAATACAGACAGTTTGGGAGGGCTTGGCTTCCTGTCGATCTTCGGACTGAAGTGTCGCTAAACATCGGGATCCTCGGGTTCAGCATTCCACCGATCCGAAGTGAACAGTCGACCAGGATCTCGGACTACGAGATCGGAGTGGCCGTGCCCGATACGCTTTTCGATTCGCCTGAGCCTCTGATCAGCGATGTGGCATCAAGGTCGGCACCGGACTCTCTACTCGCCACCGCAGGTGTGGTGATCCCGCTGACGGAAGAGGAGAAGACCGCGTTCAGCGAGATCGACAGTACGGCGACTCTGGACAAAGTGTTCAAACCGGAAGGTGCGCTTGCGCGGTTTGTCGGCGACGATGGAACGTCGGGCGGGAGGAAGGGCTGGAGCGTCCGCCTACTGCCCTATGGCTGGTATAACCGGGTCGATGAGGCATATGGCAGCGTGAATATCCGTTCTCGAAGCCAGAACGGTCGAACCCGTATCCGGACGGAGGTTGGGTATGCGACCGGACACGAGCGATGGTCGTTTGGGGGCGAGTTGTGGCGCTCTTGGGGCGACGATCGTAAAAACCGAATCGGTCTGGGATACCGACGTGGGTCTAGTCCTAGACAGACGTCGGATCTTTATTCGAACTTCGATGGGAGTACGGGACTGTTCGGGGGAGAAGACTACTTCGACTATTACTGGCTAGAGCGTTTCTACGTTCGAGGACGACACAAGGTCCGAGGCCTGAAACTTGATCTGGTTCTCGTTCTGAGGATCGAGAAACACGAGTCCCTGTCGAAGACGACGGATTTCGCGATTCTTTCAGACTTTGTGCAGCGACCCAACCCGGCGATCGATCACGGGAACTTGAGATCGGTCACGTTTCGAGTGACACACGACTCCGGAGTTGGGCCAGCAGCGATCTTCGGCGAGCGCAGGCTTCAGCTTCTGGTCGAGCACAGCCATCCCGGCCTGATGGACAGCAATTTCGATTTTACACAGCTTCGATTTCACGCCGGCTGGCGTTTCAAGACATTCTATGCAAGACGTATGATGTCCAACGTCTTTGATGTGACTGTAAAGGCAGGGACTAAACGCGGTCATCTCCCCCCCCAGCGCTTCGGTCATCTAGATGCGAGCCTGGAACGACGGCACAATCCCGGAACATTCCGCACGCTTCACGAAAATCCATATGAAGGTGAGCATTTCTTCGGCGTCTTCTGGGAACACCACTTCAGGACGCTGCCTTTCGAGTTCTTGGGATGGGATGCGCTTGTCCGCCGGAACATAGGGCTGATCGTGTTTGGGGGTCACGGAAGGACGTGGATCTCGGACAAACGCCTTGTTGAGCTCGGCTACGAGCCGCAGTATGTAGATCAGTTCCATCACGAAATCGGCGTGTCGATCAATGGGCTGTTTGGCCTGCTCCGTGCCGATTTCGCCAAACGGCTCGACTCGAGTGGCTACACGTTCGGAACGAGTTTCGCGCGCGTTTTCTGATCCTCTGGTTGTCGCCTCGCAAGCAGTGGCTTGTATTAGCTGATGGTTCTATCCTTGGACAGGCTTGAATTGGAAAGTTCCCACGCGTCCTGACGGCTTTCAAGCTGCGGGGAACCCGGAGGAAGCACTGACTGTTCTGCGCGGCATCCCACAAGGGGCGGTGGATGGTGACGTGCTTCTCTCGGCGGGCAAAGCACCCTATCAGACGGGTCAATACGACTTGTCTGTCGTTTACTACGAAAGAGCGCTTTCCTCAGATGACGAAAACG
>DPVD01000248.1:0-13676 GCA_003526745.1 Candidatus Latescibacterota bacterium
AGACGAGCATCTTGTGATCCAGATTTTTTAGGATGTCCTTCAGACGTCCGAAATCCAGCGTCATGTCCAGGGTTTCATCGCGGGGGAAGCGATCCGTCCGAACTGTAATTTCGCCGTTCCACGTGTGACCGTGCACGAACCGGCATTTGCCGTCGTAGTTAAGCTGTCGGTGTGCGGCGTGGAAGTGCGCTTGGGCGTATAGCTTTTCCATAATTCCTCGTCCCTAGTGTGCTGTTTCACTCGGTGAATATAGGTGCAGGTTGAACATCAAGAAAGTATCCGGTTCGTTCGGCCACGCGGTGATCAGCTTTCGGAGACGATCGGTATCAGTTTGGGTGCCTTCGCTCACTCGGATAGCTCTCTGTATAAGATTACCATTTCACAAGACACGACCGCGTCGAGGCCAGCAAGGTCACAGAGTGGTCAGTCGATTTCGATCCAGATACCTGGGTTGGCGGTCCAAAGACCGGCTGTCCTGACCTCCGAGCTCGTAAGAGACTCCCAATACTGACGGTATGCTCGGACCTGATCGCCGTAACGAGACCGAAGTCGCTCGACCTCCGTTGGTGTCGTCGCTCGATCGGTCTTGAAGTCGACGATCTGCCAGCCACCTGTTACCTTGAAGACCAAGTCGATCCGGCCACGCGTAACTGAGGGTTGTCCCATTAAAGACTCCGCACTGGCGAAGTCTACCTCTGTGTGCACGGTTTTGGAGGCTCGAATTATTTTGAGCAGATCCGATTGCTGTAGTCTTTCGAGACAGTCAGCGGCGAAACGTAGGTTGTCCGGATTCTGTTCTTCTCTGCGGATCCGTTCCGATACGTATGCGTCGACGTCTGGCGGTAGTCGATCGTGGATGGCCAGTTCGAACAGCTCGTGAACCAATTGGCCGAATT
Organism: Candidatus Latescibacterota bacterium; assembly: GCA_003526745.1. Taxonomy (GTDB): domain Bacteria; phylum Latescibacterota; class UBA2968; order UBA2968; family UBA2968; genus UBA2968. The sequence continues at coordinate 897 of DPVD01000248.1, forward strand.
CCATTCCCCGCCCAGTACTTTCCTCTGCATCTAGCAAACGCAGTCGTCGTCCCTCCTCAGACGTGACTGTCGATGTGGAGAAGGACCGTTTACGTGCCTGTTGCCATCGGCCAGTTAAGACTGCGGCAACTTCGTCGAATTTCGGCGCCTCCGTGATGGTCTGCTCGGGGGGATTACACACGCCCTCGGGCAGTTCAGTGACTATTTCCAGGCTTGGATAGAGCTCCGTCCACGGCCCCTTGTCCGTGTTCCCTACGTATCTGGACACGACTAACAGATCTTCTGCGCGTGTCGCGGCGACGTAGGCGAGTCGCCGCTCTTCCGCATTAAGAAACCGGATTTCCTCCTCTGCGTTTTCCTCCCACCCGTGCGGTTCGGAAACCAGTTCCTTTCCGTACACACCTCTTGCTCTGTAGACGGGCAGCGTGAGGCGTGCTTCGCTTCCCTTCCTCGAAATGTGGAAGTCGGGGTCGTGCTTCTCGTAGCTAGTGTCGTAAGGATCCGCAAGGAAGACGACGCGTGCTTGGAGACCTTTGGCCTGGTGGAGATTCATCAGCCTGACGGCGGTGTCGGCGCCCGATTCGAGCGTCATCTCTTCGAGCTTGTATTCAGGATCGTCACGCAGGTCCTGCAGTTCCCTGAGGCATTCGATCCAGTTCCAGCCGGAGGTCTCCCACCGGCGAAGGAGTGCCAGCAAACGGAAGAGATTGCCTGCTCTAGAGCTCCCCATAGGCATGACGGTCGCGAAAGCGAGGATGTCTAGGTCCTCGAGAATCAGCTCGATTGCGACTGAAGGAGGATGTGTCTGCAGCCATCTCTCAACCCGTTTGAGTCGGCCGAATGCGTTGCCGATTCGAGCCGCCGTATCAGAAGGGAGACTGGTCGGAACCTCGCCTCGATAGTCGAAGTGGCCGTCGTAGCTCCTGACAGCGTAGAGCTCGTCGTCACCGAGGCCCACCCACCGGCCGCGAAGGTGGCCAACTAGGGGGATGGGGTTGTGAGGTGTGTTGACGGCCTCGAGCAATTCAATCAGGTCGTGCAGATCTTCTGACTCGCGGAGCCTTCCGCTGCCCGCGATCGAAAACGGGATACCCAGATGCTCGAGTGCACGTGCATACGTATTGAGTTGTCCTGTCGTCCTTGTGAGGATCATGAAGTCACCCGGTGATGCTTCGGTCAGGGCGAATGCGGAGACCGATTCATCTTGGGCGATCGACGCGCCGATGAATCTCGCGATGCGTCCAGCGTCCTCTTTCGCGATGAGCGTTCGGTCGTTGCCTGCGATCTTGTCGATCGTGAGCGACACGACCTGAGATGGGTGTGGCCCTGGCTCACGATATGCCGCAAGCGGGCTGAAAGATGCCTGGTAGCGTGGGTCGAAGCGTTCGAAGACTGGTTCGAATGCGCCGTTAATCCAGTCGCAAAGACCACCGAACGAGCGAAAGCTCGTGTTCAAGTCGAGAGTGTGTCCACCCGATTCACGAATCCGCTCACGAACGTCCCGAAAGACGTCTAGGTCGGCTCGGCGAAAACGGTATATGGCCTGTTTCTCGTCCCCGACAAGAAACAGGCTCCCTGGCCTGGGACGACATTCACGCCAGTCCGAAGTCTCGGGGTTGTCCGCGGTCAGGTAGAGGAGGATCTCAGCCTGGAGCGGGTCCGTATCCTGGAACTCGTCGACGAAGAAGTGTGTGAATCGGCTCTGCAGCTCTTCGCGGACCTCCTCATGTTCGCGGATCAAGTTTCGGACGCGAATCAGCAGGTCCAGGAAGTCGAGTCGACCTTCCCGCTCCTTCAACCGTTCATACCCATCGATCGCCGGTCCCAGATCCGCCTGAAGTTTCGCTGCCAAATCCGCATCCGCATCTTCCACGAACGAATCGAGCGCGGCCTTCACCTGATCACACCTCTCGAGCGCCTCGTCTCGACTCACCCCTTCCGCGTAGTCGTCACCAAAACCCTGGTAGGTCCAGCTACGTCGCCGCTTCAAATCCTTTAACTCGGCCTCGACACCGTCGTAGTCACGCTCGTCCATAGCGCGTTCTCTCAACAGGATCTCTTCTACAAACCGATGCACATCCTGAAAATGCTGCGCGAGTCTCGACGACGGCCGATACGCGTTCTCTGCCAGCTCACCTAGCGTCTTGAGCTGTCGCATCACCTCATCGATCCGCGCTTCCCGGTCGAACTTCGCTCGTGCCCACTCCGCCGGAAAATCTCGGTGTTCAGCCAAAGCTCGGGCTGCAAACCGCAGCTGCATCGACGGGGCTTCGTCGTATCTGAAAGGCTTCCGCCGAAGCGCACGTCGTACACCTTCCGGCGGACCCGCCAGAATCGCTTGAAACCACGCATCGAACGCCCGATCAAGCAGCGCCGAAGACTCATCCGTAGCCACCACCTGGAAGATCGGATCGATCCCCGCTTCGATTGGATACTCGCGAAGCAGATCGCCACAGAATCCATGGATCGTGCCAATATGTGCGAGTTCGAGCTGCGAAAGCGCCTTGTCGAAATAATTCAGCGCTTCCGTCGACGTCTCCAGATCCCGACGTGCCTCTTCGATCTTCTCCCGTAGACGGAGCTTGAGCTCACCGGCAGCAGCTTCCGTAAATGTCACGGCCACCATATTCTCAAGCTCCGCACGTCCCGATGCAACGAGCGAAACCATCCGGTTGACGAGTTCGGTAGTCTTACCGGTACCGGCAGCGGCTTCGACAAAGAGCGTCGAGTCAAGGTTCTTCGCGATGGTGTCGCGAGCTTGTTGGTCAGATAGCTGGTCCATTTGGCTCTAAGGGCTAAGTTATCGCCGGGTGTTAGGCGCCAACGTTCATCAGTTTCCGGATCCCACACACGGCAGCGCCAAGGTTACCAGCACCCGCGGAACCCAGGGCTGTCACCCCTGGACTACTTTCGGAAGTCCCCTCCGGGGCTACCCACATCCGTGTCCTCCGTGGTTTCTCCCTTTGACTCTAGGTAAGCGAGCGAAGCCACGTCAGAGCCGGAATATCCGGCTTGCGCTCCGTCCTCTGTTCCTCGTAATGCCCGCAGATCGACTTGAAATCGCACAACCGACAGGCGCCCTCCTTTGGCGCCGCCGGGAGCTGACCGCGTTGGATAGATGCATCGATCGTTTCTGCAAGTCGCTCTGCGATTATCAAGGCATTGTCCTTCAATGCGAACGCACGTTTCTCGAATCCACCGGCGGTTGTACAGTAGTAGAGCTCGCTGAAAACGTTCGGTGCTTCCTCGAACAGGGACTTGGTGACCAAGCCGTATAGCAACGGCTGAAGCGACTCACCACCGCCAATGATCGCGCCCTGAGGGATCCGCACACGACCCGTCTTGTGATCAACAACGCGCAGCTCTGCCTTCGCGTTCCGCTCGAGGAGATCGATACAGCCTCGAAGACGGAACCCGGATTCCACCTCGATCGGATCGGCCGTCGAATGGAGGTCTGCTTTCTCCATATCCCCCAGCCCAAAGGAGAGCTCGAACCGCCACGGCACGAAACCCGTCTCGTCCTCGCTCATTCGATACAGCCACTCCCGTAGGTCCGCATGGATGGCCGCGACCGCATCCTGCCAAACGCGGTCGATTGCAGGCGCGAGTCGATCTCGGAAGCTCTCGGAAACTCCGTTAACCGCCTCTTCCAAGGCCGCATAGGCCTGTCCCAAGTTCAGCTCGGTCACGGGTAGCACACGCCGGTCGCGAAGTAGAGACAGAGCGGCATACTGGATGTCGTGAATCAGTGCACCACGCTGGAGCGGGTCCAGACGTTCGATGGCTTCCGCTTCTTCACGCGGTGCCAAACGCTGGATGGCCTTGAGGAAGAACTGATAGGGACAGGCGGCATAGACCTGAAGCGCGGTCGGACTGTAGGCGCGCGTCTTCAGACGATGCTGCTCGACCGCGTCACGATCCGCCTCTTTTCGGATCATCAGCCCGTCTGCGATCGTCCAGGCATTCGAATACCGCCGATACCGCCAACGGAGCGACCGCGCTAGGTGCTCGTTCGACTCGATCAGATACCGTGCTGATCCTGCAGCATCGGCCGAGTTCACATCCAGAAGCGCGTCAATGATCGACAGATCGAACTCCGCGTGATCGATCGCCTCATTCGCGTCCTTAGGAGCCGGCCATCCGGGACGCGTTGATCGGTCCTTCTGCGCCTCCCGATCCAGCTCTGAAATCGACGGAAGTGTCCCCGTCATCGCACGCAGCGACTCGAGCGCGTAGAACGACGACACACGCTGACGTCCGTGCTCCAGGTCTACCCGAGGATAGGAAAGGATCACCTGCTCCCGTGCCGCACCCATCGCGATCCGAAGCGCGAGACGCTCTTCCTGTACGCGATCTTCGTTCGTCACCAAAGCCGGATCCAGCTGTTTGCGAACTCGATCCCCCAGGATCGGATCCTGAACGATTTTTCTCGGAAACAGCCTCTCAGCAAGCCCTGGGATGAACACCGCGTCGAAGGCCAGCCCGCGCGTTTCCTCGATCGGCGCCACGAAAACCTTGCCATACCGGTCGGACTCAGGACGCTCTGTCAGTGCAAGCAGATTCGGTGCAAGCACCCGATACACCTCGTCGATTCCGACCGGCCCGACCGACGCCATCGGCGCAAGCTCAGACAGCACCGACAGCACGCGTGCCGGCTCGCACAAACATCGGGTCGCCAGTGCTGTCAGCCGCTGAATCCAGACGCCCCATTTCTGCGGTTCTCTCAGCCGATCGAGATCGGTCAGTATCGGGAGCGCATAGGCTCGAAGACACTTCAGGTGTTCGAGCTCGCGGTTAAGCCTCTCTTCCGTCGCTTCATCCAGACCGTCCCGGTCGCCCAGCTTCAGGGCAAGCTCCTGCTCCAACCCAGCAAGCCGTCGTCGCCAACGATCAAGCCCCCCAATCACCGACGCCTCTACGAGCAGTCGCTCCCACCGACGCGGCGCCCTAAGGGTCCCTGACACCACGGGATCTCCAGACTCGGGAGTCTGCGCAAACAGATCCAGCTGTGACTTCTCTTCAAGCTTCTGATCCGCTAGCAGATCATCGTCAGGCGACACCCACCGATCCCCTTCATCTGCCTCCGCCGGCGGCTCCCCCTCGGCCGTCGCATCCGGCACCTGCCCGAGCGAGAGATACTCCGCGAACCGACGCGCCGACAGTCCCTCTGCCGCACACAACAGCAGGCTGATGAATGCACGTCCCGACGGATCCGGCCGCGACACACCGCGCGAGAAATACGCCGGAATACCCCCCCGATTGAGCGCGTCCTCAAGGTGCGGACGATACAGTTCGGGTGAATGCAAAAGAATCGCGAGCTTGTCGAACGCATGGCCGCCCGCAGCCAACCGATGTATGCGACGAACCACCTCGACGCATTCCAGATGTTCTCCCGCTTCAGAGAATACCGTCAACGAATCGTCGTCCGCATCCTCTTCCGCGCTTGCCCCTGTGATCGGTGATGTGGTGTCAAACAGCAGACGTCGCATACGGAAAAGCGGCAGGCACTGATCGCTCTCGTCTGCTGTGACTTCACATCCAAGTGCATCCGACAATGCTTCAGCTGATGATGTATCTCCTTCCTGCACCGTCGCGTACACGCCACTCGATCGCCTAGCCAACTGACGAATCAACTCGGTTTCCGCTCGCGTCCTAACCTGCACATCAAGTAATACAGTCGGGAGCGACAGGCACGGGTGCTCAAATGTGTCATTCGATAGCGCTTCGGTCGCTGCTCGGTAGACGTCCACCCGGTCAATCATCCCTGATTCGTGAAGCTCTGCCCGATAGACCTTCACAAGACGTCCGAAATCCGGTGTCGCCTCCCCCATCTGATCGTCTGAGATCTGCTGCTGCCCGATTTCCTCGATCGCGTCGCTCGCAGCTTGCACGAAACCCGGTGCTTCCGCTACATCGACAAAGCGGCCCAGTGCCTCTTCAGAGCTGAGCGCATCAACTGCTCGACCTAGTATCGCCTTCTGTCCCAGACTACCTACACTGGGCGACGGCTCGACTGATGCTGACACAGCAATCGATCTGATAACCTGAAGTAAGGATAGATGATACAGGCCGAAAACGGCAGTTCCCAAAGCAGCCAGATCTCGTACTATCTCATCAGCTGACGTGCGGGACGCCCCGATGACGAGCCCACCTCGAGACAGATTTCTGGACCGCAGCCAAGTCAGAGAGCCCCTAAGCCGGTGGTCTGAAGATGACGATTGATGTAGAGTGTGAATCCGCATGGTGGGAATGTAGTCAGCGATCCACGCAGCCACCACCTGGATCAAGCTGAACTGTGTGTGGACACAACTGTCCGTGTCGATTATGCTATGCGTCGAATCAGAACAACTTTCAAACGCTCAGTCAGGATATTCGAATGACCAACAGACAGAAATACCTCTTCGACGTTGCCGGCTACGTCGTCCTTGACGACATTCTTCAACCCAATCACTGCCAAAGGCTCATCGATGCCCTGCAAACAGTTGTCGACACGCCTGAGACAGATCTCCCTGCTGACGTCCGACTTACTCCCATCTCTCAGGGTGAATACAGCATCGGCGACCTTACCAGTATCGGCCGCCTTTTCGCAGACCTGATCGACCTGCCGCCAGTGGTGGACATCCTGACGGAAATCATCAACCCGCGTCTACGCCTAGAGGTCGCGTACGCCCGCATACGCAAGAAGGGGTATGAGGGTCTGCACTTGCACGGTGGCGCGCGTGACGAGATCGATCCAAACTTCATGTATGCGTCAAAGAACGGTCGGATCTTCGCTGGTCACACGGTTGTCTCATTCAACCTCACGGATGTCACTGAGGAGGAGGGCGGATTCGTTTGCGTCCCCGGCAGCCATAACAATCACTTCCCTACGCCGCAGGACCTCACCGACTTTAGCGACGGCACCTACGACGCATCTGTGCTGCGCTCCGTCCCCTGCAAGGCCGGGTCCGTCATCATCTTCACCGAGGCTCTCGCACACGGCGCACTCCCGTGGCACTCGGATGACGATCGTGTGAACCTGTTCTACAAATACAACCACGCCGGGATGAAATGGCGCCACTTCTGGCCGTCAAAAGAAGCGCTGGAGAAAATGACACCGGCGCAGCGGTTGTTCTACACGGAAGTGGGAGCGGATATGCGGAATAAGCCGATTCTCCATCCGGGTCGGTAAGTCAAAGGCAGGGGAGCCACGGACTACAAAGAGAATATGGAGGCTGGCGGGCCTGAGTATGACACGCCGCTGCAGGTACACGGACGATCCCCGGATGGCTACACCCTCACATCCCGATCCGATCGTTACGCCTACTTCACGATCCAGTCCAACACTGCTTGACCGTCGCCGTTGTTCCTTTTCGATCGTATAGCGTCCAAACAAGGACGACCGGATTTTTGCCGCTCGTCAACGGCAGATACACATCTGTGGCCGGGGTGACATCCTGTTCGGTCTTTAGATAGCGGGTTGTGCAGTGCAACACTGACATACTTCTATCTCTAGAGGGGAACCATCCGCCTTCGTCCGAAGATCCCGCACCAACCAAGAACATTGGCTATCATACGCAGGCTCCTGACCACATAATCGATCCAACCCCCAAATTTGAAAGAGAGTATATCGCAAATGTCTCTTTACCTCGGTCCCAATGAGGACGTCGTCCCAACACAGGGGCAGCCAAGAATCCGGGAAGTCAGGGCGTATGTTTCTCGAAGCGAGGAATACGGAGCCAGCGACGTCCACGACACACCTGACACTCACTGGATTATGGGTCTTCCCGACAAGGACGGTATGTGGGATCACGAGACCACGCATCCACCGATTACGAATCCGATGTCGCGCTACCCCCAGTACTCCGGATCACGAGGCTCGTGGGGTGTGGCCAAAGTGCCGACCGTGATTGTCGAGGTCGAAGACGAGAAGGGGAGAATTGGCATTGGTACAAGCACTGGGGGTGAGGCAGCGGCCTTTCTCATCGAGCAACATCTGTCGATGTTCGTCGAAGGGCGCAATGTTCGCGATCGCTCGCTCGCTTGGGAGCAGATGTGGCGCGCATCGATCCACTACAGCCGGAAGGGGCTTGGTGTCCACGCCATCTCGGCGGTCGACATCGCGCTTTGGGACCTCTATGGGAAGACCCTGGAAGAACCCGTCTACAACCTTATGGGCGGACGAACCAAGCAACGGATACCCGTCTATGCCACTGGTTCGCGACCGGATCTGGCCAAGGAAATGGGGTTCCACGGCGCAAAGATTCCACTGCCCTATGGACCTGCCGACGGGGCGATCGGGATGAGCAAGAACATCGCGTTCGTTTCAGAGTGGCGCGAGAAGGTCGGGCCCGACTACCCCCTGATGCTGGACTGCTATATGGCGCTCGATTGGCAATATGCAGCCGAGCTGGCGCAGCGACTCGCACCTTACAATCTTAAGTGGATCGAGGAAGCGCTGATGCCTGATGAGTATGCGGCTCACGCAAAGCTGGCCACGAAACTTGAAGGGATGGGCATAGCTACGTATTTCGCGACAGGCGAGCATGAGTACACGCGTCACGGGTATCAACAACTGATCGAAGCCGGGGTCGGTTTACTGCAACCAGACGTCATGTGGATGGGCGGCCCAACCGAATTCGCGCGGGTCGTCGCTCAAGCAACAGCGCAGGGCGTTGCAGTCGTTCCTCATGGGTGTGGTGTCTACGGCTACTACATGGCCATGGCCTTCGAGCAGATCAACCTTGCCGAGTTCATGATGATGAGCGCGAAAGCAGACACGATCGAGCCGAACTTCGGAACCGTATTCATCAGCGAACCCCTTCCCGATCGCGGCTACATCACGTTGCCAGACACCCCTGGATTCGGCCTAGAACTGAACCGGGATGCCCTGAATCTCGAACGCCCTTACAGCCATCGATAGGACGGCGTCAACGGGTAGTTTACACACAGGGCTGGGCTCGTGATCCACAACACGACCGCCACGGTTCCGATTCTGCTCCGTGGTCCTCACTCATCCATATCGCTTCGATCGTGGGGCGAGGCACTCTGCTCCTGGCCCTCAACATCCGTGTGTATCTGTTCCCATCGAGCATAAGCGGGTGATCGCAAGGTAGTCGATCCTAAATTCGCCGGACCACACTTCGGGACTGGTCCCTACCGTCACGATCAACGTGGGAAAAGGTCGTGAACCTTCTGCATACCGCAACCCACCGAATCACCATGATCGTAGTGCGTCGCAGTGAGCTTTTGGACCTTCTAGTCATTCGTATTTTCTGTATCCATCGGTCCATCGACGCCTTGGCGAAGATGGGTGGGTGATCTGGCCCTTTCACCAACAAACCCGGCAATGAATCACACCACACACTTCACATCAGCACCCACCCCTGAAAGTGTCGGCATCCCTTCTCGCGCAATTCTGAACTTCCTCAACAGGATTGATGCAGAGCGGATCAACATGCACGGGTTCCTCCTCCTGCGTCACAACCGTATCGCGTCTGAGGGATACTGGTCGCCTTGGACTGCTGACCGTAAGCACCGGATGTATTCGATCAGCAAGAGCTTCGTCTCCCTAGCAGTCGGAATGATGATCGATGAAGGCAAGCTGAGCCTCGCCGACAGGGTGGCCGATCAGATCTTGGACAAGCTTCCGGCGGACTTGCACCCATGGCTGGCCGAATCGACAGTCAAAGACCTACTGACCATGTGCACCGCGCACACGCGAACCACTTACAAGCACGACGACCCTGACTGGGTATGGACCTTCTTCAACAAGGCCCCCTCGCATCCACCCGGCACGATCTTCTCATATGACACATCTGCAACGGTCGTCCTCAACGCGATCGTCGAGCGTCTCGCAGGCAAGCCCTTTCTCGACTACATGCGACCACGGTTCCTCGATCGGATCGGATTCTCTTCGGACGCCTTCTGTATCCGGACGCCCGAAGGCATCTCGTGGGGCGGTTCGGGTGTCATCTGCACGCTGCGCGACCTGGCCAAAGTCGGGCTCACGTGCCTGAATGGGGGCAAGTGGGCTGAGGAACAAGTGCTGCCGGAAGGCTATGTGCGTGAAGCAACCGCAAAACAGGTCGATAATGCCCTGAAAGGCCATAATGGATACGGTTATCAGATCTGGCACGAGAAGGAGAACGGCTTCTCCTTTCGGGGAATGGGCAGTCAGTATGCCCTCTGCTTCCCAGACAAAGCATTTGCCTTCACCTGTATCTCCGACACACAAGGTGCTCCGTCTGGAAGTGCGATTCCCCTCGTAATGCGCGAGGAGATCTTCCCACACCTGTCCGACAGCCCGTTGTCTGAAGATGAGCAAGCCGCCAGAGAGCTCGCCGACCGGATCGATCGGCTGGCCATCCAACCACTTCCCGGAGGCACAGACAGCCCAACCCGAGAAAGGGTCGATGGAACTTGGTTTGATCTAGACGACAATCCAATGGGAATCAAGCGAACACGTCTGTGTTTCGATGGAGACAAAGGCACGTGGGACTACACGAACGGTCAGGGCCACAAAATCTTGCAGTTCGGGATCGGGCACATCAGCGCAGGGACCTTCCCTCAGCGGAACTATTTCGGCGAACAGATCGGTGAGAGACCCGGCAGAGAGTATGAATGTCTGGCTTCAGCAGCCTGGGTCAATGACACGACACTGAATATGGAGATTCTCATCACTGACATTCATCTGGGCGGTCTGCGAATCTCTTTTGCCTTCAAGGGAGACGATATCAGCATCTTTATGACGAAGCAGGCGGAGTTCTTCATGGATGAGTACAATGGCTTCGCGGGAGGCAAGAGGCAATAGGAGCCATCTACCTGCGCTAGACAGCTACGGCGGAATAGGCCCGCTACAGTCGGTAAACGCCGAAATATAAGGGTGGGGCTGTGTTACGAACCACGGTCGGTTGTGACACGGAGTCCTCACCTTCCGTCTCCGATTTGCTGCGGACTGCGATTAGTCAGGGACCGCGGTCGCTTAGCAGGCTGCGTGTCAACCCTTCTTCCATCCCTGTTCATCTTTGTTCACGCAGTCGAGCACGTGGGAGGTAGGTGGTCCAAGTTGATTTCCTTCAGGATTTGAATGCCAAACTCCAAACTCAGCAGACGCATCCATCCGGATCGCCAACTCATCTACGTCAGCGATCCCTCAAACACGACCAGCCAGGTTAGCGACCCCGCGAAGCCGGAAGAACTTCGGGAGATCGTGAGACGGTATGACGAGCTCGCGAACGTTGACATCCTTGTACAAGAAATCTGGTCTCAGGGCTGGTCACATTTTTGGCGGTCTGAAAACTGTCGCTACGACGCTCGCCCTCAACATCAGCGACTCATACCGATGATCGATACCGGTGTGATGCCCTTGGAGGTCTACATCGATGAGTGTCATCGGCGGGGAATAACCTTCGTCGTTGGATTCCGGGTGAATGATCGGCACGGACACAATGCAGACTGGTTCGGGGATCTGTCACAGACGCATCCCGACTGGATCCTGAAAGGCTACAAGCCATCATCACCGCGCACCGCGGATCATCGCAGTTTTGACATCGGATGTGCACTCGACTACACAGTCGGAGCCGTGCGCGACTGGGTCTTATCGATCATTCAAGAGACCGCTAGCCGTTTTGACATCGATGGCATCGAACTCAACTGGCATCGTTTGCCCGCCTGTTTCCCGTTGGGAAAAGCGGCGTCATCACACCAACTAATGACCGAGTACGTGCATCGGATTCGGGAGATGCTGGATGAAGAGGGTGAAGCGAAGGGACGTCGACTGCTTCTGGGTGTCCGCGTGCTGCGCGACATTGAGAGCAACAGAGCGATGGGATTGGATGTCCCAACCTGGGTCACCGAGAAGTTGATCGACTACGTCGCCCCGGGTGACCTCGGTTTTACGGACCCTAACGCGCCCCTTGACGAGTTCGTCAAACTCGCTCACCAGAACGAGTGCGCCGTGTATCCACAGATCCAGGCCAAGCTCGGCTATCATCATCGCCACGTAGAACAGACGCCATCTCACTGTCGCGCAACCATACAGAACTTCTATGGTGCAGGGGCTGACGGCTACTCCACACAGAACATATTTGACGTTGAGCAGTATGAGACGCTCAGGTCACTGCGCGATCCCGAAAAGGTTGCGGCAGGCGATCGTCACTACGTGTTCTATCCGCTGTGGGGTCCTTCGGATGGCGGGCAGGCCGGGTATGGCGGGGACTTCCCGTATGCGCCAGAGGAGATCAAACTGGACCGCGCCTCAGAAGGCAACCGCCAGACCTTCCGATTCCGCATCTTCGAGAAACTGACTGGGAGCGACAAGGCAAAGCTGGTCTTTCGTGCGGATTCCCTTCCTGGGGACATACTCGATGTTGCAATAAATGGGCACACTGTCTCATCGAACCACATCGAGCGTGAATCGTCGACAGATGGTGAAACCCTCGATACCTACCACCTTGTGTTGAGGTCACCACCTGCCATTTACGGCGACAACGAGCTAGACATTACGCTTGCTAAGAGCTCTGAAATAGAAGGTATAATCACGATAAACGAGGTAGAGGTATTCGTATCAGGCATCCTATGAGAGACCATCCAGACATCATCTGGATCTGCTGCGATGAGCTTCGCACAGATGCACTGGGCTTCTAGGGCAACTCACGCAAGGAGATGCTTCGTCGCATCTCGGTCTTTTAGATGGGTCCCACTCCCCGTCTGGAAGCCCACCCTGATAGTCTTGTGCCGGGAAGGTGCCATCCGTCACACTCCTGACAGACACTAGCCGATGGTTCGCCAGACAATCTG